>NZ_JAEPRF010000002.1:0-462104 GCF_022501545.1 Macrococcus sp. PK
ACCGAAGGTATCAAATTGATAAATCCATGTTCTTAGTATTGAAGGTTGAATATCATATTTTCTACCCAATGAATCATAGCCAATATTTCCATCTTTATATTCTTTAATAATTCTTAATTTAAAATCAAGTTCATGCTTTTTATTCAAAATAAACACCCCTAAAGTTGAATTTTAAGGTTCAACTTTAGGGGTGCACTTCATAATAGCCTCACGATTTTTTAAATTGCAGTTAATGCTGCGAGATATAAGCCTAGTGCAAATAAGAATCCGAATACGGTGTTGAATTGTCCCGTAACTTTCATTGCAGGCATGAGTTCAATCGGTGTATTGCCTTTAAAGAAGCGATTTACTGCTTTGATTGGTAAGTTAAAGCTTAACAATACAAGTAATAAAAATGGTGAACCATATGGTTTATAGAATACTGTATACAGTACTACCAGGAAACTGATTAAGTATAATAATGCCATTGTAATAATTGCGATTGTTTTCCCGACTAAGATAACATATGTCTTTCTGCCACTCGCTTTATCTTTTACACGGTCACGAATATTATTAGCCATATTAATCATGCCGATATTGATTGAAACTGGAATTGACATAATTGCAGGGTACCATTCTAGATGTCCCACCTGAATGTAGAATGTAATCATAATGATTACAAATCCCATAAAGAAACCTGCAAAGATTTCACCGAATGGTGTCCATGAAATTGGAACGGGGCCACCTGTATAGAAATAACCTACTGCCATACATACAATTCCAACAAGTAAGATTAACCATGACGATTGAGAACAAATATAAAGACCTAATATGGCTGCAATAATATAAAAAGCAATCGCTAAATTATATACTGACTTAGGACTCATACCATTTCTTACGATTGCACCACCGATTCCGACCGATGTATGATCATCCAGTCCGCGCTTATAATCGAAATATTCATTAAACATATTTGTTGCCGCTTGTATTAGTAAGCACGCAATAAGCATGATAATTAATAGATCGATACGGATATCAGTGAAATATTTTGCGCATGCTGTTCCGACAAGTACAGGTACGAAACTTGCTGTTAAAGTGTGTGGTCGCATTAAGTGATAATACTTTGCAATACCAGTGTGTTGTTGTAAATGTTCAGACATATTCATACCTCTTTTATTCTTAATGTATAAATTTTATATTTAATAATAGTCATCGTCAACAAATCTAGCATAATTTGTCCAATAATCATTGAATAATGTTAAAATAATAAGTATATTATTTTGAAGTGAAAGAAGTGTAGCATGTGCCGATTAATCAACAGTTTGAGACGCATTTAACAACGAATAAAATTAATAAAATAGAACAATTTGATTTAGACTTCCAGCTAAATGTTGCATGGATCATGGATTATTTTCATGCATTTGCAGGAGAGCGTTATGTCTTTATCAATAAAGATAAATCTTTTAAGTTAATCGGTATCGGTCATCATTCAGTACTTACAGCAGATACGATTCATCCTGTACATATCGAAAGACAGTTTAAGGCGATTGTTCAGGATGCAGCATATATTGGTAATGGTTCGCAGTATGAATTAAAACTTTTTGGTGGCTTCCAGTTTGATAATAATGAAAGTAAAAATTTTTCTGCATATGAAAAGAGTCATTTCATCATTCCGAAAATACAGGTTGTAGAAAGCAATGGACACGCTTCAATAATATTTGTTGATCAGTCTTCAGATAAAATACAGATAATTGATGCATTAAGACATCATGCAGCAGAAAAAGTACAAGATAACAAAATAATATCTGCTGAAGATATTGATCTGGACTTATTTAAATCTAATGCACATAAAGCAATATCGATGATGCAGCAAGATAAACTGGAAAAAGTTGTGCTTTCAAGAAAAAGAAAGATTACAATGGCACGCGATATCGATATATTGCCACTCATCGAGCAGGCGATGAAAAATCATGAAGTGAGTTATTTTGCTTTAATAGAGTCTGGTGCACAAACATTTATTACAAAGACACCTGAACAGCTTGTTGCGGTGCAAGATGGCATCCTTCATACAAATGCCATTGCCGGAACGATGGGCAAAAGTATTGATAATGCGAAACAAAAGTTACTGGATGATGAAAAGAATCTATATGAACATAAAATCGTTGTAGAAAGTATAAAGGAAGATTTAGCACCGTTTACAAATGAGATTACTTTAAAACAATCACCGGATATATTAGAAAATCAATTTTTCTATCATTTATATACACCGATCAATGCGAAGTTGAATCGTGGTGGATTATTAGAAGTAACTGAAAGTCTACATCCAACACCTGCGCTAGGTGGTTTTCCGAAACGTGCGGCGATGCATTTCTTAGCGGAAGCAAATGAAGGGCGTGGATTATACGGGGCACCATTAGGTTATGTTGATTTAAATGATGAAGGTGAGTTTATCGTTGCCATCCGTTCGATGGTGATCCAGGATAACACTGCGATGCTCTTTGCAGGATGTGGCATTGTTAAGTCGAGTGTTGTAGAGAGTGAAGTTTATGAAACAGAAATTAAATTTAAACCGATGTTAGAAATGTTAGGAGTAAATGAAGATGAATGACGCGTTAACTAAACAAGTGTTTCATTTCGTTAAATCATTATATGATTATGGTGTACATGAGATAGTGATTTCACCTGGATCACGCTCAACACCAGTTGCGATAGCATGTGAACTTCATCCAAAGATGAAGACGTATATTCATCCAGATGAACGCAGTGCAGCTTTCTATGCACTTGGACTAATGAAAGCAACGAACAAGCCGGTTGCTGTACTCTGTACATCTGGTACTGCAGCAAGTAACTACACACCGGCAGTGTCTGAGTGTTTTATCAGTCATATGCCACTCGTTGTGATTACGAGTGACAGACCCCATGAACTGCGCAATGTCGGTGCACCACAGGCGATTAATCAAGTAGGGATGTTTAGCAATTTTGTTCAATATGAACGTGACTTTCCGATCGCAGATGATACAGATGAATCGATTCAATTTATCGATGCTGTAATGATGCAGTCTAGTCGTTATTTCAGTGGACCGATGAAAGGCCCGGTACATTTCAATATACCTTTCAGAGAACCATTGATGCCGGACTTTGAGCTAGCAGAAATGATGATGATCAACCCAAAGGTTCAGGTTAGTTATCAGAAGACATTTGATGTCAATACAGTCAAACCAATCATTCGTCAGGAAAAAGGCATTATAATCGTTGGTGATTGTCAGCTGGAAGATTTAACACAGATGCTTGTCTTTTCTACAATACATAATATACCGATTATTGCAGATCCGCTCAGTCAAATTCGTGATTTAAAACATCCGAATGTTGTGACAACAGGAGACAGTATCTTTAAAGTCATTAAAGATATTCAGCCGGGATATATTATTCGTGTCGGTAACGCAGTTGTATCGAAAGCGATCAATCAATGGGTTAAAGCGCAGACGGCACCACAAATTTTAATTCAACCAAGAATTCAGCCTAATACATTTCCGAAAGTGCCGGACTTATTTATCGAAATTACTACAAACGACTTCTTTAGACAAGTCGCAGAAGAGAAACCAGTCAACAATCAATCATGGATTAAATTCTGGCATACATTAAATGATTTAGTCATCAATCACATTATGCAGCACACACAAACGATATTCGACGAAGGTAGTGCGATGTATCAGATCTTTAAACAAATCAAGAAGAATGAAGTCATCTTTCTGGGTAACAGTATGCCGATAAGAGATTGCGATACATTCTTTACAAACTTTGAAGGTAAACCGTATTGTAATCGAGGTGCAAATGGTATTGACGGTGTAGTGAGTACGGCGCTTGGAATGTCTCGACATAAAAAGGTGACGTTGATAATTGGTGATATCTCATTTTTCCATGATATGAACGGTCTTGTTATGCAGAAGATGTTATCAGAATATCACCATGCTCATATGATTAATATTGTAGTGATGAATAATAATGGTGGCGGTATATTCAGTTATTTACCACAGTATGAAGATAAGAAGCATTTTGAACGCTTATTTGGCACACCGCTGAATCTCGATTTTGAACATACTGCAAAGTTGTATGACTTTAAATATAAGAAATTTAATGTATTTGATGAAATCACATTACCGAAAGCAAGCGGTCATATTATAGAAATCACTTCTGACCGAGAAGAGAATTTGAAAGCACACAGTGTATTAATTACTACTTTAAAGGCGAAACTCAATGCTGAAATATAAATATTTTAATCGTGATAAAGAAAGTCTTATTGTCATGATTCATGGTTTCCTGGGTAGCAGTCAAACCTTTCTTCCAGCAAAAGAAAGACTGTTGTCCCACACAGATGTGTTATTAGTAGAATGTCCAGGACATGGAGCGGCTTTTAATACGGATGAAACGTGGTCATTTGATGCAATCGCAGCATCGCTAACACAAACATTAACGCGTTATCGAAATCAATATACCGAAATCATTCTGTATGGTTATTCGATGGGGGGGCGTATAGCGCTATATACTGCATTGCATTATCCGGAATTAATCGATAAGCTTATAATCGAAAGTGCGACGCCTGGAATTGAAGATGAGCAATTAAGAATAGAGCGTATTCAGCAGGATGAAGAACGCAGTAATTGGATAGAAACAGATTATCCGGCATTTATTAAACACTGGGAAAAGCTATCTTTATTTAAAACGTATCATCCGTTAACTGATGCACAGCAAACAAGACAGCGTGAGATAAGAATGCATCACGAACCAATGGGTATTGCTAAAGCTTTAAGAGAATATGGAACAGGCAGACAACCGAATCTCTGGCCGCTTTTACCTAGCTTTAATAAACCGGTCTTATTGCTTACTGGAAGTTTAGATAAGAAGTTTGAATCAATCGCTAAACGTATGGTAGAAGCACTGCCCGATGCCCGACATATGATAATTGAAGGGGGTCATACAATTCATGTGGAGAATTTAAAAATATTTGATACAATAATAGTATCGTTTATCAAGGAGGAAAATCATGACTAGAGTTTGGGAAACATTAAAAGAGTATAAAGAAATAAAATATGAATTTTTTGAAGGTATCGCGAAAATTACGATCAACCGTCCGGAAGTTCGTAACGCGTTTACACCGAATACAGTAATGGAAATGATCGATGCATTCTCTCGTGCACGTGACGATCAAAGAGTAGGTGCAATCATCTTAACAGGAGAAGGTGACTTAGCATTCTGTTCAGGTGGCGACCAAAAAGTACGTGGCCATGGTGGTTACGTAGGTGATGATAATATTCCACGTTTAAATGTATTAGATTTACAACGTTTAATCCGTGTTATTCCTAAACCAGTTGTCGCGATGGTTCGTGGCTATGCAATCGGTGGTGGACACGTATTACACATCGTATGTGACTTAACAATCGCTGCTGACAATGCACGTTTCGGTCAAACTGGACCAAAAGTAGGTTCATTTGATGCTGGATATGGTTCAGGTTATTTAGCAAGAATCGTTGGACATAAAAAAGCACGTGAAATCTGGTACTTATGCCGTCAATATGATGCGCAGGAAGCATTAGATATGGGCTTAGTTAATACAGTAGTACCTTTAGACCAAATTGAAGATGAAACTGTACAATGGTGTAAAGAGATGTTACAACATTCTCCAACAGCATTACGTTTCTTAAAAGCTGCGATGAACGCTGATACTGATGGACTAGCTGGTTTACAACAATTCGCTGGTGACGCTACATTACTTTACTACACAAGTGATGAAGCGAAAGAAGGTCGTGACGCATTTAAAGAAAAACGTCAGCCGAACTTCGATCAGTTCCCTAAATTCCCATAAGCAAGAGAGTGAAGCACCCTTTTTTTGGGGTGCTTTTTTTTGTTAACAAAATTTACGTAAAATTAATTTGTTAATTTTTGTGTTCATTTGTATATTATATGTGAGGTGATGATATGTTCCTAAAATTATATGATTTTAGTGATTATGAACAATATTTGTGGGAAGTTAAGAATCGTATAGAATTGGACAGTTTTGATGAATCACAGTTATATACATTTGAACGTGGGTATATGGGAGAGAGAATATACTATGATGCATTGAAAGGTACACGTGGCGGCGTGAAGTTATGGAATGTGAGAATCAGGAGTAATGGCGAAGTGCAATTTGACTTTTTGTTGATTTAAGACAGATTCATTATACATATTGATGTAAAAAATTTTGCCGGACCGTATACATTTAGTAATAATAACTTTGTGAGTGAGAATAATTATGTGAATGCCAATCCATTAGTACAACTCGATAAAGCAGAGAAGAAGTTAAAGTATTTCTGTTATAAAAATAATATCGATTATCAGGTGAAAAGTTATGTGTTATTTATTAATCCTACATTTGAATTGAGTGGGCTAGAACATACTGATAAGCTATTATATTCAACGGACGTCTCAAGAATTGTGAAAATGTTAGATGAGGGGGAACCGACAAATGAAGAGCTATATATTGGAGAATTATTAAAAAAGCATCATCATCCTAATAGTAAGTATGAACGCATACATTATTATCCCTTTAATGCTTTAAAACCAGGTATGAAGTGTCCGGAATGTCGAAAGTTTTTGCCGATAGTGTCTGGACGTCAAAGAATTGTACGTTGTGATTGTGGATATAAAACTCCAAAAAATAAATTAGTACTTGATGCATTTAGAACGATAAAAATCCTGAAAAATGATGCTGTAACTACGGCTGATATTAGCAGATATACCGGTATAGGTAAAACAACGATTAGAAATGTACTGAAATCTGAATTTGAAACGTATGGAAATAATAAAGGACGCAAATATTCAGTCAAGAAAACAGTGAAGGGAATTTTTGAATCATCAGTAGAGTATAGAACCTCATCGCTAGATGTTGATAAACAGAATATATCAACATCTAGYRMWRAAGSKCRKKMNNATRTATCAWSTYSTWSWTKTTGATATGATAATTATATTAACTAAGAGGACGTGGCATTATGCAGTGGCTTAAGACAACAGCAAATCGATATCCAGATAAAACAGCAATTTTATATCAAGATCAACATATTTCTTATCAATTACTCTACGAACAAGCTCAAAAAGTAGCATACGAACTCGATCAACTTCAACATCATCGTGTTGCGCTTGTAGCGGAAAATACATTAATGGATTGTTATTTTATTCATGCTGCGATAATTGCGAATATTGAAATAGTGATGATCAATAAGCATCTGACTGAACATGAAATGAGAAAGCAAATGACGTCTGTGGATACAGAGCTTTTATTTTCAAATAATAATTACACGCACATCTCTGCTATACATAAATCAGAGTTTGTTAGAAAGGCAATAAATCAGCATTCAACATTAACTGCCAAACCGAATCATCCAGAAGATATATTATCTATTATGTTTACTTCAGGGACGACTGGTGTTCAGAAAGCAGTACCTCAACGCTTTATTAATCATTTAGCAAGTGCCGGAAATTGTAAACAGATATTTACGTATGACCATGATTCAATTTGGCTGGATGTTCTGCCATTGTTTCATATAAGCGGATTAAGCATATTATTACGTGCAGTGATTGATGGCTGCACTGTCGTATTGCATGAAAAGTTTGATGCTAAGCAGATTATCGACGATATTAAAGAAAAAGAGATCACACATATCTCGCTTGTACCCCAAACGTTAGAACGTCTCTTAAGACAAGGACTTAACCAGCAATATGCCCTTCAAGGCATACTGATTGGTGGTGCTAAACTAGATGATCGTTTACTTATTCAGGCACGAAGTGCAAACCTACCTATCTATACATCATTTGGAATGACTGAAACATGTTCTCAAATGATTACAGCATCACCAAAAGATATTCAAAAGTATCCAAAGAGTGTCGGTCAGGTCAATCAAAATATCCAATTATTTAATGCAGTGAATCAGGTCGGTGAAATTGGTGTTCGTGGTGATAATGTCATGCACGGTTATCTTTATCCGGAAAGTGCAAATCAAGAAGCATTCATAGATGGATATTTCTTAACAGGAGATATCGGGTATATCGAAGAGGATCATCTTTATATATTAGACCGTCGCAAAGATTTAATTATTTCAGGTGGAGAAAATATATATCCTTCAGAAATTGAGCAGGCCATATTAAGTCATACGTCTGTACAAGCAGCTTGTGTTATTGGTATTAAGGACAGAGAGTGGGGCAGTGTGCCGGTTTGTTTATATGAAGCGGATGATAATATGGATGCAACTATTCAGAATGCATTAAATAACAATATCGCAAAATATAAGCATCCTAAACAATTTATTCGAGTAAATAATTTAAAACGAACATCGAACGGAAAAATATCACGTCATCAATGTAAGGAATGGTTTATCCATGAATATCTCAAAGCTTAATATTTATTCATATGCTGCACCTTTTAAAGCGCCGATCAAGACAAATCTTATTACTTTAAATGAGCGGAAGGTACTTGTAGCAGGTATCGTAATTGATGGTGTGGAATATTATGCGGAAGCAAATAGTTTTGAGACACCGTGGTATCATTTTGAAACGATTGAAACGGTTTATCAATCACTCGTCAATCAGTTTCAAATAATAAAAAATAGACCGATATCTTCAATAGAAGCATTCAATGCTTTACTTGATTCTGAAAAACCGAATGCATCCAGTTGTTTTGATATCATTGCGTATCAATATTTTAATACGCTAAAGCCAGTGACTGTGTTGATCGGTCAAACGTTACATCATGATGCACGTGTTATTCAACCGAACGCTACACGTGTAAAATTAAAGATGCATCACAATATTTTAGCGCAAGTACAATCCATTCGTAAGACGAGTGATGTAGAGATCGTCATCGATGCAAACGGGTTAATGGATGCAAATCATTTTAACTTGATCCGTAAACTTTCTGAGTATGACATTCTTTATTTTGAAGAGCCGTTCAGTTCTATTGAAGATTATCGTTCAATGCATCGCTTGAATCCGAAGGTTAATCTTGCTATTGATGAAAGTGCGACTGATGCGCATACGATACAACAATTTTATAATATAGGCGTTAATACTGCAGTTATTAAATATAGTAGATTAGGTGGCGTGACTAGTGCACTTAAGATAAAAGAAGACTTACCAGAAATGAAGCTCGTATCCGGCGGCATGTATGAATTTGGTCTCAGTAAATATTTCACTGCGCTGCTCGGTGAAACGTTTCAGACTGTACCGGACATTACGCCGAAAGGTACCTATTTTGCGCATGACTTTACTGAATATGATGAAATAATTAACGACAATCGACTCAATATTTCTGTACCAAAAGTAAAGAAATCTCATCTCACATTATTAGCTGCTTACGATTAATAAAGCTGTATAGATAAAAAGGAAATTCCATTTCGGAATTTCCTTTTTTAATGATGATGATGTTCTTTGTCTGGGACCGGGTCATAACCACCGGGATGAAACGGATGACATTTAAGGATTCTTACGATCGTTAAATAGCTTCCTTTTAATGCACCGTGTGTTTCAATTGCTTCTAATCCATATTGGGAACATGTCGGTGTGAAGCGGCATGTGGGTGGTGTCATTGGTGAGATATAATTTCTGTAAAATTTAATACCAGCTAATAATAGTTGTTTCATAATAATCTCCTAATCAATTTCTTCTGCTTTATACATAGATACATTGGTTTTATTAAAGTTCTTATAGTGCGTTTCCTGTTTCATCAATATTGTGACAGGTTTATTTTTAATTTTAGCATTGACCTTGATATCAAAGTACAGCGTTTTTGGCAGCTTCTTCACGGGTGATAATTCAACATCAAATGAACCACTCTGAATTTTAATATCAGTGAGATCATTAAATGTAGATACTTGATTCATGCTTGAGAAATCGACGCCGTAATCAAACAGATGTTTTAAATTTTGAGAGTTACCTTGATATTGAATCGTGCTATCCGTCGTTTTTATATTATCAACTTCTTTTTTGACGACATTTTGAACAATATCTGTTAAATTGACCATATTTGATTGGACACTTGAAAAGTACTGAATATCGGCATTACGAGCACGATAATTTAAATATTGAGGTTCAGGAAAGGCTTCTATATTCCCCTCATCCATATTGAATATAACAGACTTTACAGGATATTTCGTGTTATTTGAATCAGCTTTAATAAGTAGCGCACTTTTATTGATCGTATCAAATTGAGATGCTGTATCCTGTGTAAACTTTGTTGTGAACTTATCATATGAAATCGTTGTCTTATTAGTGGCATCAAGAGAAATGCTGTCTGTTGCTTTAATATTCTTCTGCATTCGAGCGATAATCTGGTCTTTCGTCAATGGTTTCTTTTTTTCCTGTGGTGCTGCACAACCGGTAATAATTAATGTTAAAATAATAAAAAGTACAGTTAGTTTTTTCATAGAGACCTCTAGATAGATAATTTTGTGATGAATGGAGCAGATTAATGATATTTACAGATCATGTTGGAAATAAAGTAATCCTCGAAATTAAAGATAAGGCTGATATTCCAACAAGTAAACATGTACTAATAATAGCAAACTTTAAGGGTAATATGCTACTTACGCATAATAAAATTCGAGGTATTGAATTCCCGGGTGGTAAGGTTGAGTATGATGAAACACCTATTGAGGCGATGCATCGTGAATTATATGAAGAAACTGGTGGTGTAGTGCGTAATTATGAGTTTATAGGTACCTATACCGTATATGATCAGTCACCATTCAGTAAAGATGTCTTCTATGTAGAAGTAGCGCAAATCGACAAGCGTGAAGATTATCTGGAAACAGATGGTCCGGTAATTGCAAAGGCGCTGGCTGACATTCAGACAGAAGATAAAAGTTTCCTGTTAAAAGATGACTGTATTCTATACCTATTAGATACACTAAAGGAGCGTTTTGATGTTCATCACGAGTAAAGTAATTCCTGCAACTTATAAAGATATAAGTTTTCAGGAGATAACCTATCAGTCTGACGAATTTGAAGTTAAAGGCTTATTATATGAGCCGAAACTTGTAGAACGCATCATTATATATCTTCGCGGTGGAAAAGGGCAGGTAGGGACGCTTAGACCAGCTGGACTGATGCGTTTTGCCTATCCGAATACACTTGTTGCAGCACCTTATTACCGTGGAACGCATCATAATGGTCAGGATGAGTTTGGTGGAAGTGACCGTGAGGATGTATATGCGCTTGTGCGTATATTAAGAAAAAAGTATCCAGATGTACCATTACACTTTATAGGTTTTTCACGTGGGGGTATTCAAGGACTCGTTACGTATCAGGATAGTAATGTGACATCCTTTATTACATGGGGTGGTGTATCGAGTATTTATTACATGTATGATGAGCGACTAGACTTGCGCAGCATGTTAAAGCGCATCGTCGGTCCGATTTCAGATAAAGCCGCCTATGATAAACGCGAAGGTATTAATCTGATCAAAGCAGACAGTCCCCCAATTATGATTATTCACGGAACAGAAGATAAGCAGGTTAATATCGCGCATGGCAAGATGCTTGAAGAAAGACTTAAAAACTTAGGTGTAAAGCATGAAGCGATTTACTTAGAAGATGAAGCACACGTCCTTCGACCTGATAATGAACGCAAGATACTAGAAGAAATTTATAGATGGATGTTAGCTGTAGAATAAAATGAAGATGTGACTTAAATTTTAAGCCTTTTATCTTTAACAGCTTAAATGGCGGAACAGAAGTTGCCCCTACGACAAAAACCGAACAAAAACTATAAATCAAAGCGCGATTTATTAGTTTTGTTCGGTTTTTGCTTGTGGCAGAACACTTCAGTTCCAGCCTCTATTATTATCCTCTAAATATAAAGCCGCCTTTTTCTTCAATTTCTGCTGACTTTTCACCGAATTTCTTGAAGTTTTCCTGGAAGCGTAATGCTAAATCTTTTGCTTTTTCATCGTAAGCATCTTGAGATACCCAAGCGTTACGAGGCATTAAGATTTCTTTAGGAACACCTGCGACTGAATTTGGTACATATAATCCGAAGATAGGATCTTGAGTGAATTCAGAGTTTTTAATTTCGCCACTGATTGCACGACGGATCATAGAACGTGTATGTGTTAAGCTCATACGGCTACCTACACCATATTCTCCACCAGTCCATCCAGTGTTTACTAAGTATACGTCTGAACCATGCTTGTCGATTAATTCACCTAACATATTCGCATATACTGTTGCATGTAATGGTAAGAACGGAGAACCGAAACATGTTGAGAATACTGGTTGTGGGCTCGTTACCCCGCGCTCAGTACCTGCTAATTTAGATGTAAATCCACTCAAGAAGTGGTACATTGCTTGTTCTTTCGTTAATTTAGAGATTGGAGGTAATACGCCGAATGCATCTGCTGTTAAGAAGATGATTGTTTTAGCATGACCAGCAATTGAAGGTAATACGATGTTATCGATATTTTCAATTGGGTATGCTGCACGTGTATTTTCAGTTAATGATTTGTCTTCATAGTCTGGGAAACCTTTTTCATCAACTTTAACATTTTCTAAAATCGCACCGTAACGGATCGCATCATAGATTTGTGGTTCTTTCTCACGAGAAAGGTCGATTGTCTTCGCGTAACATCCACCTTCGATATTGAATACACCATTATCGTTCCAGCCATGTTCATCATCACCGATTAATTTGCGGTGTGGGTCAGCTGATAAAGTTGTTTTACCTGTTCCTGATAAACCGAAGAATAACGCAACGTCTTTATTTTCACCAACGTTTGCTGAACAATGCATGCTCATTACACCTTGTGTTGGTAATAAGTAGTTCATTACACCGAAGATACCTTTTTTCATTTCTCCAGCATATTCAGTACCACCGATTAAGATAATTTTATGTTTGAAACTTGTAATGATAAATGTTTCAGAATTTGTACCATCGATTTTTGGATCTGCTTTAAAGTGTGGCGCAGAAATGATAGTGAAGTCTGGATCGATTAAGATACCTTCATTGAATGTTTCAGGTCGGATAAACATTGTACGTGCAAATAAGTTATGCCATGCTAACTCATTGATGACGCGTAAATTTAATTGAGTAGCAGGATCTGCACCTGCATAACCATTGAATTCATAAACTTTATCTTTTGTTCCTAAATAGTCTAAAACGCGGTCTAATAATTTTAAGAAGATGTCTTCAGAGATAGGTTGGTTGATTGTACCCCAGTCGATTTGGTCTTTTGTTTCTTCTTCTTCAACGATAAATTTATCTTTTGGTGAACGACCTGTATATTTACCAGTTTCAGTTCTGACAGCACCTGACTCTGTTAATACACCTTCACGATTTGCTAAAATTTCGTTGATTAACTGTGTTCTTGATAATTGATTTAATACGCTATCACTCTTTAATAAGTTATCTAGTTTACCAAAGATTTGTTCGCTCATTAAAAGGTCCCCCAAGTTTATATTTTCTGCTGATGTAAGCAGTTTCATGAAATAGTATAACATAAGGTTTTAAGTGTTACATTAAATATAAATAAAATTTTATAGATAAAATATTATTCAGAAAATTTGTGAATAAATCCGATATATTGACAGTGTACAAAAAGTTTAGTATTATCTAACTTGCGGATTCTCTTATCCAGAGTGGTGGAGGGACATGGACCCTTTGAAGCCCAGCAACCCTTAACTTCATTGTTAAGTAAGGTGCCAAACCGTTTGCAGACAGCTGTCTGAACGATAAGAGCAGAATGGACTAATTATGTATAATTAGCCTTCTCTCTTAATAGGAGAGAGGGCTATTTTTTATTTATAGCTTGAACCGTGAAATATATATTTATTAGGAGTGTTTATAAATGACAGATCGTAAATTATTTACGTCAGAATCAGTAACAGAAGGACATCCAGATAAAATTGCTGACCAAATTTCAGATGCAATCTTAGATGCAATTCTTACAGGAGATCCAAAAGCACGTGTAGCGTGTGAAACATCAGTAACAACAGGTATGGCATTAATCGCAGGTGAAATTACTACATCAACATATGTTGATATTCCTAAAGTAGTACGTGATACTGTAAAAGAAATCGGATATACACGTGCTAAATTCGGCTATGACTTCCAGACGATGGCAGTACTTACTGCAATCGATGAGCAGTCGCCTGATATTGCTCAAGGGGTAGACCGTGCATTAGAAGACCGTGGTAACTTATCTGACTCAGATATCGAATCAATCGGTGCTGGTGACCAAGGTTTAATGTTTGGATTTGCATGTAATGAAACTGAAAGCTTAATGCCTTTACCAATTTCATTATCTCATGAATTAGCACGCCGTCTGACTGCTGTGCGTAAAGATGGTACTTTAGAATACTTACGTCCAGATGGTAAGACACAAGTTACTGTTGAGTATGACGAAGCGGGTAAACCGAAAAGAATTGACACTATCGTTATCTCATCTCAACACCATGAGAAGATTGAATTAGAACAAATTCAGGCTGATATTAAAGAACACGTTATTAAACCAGTTGTTCCAGCTGAATTAATTGATGAAGAAACAAAATATTTCATCAATCCAACTGGTCGTTTCGTAATCGGTGGACCTCAAGGGGATGCTGGTCTTACTGGCCGTAAGATTATCGTAGATACTTACGGCGGATATGCGCGTCACGGTGGTGGTGCATTCTCTGGTAAAGATGCGACTAAAGTTGACCGTAGTGGTGCTTATGCAGCGCGTTATGTTGCGAAGAACATCGTTGCAGCAGGTCTAGCTGACAAATGTGAAGTACAATTAGCTTATGCGATCGGTGTAGCACAACCCGTATCTATTTCAGTTGAAACTTATGGTACTTCTGAATACACTGAACAACAACTTGTTGATGCAGTACGTAAAACATTCGACTTACGTCCAGCAGGTATCATTCAGATGTTAGATCTTCGCCGCCCAATTTATAAACAAACAGCTGCTTACGGTCACTTCGGTCGTACAGATGTTGATTTACCATGGGAAGCGACAGATAAAATTGAAGATTTAAAAGCAAATTTAAATAAATAGAGGCAGGGATAGAAGTGTTCTGCCACAAGCAAAAACCGGACAAAACTAATAAATCGTTCTTTGATTTATAGTTTTTGTTCGGTTTTTGTCGTAGTGGCCACTTCTATTCCGCCGTTTTAGCTTTATTCGTAGGATGAAAAAAGACTACCTCATGCGAGATAGTCAATAAAAAAATATTAAGCTTCTTCAGTTTCTTCTTCAGTAGTCTCTTCTTCAGCATCATCTTCAGTAGTTTCTTCTTCTGTAGCTGCATCATCTTCAGTAGTTTCTTCTTCAGTTGTTGCTGCATCTTCAGTTTTTGCGTCGTCAGTTTTTTCCTCTTCACCACATGCACCTAATAATAATGCTGATGCGAAAGTACCTGCTAATAATAAACGTTTATACATTGCCATGGTATCATCCTCCGAGAAAATTTAATTTTGCCCAAAAATATTTTTAGGACACTTAAATTATTTCATATCATTATTAATTAAGAATTTATATTTTATTAAACATTGTTAATCTTTGTTCAGAATATTAATTTCTTATTAATATTTTTAATTAGAGTAAACTTTCACAAATTACTTTCATATTTTCGATGAAGTTCTTCTGAAATTTCATTATAATAAAGGAAATACGGTTAGAAAGGTGAATGATATGTCAGTAGAAGTAGGAAGTACTTTGTTTTATGTGTTAATTGGTTTAGGTGTCCTGGCTTTATTATTCTTCGTCTTATGGTTACTCGCATTATCCAGCAAGAAAAAATCAATTGCGCGTAAAGAAGAAGAATTTCGTAAAGCACAGAAAATTAGATCAGATGAGTATCACGATGAGAGTGAAAAGTCTCGACTTCAATATAAAAAAGAATTAGCAGAACAAAAAGAAACATTACAGAAAACAATCGATGAGAAATCATCACATATCGAATCTTTAAAGATGTTCTCGAAAGATAAAGGTGAATATTTAACAGACCTTACTTTAATTCAGTTAAAAGAACAGTTCATTCGTGAGGAGCGTATTCGTCCGGAAGATATGCACGTTCTTGCAAATATCTATATTCCTGGTAAACGCGTGAAAAGCACTGATAAACTTGATCATGTCGTATTGACGAGAACAGGTATCTACCTGATAGATTCTAATTACTGGACAGGTCATATTTATCACGGTGTAAGTGAGATGCAGTTTGCTGGCGAACCGATGCTAGAAGGTGTATTCAACATATTAGAGCTTGATCCGAAGCTTGAACAGACAATCGTACTCGATAAGAACAAAGACGGTAATGCTGAATTCAGAACATATAACCACTCGATTGAAGCATTGAAATTAAAAGCAGAACGTTTAGAGAAAGTGTTTGAGTTACCGTATCCGGTAACATCGATTGCGTACTACAATGCAGAAGGGGTAGGTAGTGAACACATTACGAATTATTCGAGAGATAATGGTGTGAAGGTGATTGTAGGTGAAGAAGAACTGCAAACATTCTTCGAAAAATTTGTCTTCCATGGTAGATTCCAGTATAAAGTTGAAGAACTTGAAAATATTATGGACCAAATTGAACATTTAAATCCGTAACAAATAAGCCTTGAGTGAATTTCACTCAAGGCTTATTTGTTATGCAGATTTACGTTTCACTAAATATAATCCTAATCCTAATCCTAATAATCCGATTGCAGCAGCACCTGTACCAGCCGCTTCACCAGTAATCGGTAATTGCTCAACCGCTTCAGTAATTGCAGGTTTGTTTGTATCATCTGCAACTTGATCCGCTTGAATTGTCGTATCTAAATTTGTTTCATTCGTCTTTGCAACAGTTTCAAATGGAATGACTTTATCATCATGAGCAGCCTTCGTAACTTCTAATACGACAGGTTCTTCAGTAGAATCTTCTGTGTTGATGATGAAACCTTCGCGTCCATCTTCTTCTGTAGGTACGTCAATTTGAGGTTTTACAGTTTCAGTTGTCGGTCTTTCAGTCGTTACTTCTTCAGATACAACTGGTTGATACGCACTCGCGTTTCCTGCTAAGATACGTTGTAATGCTTCACTTGTATAAGCTGTCATATCAGCAGCTTTAAAGTATTGACGTACAACTGCATCTAATGATGGTCCTTCTTCACGAGGTCCACCAAGCATGGTATAACCATCGCCACCAACGGCTAAGAAATCATTTGTTACAACTTTGTATGTTTTAGTATTGTTTAATGGTTCAAATTTGTTTGTCTTTTTGTTGAATACTTCAATTGCATAAACACGTTCACCAGCAGGTTTAGTCATGTCATAATGAACTTTGATTGATTTAGAGATGTGTAAGAAGGCACCGTTTGCATCTAATCCTGTTTTTCCGTCTTTTTCAACAACGGGTGCACTTAAAGCGTGTTCAAACATTGCTTTAACGTCAGTACCTTTGACGTTAATTTGTGTAATAGTGTTTCCGAAAGGTAATACTTTAATAATATCTCCGATTGTTACATCTTTATTACCTTCGATTGAAGCTCGGATACCTCCACCATTAGTTACAGCAAAGTCACCAGCTGCATCAAATCCGTTAACAGAATATGCTTCCATTGCATCAGCAATTGCGTTACCTAAGTTTGTCTCACGTGTACGTACGTCGTTACGTTCACCTTGAAGTTGTACTGGATTGTGGAATACGACTTCAGAAGTTGCTTTCCCAAAGTTATCTTTTGCAGTATCAACGATAGATTTAACTGCAGCATCTTGTGTAACTTCTTTCGTATCTGCTTCTTTAATCATTGAAGCTTTCAGATTACTTGCAACCTTATTTTGTAAATCAAATGTAACTTTCCCGATGTTTGCAAGTGCCGTACCTGTTTGAGCAAGCATTACCGTATTTTTTAATTCACCATTTTCAATGACAGAGTGAGAATGTCCATCTAATATGACGATTGCATTATTTTTAAAATCTTTGTTGCCGGCAATCTTATTCGCTAAATTATCACCACGCCAAGCTTCTTTCGTTGTTGTGTCGATACCTAAGTGACTTAAGATGATAAATGCATCAACTTTTCCTTTTAGCTTTTTCATTTCTGCAGTTACAGATGCAACTGGATCAAGGAACGATACACCGATAATGTTGTTCGGGTGCGTCTTTGTAGCAGTCTCCGGTGTTGTTACACCGATGACACCATATTTCTTACCATTTTTCTCGATAATTGCAGAAGGCGCATAAACACTTTTTCCATCTTTATAAACGTTTGAACTTAAAATAGGGAAGTTTAATAGTTTCTTATAGTTCATCGCAGTTTCAAAACCGAAATCAAACTCATGGTTACCAACAGTCATCGCATCGTAACCAACAGCGTTCATCGCTTTTGCCATGTCAGCACCTTTTGAGAAGTTAGATAATGGTAAGCCCTGGAAAGCATCCCCAGAATCAAACATCAATGTAGGTTGTTCTTTATCTTTGATTGTCTTTACCTTTGCCATGCCGATAACACGGCCATCTTCAGCATCTAAACGACCATGCATATCATTTGTATGTAAGATCTTTACTGAGTTCGGTCCAGCAGGAGTTTCTGTTGTTGCTTGTTCAGTCGTTGGTAATTCAGTCGTAGCTTTCTCAGTTGTAGGCGCTTCAGTTGTCGCTGCTTGAGTCGTTGCTACTTCAGTAGCTGGTGCTTCTGTCGTTGGCTGTTCTGTCGTCACATCTGCAAGTGCATAAGGACTTTGGAAAAGCATTGAGATTAATAACGTTAACATTAATACCATTGATGCAATTCGTTTCACGGTGTTCCCTCCAAAATAAATTTTAATTTCAATATTATAATAATGTATAAATATATAAGCTGTGATAATTTTAAGAAAAAATTACGCTAAATTTACAAAAAAATTATAAATGAAATGTATATGCAAACAAGTAGAGTAATGGACCGAATATATAGGTAATTGTTATATAGAAAATACACCAGTTTTTATTCGTTTCATACAGTTTAACAATCTCAATGTTCAACGTAGAAAATGTTGTGAATGCGCCTAAAAAACCAGTACCGAGGAAAAGCATCGTTGTCATATCAAAACGTGCAACGATGCCTAACAACAATGCACCTAATAAATTAATGAACAGTGTACCAAATGGAAAACGCCCATTCATCTTCTGACTGATATAATATCGTAACATAGCCCCGAATGGTGCACCGATTGCAACATAGATCAATTTCTGTCACCCCATTTCATACCGATAACAGCACATATCATACCTCCAAGGATGCTAATACTATAATAGATGAAAAGTGAAAGATAATGATGTGCTAAATAGAGATCGGCAACGTCTTTACTCAGTGCAGAGAATGTAGTGAAGCTTCCTAGAAAACCGGTTGTAATTCCAGTCTTTATGTGCGATGACCAGGATAGCCGTCTAAAGTAAGTTGTAGAAAATCCTAAAGCAAATGCGCCGATGAGATTCACGATAATTGTATACAGCGGTGCATGAAGCGCTAAACTTATACTATATCTGCATAATGCACCGAAGACACTCATACATGCAATCCAAAGATAGACCATATAAAAACCTCCATAATAAAAAGGATTGACGAATCAATCCTTAAATGATACCAAATCTAAACAGAATACTAGCAAGTTGTAAGAGAATAACAACTAAGATGACCCATGGCCAAATTTTCGCGACCTTATATAAACCGCTTGAAATGTTTTCAGGCTGCTTCAAAGCTTTATCAATTAAGACAATACTAATAATAAGTAAAATACAGCTTACTAGTCCGGTAAACAGTATGATGGCATTGATAGAACCGAAAAGTATTGCCAGCACGGGATTATAACCGTTACAAAAGATACTTAAGATAACAAAAAATATAGAGAAGTAAACATATTTGTTCGCTTTCATGATGTTCCTCCATTCATTAATCATTTTATTTTACCACATCAAATGACAACAAAAATATAAAATTCTGAAAAGAATAGTAAATATATTGAAAAAACAAACAAGTATACTCAATCATTAGCAATATCATACATTATGTGATTATAATAAGTAGAAGTGTTTACATTAAATGTGGAGGAATAATAATGAAAAATTTAAATGTGCAAGTATTTGCTGATGGTGCGGATATCGAACAAATGAAAACAGCTTACCAAAACCAGACAGTTGATGGATTTACGACAAACCCATCACTTATGGCTAAAGCTGGTGTAGAAAATTATACAGCTTTTGCAGAAGCTGCAGTTAAGGCAATACCAGATGCTTCTATCTCATTTGAAGTATTCGGCGATGATATGGAAACGATGGAGAAAGAAGCAGCAATCATTCAGTCATTCGGTGAAAATGTATTTGTTAAGATTCCTGTCGTGAATACGAAAGGCGAATCTATGATTCCATTAATCAAGAAATTATCTGAACAGGATATTAAATTAAACGTTACTGCGGTTTATACAATCGAGCAGGTGACAGAAATCGTAAAAGCAATTAAACCAGGTGTTGAAACATACGTTTCAGTATTTGCTGGCCGTATCGCAGATACTGGTGTAGATCCTATGCCATTAATGCGTGCTGCTGTAAAAGTTTGTCACGAAAAAGAAGGCGTGAAACTTTTATGGGCATCATGTCGCGAGCTTTATAACGTGATTCAGGCAGATGAAATCGGCTGCGACATTATCACATGTCCAGGGGACGTTGTGAAGAAGATTCCGAATATCGGTCGTGACATCGATGAATTATCAGTAGATACAGTTAAAGGATTCGCTAAAGACATTCAATCAAGTGGATTAGGCATTTTATAAGACATCTTAGACCATTACACAAATTGTGTAATGGTTTTTTTATGAGGTATATTTATATGTTTAATAAATGTCGTTTAATTATTGTTGCTCTTTATTACTTTAAACTTTCAAAATAAGTAATTTAAATTATCAGACTATTATGATATGATTATTTAGGTAAAAAAGAAAGGGGTTACATCATGAATATTGTAAATATCAATGAAAACTGTATGAGCGTCGTCTTTGAAGAGCGTATTGATCCTGAGATTAATGCGCAGGTGATCCAGTTAAAATCTGCGATACAAAATAGCGCTATCAGTGGCATATTAGAGCTTGTCATTTCTTATAACACGCTCGTTATTTATTTCGATGATACAGTGACAGATCATGAAAAGTTAAGTGAATCTTTACAGAGTCTTACACTATCTTCAACAGATCAACAGCAGACAACGACATACGTTATTCCTGTGTGTTACGAGGCACCGTTCAATCTTGATCTGGATGAAATGGCTTCATTACATAATAAAACGACAGAAGAAATCATTCAAATACATACAAGTAAACCTTATCTTATCTATATGTTAGGCTTTATGCCTGGCTTTCCATTTTTAGGAGGATTAGATGAGTCGATTGCAACACCCCGCAAAGCTTCACCGCGTAAAGAAATTCCTGCGGGTTCTGTAGGTATAGCAAATGCACAAACTGGTATCTATCCATTAGCTTCACCTGGGGGATGGAACATTATCGGAAAGACACCTTTAAAGCTATTCGATCCGAAACGCGATCCTGAAGTTTACTATGAAGCTGGAGATTATATTAAGTTTAAACGCATCTCAAAAGAAGAATATGATAACATTGAACAGGCTGTAAATAACGGTACTTATGAAATTGAAACGGAGGTACAATAATGGGACTTCAAGTCATACATCCGGGAATGTATTCTACAATACAGGATCTCGGACGCACAGGCTTTCAAAATGTTGGTTTATCACCAGCAGGCGCAATGGATTATCGTGCATTATTATTAGGTAACAATCTGCTTGGTAATACAGATCATATGAGTATTGAGATGACGATGCAGGGTGGCATCTTTAAATTTACTGAAGATAATGCATTTATCATTACTGGTGGTAATATGCTTGCTGAGTTAAATGATACGCCTGTAGTTAATCGATGTGTATATAACGCAAAAGCCGGCGATATATTAACATTTAAGACTGCTAAAAATGGATACCGTACTTACCTGACGGTCAAAGGTGGTTTTAATCTACCGAAAGTTCAGGGTAGCTATTCAACGCATATGAAGATTAAACTAGGCGGATTAGATGGACGTACGTTGATTAAAGATGATTTTCTTGCATTCAATCAACCGGAAATTGTTGAAACGAGACGCGTTAACACGCATTTTATCGATAAAGTAAGCACGATTCGTTTTATTCCAGGTCGTCAATATGACCGATTTAAAAATTTAGCGGCATCACTATCAAGCACATACGAAATTTCTAATACATCAGATAGAATGGGTATCCGTCTGTCAGGTGAAATATTAGAAGTGAAGACGAACTATGATATCATCTCTGAACCGGTTCAGCTCGGTTCAATCCAGGTATCGTCTGACGGTCAGCCGATTATACTGATGAATGATCGTCAAACTGTCGGCGGATATGCAAAGCTAGGAACAGTATATTTCAGTGATATCCCTACACTTGTGCAAAAAGGTCCTGGGAGTGAGATTCGTCTCGTTGAAGGCACTTTAGAAGAAGCGATAGCAGAGAAGAAAAAGATGATGAAGATTATAAATGAAGTAAGCATGCATGCATTTGATATCAGACACACGAGTCAAAAAATCCAAAACTTATTAGAGAAGGCGGAATCATAATGAATTCAGATAAATTACAACAGCTCATTGATATGATGAATAGTAATGAACTAAAAGTTATTTCGGTAAAAGAAGGCGATAACGAATACTACATCGAAAAAGCAATTAAAGAAGTACAGGCCTATCCGGTACAGCAAGTACCAGGACAAGTAACACAACAACCAGAGCAGGAAGTTGTCGAGCATGGACATCACGTACAAAAGTCTCAACTGGTAGGAACATTCTATAATATGCAGGATGAAGCATCAAAAGAGCCGTTTATCCGTGTCGGTGACAAAGTTGAGAAAGGTGACCGTATCGGTATCATCGAAGCGATGAAAGTAATGAATGATATTCATGCTGATGTTGATGGTGTTATTGAAGCGATTCATATCGAGAACGGAACTGCTGTAGGCTATGATGAACCGTTAGTGACAATTAAAGAAAAATAGGGGGTGACACTTTGAAGAAAGTATTGATTGCCAATCGAGGAGAAATTGCGATTCGAATTATTAGAACATGTAAGAAGATGGGCATTAAGACGGTTGCTGTCTATTCTACGACAGATGTGGATAGCTTACACGTTACTTTAGCAGATGAAGCAGTTTGTATCGGTCCATCTAGTTCAACTGAAAGTTATCTGAATATGAATAATGTGATTGCTGCAGCTGAAATTACAGGTGCAGATGCGATACATCCGGGTTATGGTTTCTTAGCTGAAAATGCTAATTTCGCACGACTATGTGCTGAACATGATTTAGTATTCATCGGACCTACACCTGAAACAATCGAGAAGATGGGTGATAAAGCTGAGGCGCGTAAGACGATGGTCACTGCTGGTGTACCTGTAATACCTGGTTCAAAAGATGTAATACCGACACTCGCTGAAGCGACGGTGAAAGCACAGGAAATCGGCGTACCGATGGTGATTAAAGCAGTCGCTGGTGGTGGCGGTAAAGGGATGCGTATCGTCAGCCGTATGGAAGATTTCGAAAATTTATTTAATGCGGCTAAATCAGAAGCAAAGAAAGCATTTGGAGACGACCGTGTTTACATAGAAAAATTTATTAAGACTGCAAGACATATTGAAGTGCAGGTCATTGGTGACGGTAAAGGAGATGCAGTACATCTTTACGACCGTGATTGTTCTATTCAACGTAACAATCAGAAGCTTGTAGAAGAAGCGCCTGCTGCTATCGTACCGGATGAAGTAAGAGAACGCATGACACGTGATGCCGTCAACGCAGCGAAAAATATTAATTATCGTGGTGCAGGTACGCTAGAATTCTTATACGTTGAGTCAACAAAAGAGTATTACTTCCTAGAGATGAATACGCGTGTTCAAGTAGAACATACGGTAACCGAAATGGTGACTGGCGTCGATATTATCGAAGCACAACTTAATATCGCATTATACGATAAGTTCGAGCTTGTGCAGGATGAGATTCAGATTAATGGTTTTAGTATCGAATGTCGAATTAACGCTGAAGATCCAGATCACGGATTTAGACCAAGTCCGGGGAAAGTAGAATATTTAAATTTACCTAGTGGACCAGGTGTAAGAATCGATACATTCTTATATCAAAAGTGTATGGTTTCTCCGTATTATGATTCAATGATCGGTAAATTTATAACATTTGAGAAGACGCGTGATAGAGCGATACGCAGAATGTTATCTATTCTTGATGAGACGGTGATTACCGGCTTCCCGACAAATCTTGATTATCAGTATCGTATTATGCAGCATCCAAGGTATCAGGAAAATATTATCGATATTAAATTCTTAGAGAAAAATCACTTCCTGGAGGGCTAAAGATGAAGATTGATTTAAATGCAGACTTAGGAGAAAGCTTTGGTAATTACACGATTGGCAATGATGAAGCGATTATACCTTTAATTACTTCTGCTAATATCGCATGTGGTATGCATGCAGGGGATTTCAATGTATTAAATCGTACGGTAGCACTGTGTAAGGAAAATAATACCGGCATCGGTGCACATCCTGGTTACAATGATCTCATGGGGTTTGGTCGTAAACAAGTCGATATGAGCTATGACGAAGTTGAGAACCTCGTTACGTATCAGCTTGGTGCAATACAGGCATTCTGTAATAAACATCAAGTAGAATTAAATCATGTTAAACCACACGGTGCACTTTACAATGCAACCTTTAATGATGAAAAGCTTGCGCAAGCTATCGTGAATGCGATCAAGCAATTTGATCCGAAATTAAAGGTGATGGGTATTGCGGGTGGTAATTTAGTACGCGTCGCACAGGAAAATGGCTTAACAGCGATTAACGAAGTATTTGCAGATCGTAATTATACAGATGAAGGCACACTTGTTTCTCGTAAAGCGAATAATGCGATGATTCATAATGTAGACGAAGCGGTTGAACATGTATTGCGCATGATCATAGATCAACAAGTAAAGACAGAAACAGGTAAGTTAATACCAATTCAGGCAGATTCAATTTGCGTCCATGGGGATGGACCAGAAGCATTAGCTTTTGTTGAACAAATTCGTGATACATTGTTACAAAAAAATATAGATATCACTACAATCTAACAAAGAAAAGGGGCTTATTATGAACAACGAGAAACCAAAAATGACAGCTGCACAGCGCAGATTACTGTTCGGCGCAATCTTCTTAATGGCAACGTCTGCAATTGGACCTGCCTTCTTAACACAGACGACAATCTTTACAGAACAATTCCTGGCGAGTTTTGCCTTTGCGATCTTACTGAGTATCATTATTGATATCGGCGCACAGTTAAATATTTGGCGTGTGTTAACCGTAACAGGTAAACGTGGACAAGATATTTCAAATGAAGTATTTAAAGGATTAGGAAGTTTTATCGCGATACTTATCGTACTTGGAGGACTAGCATTTAATATCGGTAACGTTGCCGGAGCAGGACTCGGTTTCAATGCATTACTTGGTATTGACGTGAGAATTGGTGCAGTGATTACAGGAATACTTGCAATCATCATATTCAGTAGTAAAAGTGCAAATAAGATGATGGACGTTGTAACACAGATTCTAGGTGTAGTAATGTTACTGACAGTAGCATTTGTTATGATTAAAGTTCAACCGCCATATGGGGAAGCTTTAACGAAGATGGTAATGCCTGATAATCCATTAGGACTTGTAATGCCACTTGTAACAATTGTCGGTGGTACTGTTGGTGGATACATTACGTTTGCCGGAGCTCACCGTCTGATTGATGACGGTATGGTTGGTAAAGCGAATTTACCATTCGTATCGCGTGCAGCAAACTTAGGTATCTTAACGACAGGATTAATGCGTTTCTGTTTATTCTTAGCAGTGTTAGGTGTTGTAGCTACTGGTGTGAAGTTAGATCCAACGAACCCACCCGCTTCTGCGTTCCAGCATGCTTTAGGACCAATCGGACCTAAAATCTTTGGTTTAGTATTATTAGCTGCAGCACTGACTTCAGTTATCGGTGCAGCATATACATCAGCTTCATTCTTAAAAGGATTCCATCCAGTATTTACGAAACACAATAATATCGTCGTAATTTCATTTATCGTATTCTCTACAATCGTCTTTTTACTTGTAGGTAAACCAGTGAAATTATTAGTACTAGCAGGTGCATTTAACGGATTAATCTTACCGATTACATTAACTGCAATTCTCTTTGCATCTAAAAATAAACGTATCGTTGGAGATTATAAACATCCAACGTGGTTACTCATTTTAGGTGTGATTGCAGTACTTGCTACAATCGGTGCAGGATTTATGTCTATTCAATCATTGATCGATCTATGGAATCAATAAAATATGATTTAGACAAAGCGTGAACAATCATGCTTTGTCTTTTTCGTTTATAATCATATTAAGACTGTCTAAAGAAAGAAGGAATTGATCATGAAAAAAGAGGTAACAATTATTGGTGCAGGACTTTCAGGATTAGTTGCTGCAACAGAACTATTGAAAAATGGACATCACGTGACGATGATCGATCAGGAACCGAAGACAGCAATCGGTGGACAAGCATTCTGGAGTTTCGGAGGATTATTCTTAGTTAATTCAAAAGTACAGAGAAGACTGGGTGTTAAAGACAGTTACGAACTTGCACAACGTGACTGGTTAAATACAGCACAATTTGACCGATTAGATACAGAAGATTACTGGGCGAAACAATGGGCGGAAGCATATATTAAATTTGCAGCATTTGAAAAAGAAGCATATCTAGAAAGTATGGGGATTAAACTGACACCGATTTTAGGATGGGCAGAACGTGGTGGATTTAGTGCATCTGGACACGGTAATTCAGTACCACGTTTCCACATTACATGGGGAACTGGACCAGGTCTGATTGAACCATTTGTGAACTACGTATTAGCTGAAGAACAGAAAGGCAATTTTCGCTTTTTAGAGCGCCATCAAGTGACACAGTTAAACATACAAGACAACACCATCACTTCTATAGCAGGAAAAATTCTAAAGCCAAGTCATGCTGAACGTGGTGAACCATCGAACCGTGAAATCATTGACAACTTTAAACTAGAAACACCATACCTCATTATTACGACAGGTGGTATCGGAGCAAATCACGAACTGATTAAGAAAAACTGGCCACGCCGACTTGGCAAAGCACCGGAGACGATGATACAAGGTGTACCGGACTCGACAGATGGTAAGATGTTAGGCATCAGTGAAACAGCAGGCGTGAAACTCGTGAATAAAGACCGCATGTGGCACTATACTGAAGGCATTATCAACCATACACCGATCTGGAATAATCATGGGATTAGAATCATTCCCGGACCATCATCATTATGGTTTGATGCATTAGGCAATCGCCTGACAGCACCAGACTATCCGGGCTTTGATACTTTACATACACTGGAAACCATCTGTAAGACAGGATATGACTATTCATGGTTTATCTTAACAGAAGATATCCTAAAGAAAGAATTCGTCTTATCAGGCTCTGAACAAAATCCGGATCTCACTGAAAAAGACATTAAGCTACTATTAAAAGAACGCCTTTCAGCAAATGCGACAGGACCCGTTGAAGCATTTAAAGAAAAAGGAGAAGACTTTATCGTCGCAGAGAATATTCACGACCTTGTACGTAAGATGAACGCATTAGCAGGCAGTGAATTACTAGATGCAGATCACATTAAGACACAGATTATAGAACGAGACCTGCAACTCGATAACCCGTTCAGTAAAGATCCACAAGTGACATTTATTCACGGCGCACGAAAGTTTCTTGGTGACAAGCTGATTAGAACCGCTAAACCACATAAAATGCTTGAATCTAAAAGATTAATTGCTGTTAAACTGCATATTATCAGCCGTAAGACGTTAGGCGGAATACAAACCGACTTAAACAGTCAGGTTATCAGTCAGGAAGATACACCAATCCATGGATTATATGCAGCAGGAGAAGTCGCAGGATTTGGAGGCGGCGGCGTACACGGATACGGTGCACTTGAAGGCACTTTCCTTGGTGGATGTATATTTAGTGGAATTAGAGCAGCACATGGCATAGACGAAGCATAAGTATTATCACGATAAATAAATTCGACATTTTCAAGCGCTTACAAAAGTGATACACTAGAATTGACTAAAAATTAAGGGTGGTTAAGCAATTGGCATTCAGATATATGAAGCTATCAGATGAACATTATCGGCATGTATTGATAAGATTTGGAGACTTCTTTGAAGATTTCAGATGTTTTGTGGAGACGAGTAAAGAACTAACAGAAGAATTAGAGATTACACTCGATAAAGATGATTCATATACGAGATATTTAGTAAGATTATTTGTGATTGCTGAAGAAACGACAGGGAAGAAGATTGAAGACCCGAGAAGTGATGACACGATTGAGATGATCAAAGAAGTAGTGAATGATAAGAACTTCAATCGTTATAACAGTGCTGAAAGCGGTGTACCAGGAAGAATGTATGAAGCATATCAGACATTTGTTGGTGAAGGACTTACAATAGACTAGAGCAAAAGACCTTACGGGGTCTTTTTCTTATGGAGAAAAATAAAATAGAAATAAGATAGAAATAAATATAAAAATCTCATCACAATACATTTATTACAATAGAAAATGGGTAAAACAATGTATTATACATAGAAAAAGGTGATACAATGGGCAGTGCATTCTTTTGGGGCGCAGTATCGGGATTTGCAGTATTATTAGGAGCGATTGTGAGTATGGTCATAAAGATACCTAGAAAAGTATTAGGATTTATTATGGCGTTTGGTGTAGGGATATTAATAGGAGCAGCAACATTTGAACTGCTGCAGGATGCGATGGAGAAAAGTCATATCATCAATACAGTGATCGGCTTTATCGCAGGCGCATTAACGTTTACAATCTTAGAAGCGGTCATTGCGCATCACGGTGGTAAACACAGAAAGCGTTCAAATCAGCATGAATTAGTGAAAGAAGAATCATCTAATCAAAATGATTCAGGACTCGGTATATTTATCGGGACAGTGATGGATGCGATACCCGAATCGATGATGCTTGGGATGAGTTTGATCGGTGGGAAAGGTGTTAGTCTATTACTCCTTATCGCAATATTTATCAGTAACATACCCGAAGGATTATCAAGTACGACAGGGATGTTAAAAAGCGGACAATCAAAAGGAAAGATTATATTCCTATTTGCTGTCGTAACAATCGTTGCAGGACTAAGTGCGTTATTCGGATATGTCTTCTTAGACAATGCAAGTTTAGGTGTGATTTCAATTATCTCAAGCTTTGCAGCAGGTGGGATTATTACGATGATTGGATCAACAATGATGCCGGAAGCATATGAAGAAGGCGGCGGACTTGTCGGACTAATGACAGCATTTGGTGTGATAACGTCGATACTGCTGGATCAGTTAGGATAACAATTCAAACCAAGTGGATAACCACTTGGTTTTTTCTTTGATAAAATTATTGAATATTTTACAATTAGAGGATATATTATAGAAAAGGATGTGTTATAAAATGGAAATGGGAATAATATGGGTAATAGCTTATTATTTATTTATTATTTGGTTGGCAATTACAATTGGATTAGCAATTAGAAGATTGATAAAAAATTCTTCGATGAAGGTACAAAGTAGAGTAGAATTAGAAAATCTTCAAAAAGAAGAATTAAAAAAACGTATTGCATTATTAGAAAAAGAGTTAGTCGAAAAAGATAAAGTATTATCAGAGAAAAATACGGATCTCTAATTGATAAGTCCTATATACATAGGGCTTTTTATTATCTGTATTTTATCTTTCTAATAAACTTTAAGTTAAATTTAAGGTTAAAATAGGAAAAAATGGAGTAGTATATACTTATACAACTAAAGGAGCTGAGTCGAATGAATAAAAAAATATTTTGGCCAATTATATGTATGGTTGTATTAATTATTGGCATAGGATCTTATTATACATGGCAATTAAATAAAAATGACTATCCTAATATTCGTGGATATTTTGCAACAACTCCTGAAGAGTTGAAGGATAAAGAATTTAACAGTATAAATGAAGCAGCAGATGCATTTGGTAAATCTATTAGTAAAGAAGTCGAAATTAATTCATATAAATTTTATGTGAAACAAACAAAACAAACAGAAAAGGATAAAGTAATTCCTGCAATAATGACTTTTGAACAATATAAAGAAAAAGAAGACAAATTTACAATTGCACCTTTCCATATAATAAAAAAAGATAATAATTATAAAATTATAGCAACAGGTATGGCAGGGGAAAAAGAAAAGTACGCACAAAATAAAAAAATAATTAATATGCTACAGTCATATGATGGTAAAGATTATTCTTTTAATATTACTAAATATAAAAAAGAAATCGCAAATTCAGATATCACATTTCATTTAGAAAAAGAAAAATTATATGTAGGTATAATGATAGAAGATGACAAATAAAAAGTGATTTGGTGGTGAAAAATATGGAAACATTTTGGCTTATTGTTTTTTATTTTTTCTTATTTCTTATTGCGATTAAAATTGGTTTTTCGATTAGAATGATGATTGATAATCAAAGAAAGAAAACAAATAATAAGTTTGAATTAGAAGCACTTAAAAAGAAAGAACTGGAGAAAAGAATTGAAATATTGGAGCAACAATTGTCGGAGAAAGCACATAAGCGCTAAATACAAATTGATAACAGACATATAGGAGAAATTATGACTTATTATTATTATATTTCATCTAATATTAATATTGAAAATGACTATTTGAATAAATACAGAATACAAACAAATGAGACGTTTATTGGTTCAAAATGTTTTATTCAATATGAATTATATTATAATGCAAGTCATAATGAGCTTGAAAAAGTCTATGAGGTATTATACGATTATATATCAAATCATTTGGATGTTGATTTTATTGTTGTTGAAATAGCTCATGCACTAAGTGCGGAAGGAATTCCGTATAAGGTTGATAAAAAATACGATATAAATATCGATGAATTTAAAAAAGAGCATCTCTTTAATTTAAAAGAAGATGAGATGATTCGTATTAAAAGAAATATTCACAAATAACATTATTCCGAAGCTGGATGAATAATGCCGAAGTATACATTTAATTGTACAACGTGTGGAGAATATGAAGTATGGAAGACGATGAGCAGTAACTTGCAGGCAGATACTTGCCCGACATGTGAAGAAATAACGCATAGAGTGTTCAAAAGCTTTAGAACGAATCATATGGATCCGAAGTTATATAAAAGGATTAATAGTGGTATGACACCGAAAGTCGTTAAACGTGAAAATTTACCTAAGAGTAATGTGAAACAACTGAATAGAAATCCGAATCCAATGTCATGGACGGTGTAAAAAATAAAAGAGAGCCTTGGGGCTCTCTTTTATATTATATCTATTATCATCTTAATTGCGGCGATGATGATTAAAGTCGTAAGTATCAATCTTAATATAGATTGATTTGTATTTTTAGATGCTTTCGTTCCAAATGGAGCAAATATTAAACTGGCGATAATTAATGGTAATGCATACTCCAAATTTATACTGCCTGTAATAAATTTCGTCATAAATGTTCCGATTGACGATACGAAAGCAACGATGATACTGTTGGCAACTACAACGCTAAAAGGTGCTTTAAAGAAGGTAAGTAGGATTGGAACGATTAAGAATGCGCCCCCAGCACCTACAATACCTGATAATATTCCTATTACTGCAGCGACAATAAATAATGCTATTTTATGATACTTTGCGTCCTTTTCATTTGGTTTCACTTTAATAAACATAAGGATAACCGCTACAATAGCGAGAAATGTATACACGATATTGATGATATTTTCATCGAATATAGATGCCACATATGCACCTGTAATACTTCCTAAAAGAATACCGATACTCATTGGTATAATAATAGAAAAATTAAGGTTTTCGTTCTTTCTTTGGCTAATACTACCACTTAATGTACTAAAGAATACCTGAGCGGCAGTGAGGCCTGCTGCAGTCGTTGGTGTCATATCGATATTAAATAATGGTGGAATAAATAATAGTATCGGATACATAATAATCGCACCACCTATACCAATAAGCCCTGAAAGGAATGCACCGAGAGCTCCAATAACAGCAAATAATATAAATGCCACTATAAAGCTTCCCAATCTAGCATGCCACCATCTACATTAGTCGTTTTTATCCCTAAACCACTTAAATACTGACAAGCTTGCCCACTTCGGTTACCTGATCTGCAAATGATGTGATAGTGTTCATTTTTATTGAACTGATCAGTATTTTCTGCTAATACTGATAGGGGTATATTAACTGCTTTGGGAATGTGATTCGCTTCATATTCATAAACTTCTCTCACATCGATGAGATTGATTTTTTTATGGTCTAATAGTGATTTTAATGTTTCGACATTAATTGTTTGATAGTTTGTCATATTAATTACCTACTTTTTATTAACAGATTAACAGCTTGTTTTACAAGTTCATCTGTATCTTCATTATTTTTAACACTTTCTTTAACGCATTCTGTTAAATTCTCACTGACAATTACTCCAATTAAGCGTTCAATCCCACTACGAGAAGCACTAAGCTGCATCACGACGTCTCTGCAATCTTTTCCTTCTTCCATCATTTTAATAACACCATTTAACTGGCCTTGTATGCGTTTAAGTCTGTTCATCGCACTTTTATCGTATTCCATTATATAACCTCTTTCTGTTTTGTAATGTCTATTACTATATACCTAATGGGGTATTTTTGTCAAATATTAAAAATAGGGGGTAGGGTATTTGACATGCTGATATATATGGTTTAATATACCCCTATAGGTATTTAAATTGAGGAGGAACAATAAATGAGTAGAAAGATAGTAATTGTTGGTGGCGTTGCAGGTGGAGCGTCTGCAGCGGCACGATTAAGAAGATTAAATGAACAAGATGAAATTACATTAATTGAGAGAGGTAGTTACGTTTCATTTGCTAATTGTGGCTTGCCATATCATATTGGAAATGAAATAAAAGATAGAAGTAAATTGTTAATTCAGACACCAGAACTCATGGAAAGCAGAATGAATATTAATGTTTTAACAGATACAAATGTTGTTGCGATTGATAGAGAAAACAAGGCAATTTCGATTGAGGCAGATGGACAACATAGTGAAATTGCATACGATGTATTAATACTTTCAACAGGTGCGAAACCTATACGAGTTCCTATAGGGGGAAGTGATCTTGAACATGTCTTCTCGTTAAGAAATATACCTGATATGGATAATATTATTTCATATGTCCAGAAGAATGATGTAAAGTCAGCAGCTGTTGTAGGTGGAGGATTCATTGGTTTAGAGATGGCTGAAAACTTGAAAGCATTAGACTTAGATGTTGCTTTATTTGAATTAGGTGATCAGGTCATGCCAGGGATTGATATGGATATGGCAATGGAAGTGCATAACCATATGATTAATAAAGGTGTGGATTTACGATTAAACCAATCAATTGAGAAGATAAATGAACAAACTGTGCAATCAAGTAATGGAGATATTGTCAATGCCGATATTGTGATGATGGCTATTGGTGTATTGCCGGAATCTACACTAGCTGAAGAAGCTGGACTAGACTTAGGTGTAAAAAATGCGATTAAGACAAACGATGTATTCCAAACTTCAGATGCATCGATCTATGCCATTGGTGATGTTGCTGAAGTTACACATGCAATTAGTGAACAAGAGGTTCACATTCCATTTGCCTGGATTGCTAATCGACAAGGTAGATTACTTGCAGATCACTTAAATGGTAAAGCAGTAGAGAAATTTAACCCCATTGGTACTGCAATTGCGAAAGTATTTGATTTAAATGTTGCGAGTACAGGATTAAATGAAAAAACTTTAAAAACTTTAGGAAAGCAATATCATGTCATCCATGTTTCTGGTCAATCTAATGCGAGTTATTATCCAGGTGCGACGCCAATGACAATTAAAGTATTATTTTCAACTGAAGGTGAGATTTACGGTGCACAAATCGTTGGACGTAAAGGCGTAGATAAACGTATTGATCTGATTGCAAGTGCAATTACATTTGGACAGAAAGTTACAGATTTACAGCGCATTGAAATTGCATACGCACCACCGTTCTCTTCTGCTAAAGATCCTGTAAATATGGCAGGTTATATTGCACAAAACGTATTAGAAGATGAAATGAAGATGATGCAGGTGCGTGAGATTGACGACACAAAATATCAAATCATTGATGTGAGAGAACCGATTGAACATGAAATGGGACACATTGAAGGCTCTAAAAATATACCACTTGGCGAATTGAGAACACGTTTAACAGAAATAGATAAAACAGCACCGGTGGTTATTTATTGTCAGGTTGGACAACGTGGATATAATGCAGCACGCATCTTAAAAAATGAAGGCTATGATGTTATTAATTTAGATGGTGGCTATAAATTATATAAACAGAACTACTTGTCGCAAACAAAAATAGCATCAAAATTCAATCAGGTTAAGAATGATACGAATATAAATAAACATGTTGAAGAAAAAATAAATGATACAGAACAAAGTGGAGAGGTAGAACCAATGACATTAAGAGAAGATAGAAGATTTGTAGAGGCAAGTGGATTGCAATGTCCAGGTCCAATATTAAAAGTAAAAGAAAATTTAGATGATATGCAGGATGGTGAACAACTAGAAATACACGTTACTGACTTTGGTTTCTGTCAGGATATTGAATCTTGGGCTAAAGTGACTGGTCATACGGTTATTAAAAATGAAACAGAAGGAAGTAAAGTCGTTGCAGTTATTCAAAAAGGTCAAAGTATACCTGTAAATGTGATGAACGATAGTAATGGACACCAATTAGTTGAAACAAAGAATGGTGCTACGATGGTAGTATTTAGCGGAGATTTAGATAAAGCATTAGCGTCATTTATTATCGCAACAGGTGCTGCTTCGATGGGTAAAGAAGTGACGATGTTCTTTACATTCTGGGGTTTAAACGTCATCAAACGTCCTGGAATAAAAGTAGATAAACAAGGATTGGATAAAATGTTTAGTCAAATGATGCCAAAGCATGCTGGAAAATTACCTATTTCTAAAATGAATATGGGTGGTATGGGGTCTCGAATGATTAAACACGTAATGAATAAGAAGAAAGTGGATTCGTTAGAAGTAATGATTAATAAAGCACAAAGTATGGGAATCAAGATGGTAGCATGCACGATGAGTATGGATATTATGGCTGTAACACGTGAAGAGTTAATTGAAGGTGTTGAATATGGTGGAGTAGCAACATATTTAGGTGATACTGAAAAAGCAAACTTAAACTTATTTATTTAATTGATAATGGAGGGAAAAGAATGTATTTTAAATCATTTTTTAATCAGCAATTAGCACAAATGTCTTACTTAGTAGGTTGTCAAAAAACAGGAGAAGCAATCATCATCGATCCCCTGAGAGATCTTACACCTTATATTGAAGCTGCAGAGCAAGAAGGGCTGACAATTAATAAAGTCACTGAAACACATATTCATGCAGATTTCGCATCTGGATTAAGAGAAGCGAATGAAACGTTAGATGCTAAAGCATTTGTCTCTGGATTAGGTGGACATGACTGGTCATATCAGCATATTAATGGAGCGTATGAATTATTAAACGAAGACGATATTATTAACGTCGGCAATGTAAAACTTAAAGTGTTCCATACACCAGGACATACGCCTGAAAGTATTAGTTTTCTGTTGTTTGATAATGCAACAGAAGTACCGATGGGACTATTTACTGGGGACTTTATATTTGTAGGAGATGTCGGTCGCCCGGATTTATTAGAAGAAGCAGCCGGCATAAAAGATACTACTGAAATCGGTGCACAAGCAATGTTTGAATCACTTAAAAAGATGGATGAATTACCAGATTATATTCAAATATGGCCAGGACATGGTGCAGGCAGTGCGTGTGGTAAATCACTTGGTGCAGTTCCGGTAACAACTTTAGGGTATGAACGTGAACAGAGTTGGGCATTTCAAATTAAAGATGAAGCAACTTTCATTAAAACATTAACAAGTGAACAACCTGAACCTCCATATTATTTCAAAGAAATGAAACGTATGAATCGCGATGGTGTAGTATTGATGGATAATAAACAGGTGCCGCCATTACAAAAATTATTTGACGGTATAAAGATCATTGATTTAAGAGCGAAAGAAATATTCTTAGATAATTTAAGTGACGGCATTAACGTACCGTATAACAGCAAGTTTTTAGGGTTTGTAGGATGGTATCTGGACTACGAAACACCGATACAGATGATTGGTTCGTTTGAGGAGGTTCAGAACGCAGCAAATGATTTAAAATTAATAGGATTTGATCATGTGATTGGTTACGTAAAAAATGTGGCTGGTGGATGCATGCAAGAAATTGAACCACAACATTTCAAATCAATCGATAAAATACAAATAAATATTCTGGATGTACGCAACAATCAGGAATGGCAAGAATCACACTTAGATAATGCGACACATGTGCATTTTGGTAAATTAGAAAAAGAACAAATACCATTTAATAAAAATGAAAGAATCTATGTACACTGTCAATCAGGTGTCAGAAGTGCGATTGCCGTTAGTGTGTTAAATCAATTAGGATATAACGACATCGTAAATATTAAAGGTGGTTATTCAGCAATTATACAATAAATTAGCTACATGAATTTAAAATAAATTAACCGTACAAAATAACACAATAACAAAAGCCTTACAACTCTATAGCTTTGTTTGCTCAGACTGTTGTGGTGACGTTAGTTTACATGTATAATCTCAAATCTAAGACTAAATATTTCACTTTAAAGGAGATGACCATGGAAAAAAGACAAAAGCAAAAGATGACAGTAGCTCAAAGAAGATTGTTATTAGGAGCGATATTCCTAATGGCGACATCAGCTATTGGGCCAGCTTTCTTAACACAAACAACAATATTCACAGAAAAATATTTAGCAAGCTTTGCGTTTGCGATATTAGTAAGTATCATCATTGATATTGGTGCACAGCTTAATGTATGGAGAGTGTTGACTGTGACCGGTAAACGTGGTCAAGTCATTGCGAACGAAGTATTACCAGGCCTTGGCACTATCATTTCAATACTGATTGTACTTGGTGGTCTCGCATTTAATATCGGAAATGTAGCAGGTGCAGGACTTGGCTTGAATGCATTACTAGGATTAGATGTAAAAGTCGGCGCTATTATAACTGGTATTGCCGCTATATTAATTTTCTCATATAAGCATGCACAAAAGGCAATGGATATTGTGACACAAGTTCTAGGCATTTCTATGATACTAATTGTGGCCTTCGTTATGATTAAAGTAAATCCACCATACGCTGAAGCGGCAACGAAAATGGTGTTACCAGATAATCCATTTGGACTTGTTATGCCAATCATTACAATCGTAGGAGGTACTGTCGGTGGATACATTACATTTGCAGGTGCGCATAGATTAATACATGCAGGAATGACAGGGAAAGAGAATCTACCATTTATCACGAAAGCAGCGAATACAGGTATAATGACAACAGGTGTGATGCGTACATTACTATTTTTAGCTGTACTAGGTGTCGTATCTACAGGTGTTAAGTTAAATCCTGATAACCCTCCAGCATCAGTTTTCTATCATGCACTTGGTGATATCGGTCCTCGTATATTTGGATTAGTATTATTAGCTGCAGCAATGTCTTCAGTAATAGGTGCCGCATATACAAGTGCATCATTTTTAAAAGGATTTCATCCATGGTTCTTAAAGCATAATAATATTGTTGTAATCATGTTCATCGTGATTTCAACGACAGTATTTTCATTTGTAGGTAAGCCAGTTGAGTTACTAGTACTTGCAGGTGCATTTAACGGATTAATCTTACCGGTGTCACTCACAGCAATACTTATCGCATCAAGAAAGAAATCGATTGTAGGAGATTATGAACATCCGAAATGGATATTCTGGTTAGGTGTATTTGCAGTAATTGTTACGATATTTGCAGGATTCTTCTCAATCCAAAGCATGGCTGAATATTTTGGATAATATAGATTAAACACAAGTAGTAAATGAGCTACTTGTGTTTTTTGTATAAAAAAGCATATGAAATTTGAAAGCAGCATTTCATACACTTTAAGGATCAGTACAATAATTCACTTTCCTTAATATCTGTAATAAACATGTAACCAGGCGCATGAGTAATCATCAGTTCAGGTTTAACATTTAAACACACAGATTGAGGTGTAACACCACAACCCCAGAACACAGGAACCTCACCATCGCGAATTTCTACAGCTTCTCCAAAGTCAGGTTTACTTATATCCTTAATACCAATAGCAGCAGTATCGCCGATATGAATAGGAGCACCATGTGCACCTTTAAAGTGCGTTGTAATCTCAGTCGCACGAATCGCCTGAGCCATCGACATAGGACGCATACTAACAGTAGTAGGACCGTGGAAGACACCACTACGTTCAGTAGGAATATTCGTTATATACATCGGTACATTATGACCTTCTTCAAGATGACGAACAGGAATATCAGCATCCAGTAATGCATGCTCAAATGTAAAGCTACAACCAATAATAAAAGCCACCATATCCTTACCATATAAATCTTTAATATCATGACGCGTTTCTACATGGACACCGTCACGATAAACATAATATTCACCAACATCCGTACGAATATCAGCATCAGGACCGTATTTAGGGAAAGAATGTTCGCCAACTTCAGTGATGTCGAGAAGCGGACATGACTTCGGATTACGATAGCAGAACTTTAGGAAATCATAAGCATAACGCTCAGGCAAAATCACAACATTCGCCTGAATGTACCCCTTAGCCATACCAGACGTATGCTGGATGAGTTTGTTATCGCGAATCAAAGCGCGAATATCAGATGGAAGAGCAGATTGTAAATTCATAGTAGCACTCCTTTTTGGATGGTTTATAATAAGTGTATATAAAATATATAGAATTTTCAAAATTATTTTTTAATTTGTATGAAGATATTTTATTTTGTTTGATATTAGAGGTTTTACCCTATAACAGCAATAAATAGGAACAGTAACAAATTAACAAAAAAAGTATTTACGAAGCTAGTTCAAACAATAGCAATAAGTTAAAAAAGGATGTTAAGCTAAATTGGCTGCATTATTGAATAAATAGATAGAAGAACTAAAAAGATCCCAGTGGACATTATAAAGGAGGAGGTAACTATGACACATTATCATTTTATTGCGTCGAATATTGAAATTGAAAGTGAATATTTAGAGAAAAGTAAGGTAGATTGGGATGAAAAATTTGAAGGATCTAAGTATAAGATACAATATATGTTGGAATATAATCCTAGTGCAGAAGAGTTAGAAAAAGTTTATGAAGAAATATTAAATCATGTAGCAAATAATAAAAACCATGATTACATTATATTGGAAATAGCTTTTGCATTGAATGCAGAAGGAATACCATTACAAGTTATAAAACGGCACAAACTTGATATCGGGGAATTTCAAGTGAAGCATCTAATTGATCTAAATATGGATGAAATGATAGTAATTGAAAGAAATAAGTGGATAGAGAGGCAATTTGAATGAAGATTTTAAGAGATTTATGGGAACAATTTACGAATGATACAGCAACTGCTGGAAGTTATCATGTTGGATATTATGAAGATGATTATGATATTGAAGCTATGGCAGTATCAAGATATGATGAATTAGAATTTGAGGATGATTACTGGGGTATTTATATCTTTGAAGATGAAGGTATAGATGAAAAGATTCTTAGAGAATATCAATATTTTGATGATTATGGATATGAAATTATCAAAGTTGAAGCGGAAGATTTGGAATTTAAGGAAGCGGTGGATTTATTTTATAAATGGTTGGATGATAATAATATAATAAAAAACTAAAATCCAAACAATATGGATTTTAATTTTTACGATTAATAATATTTAGTATGTATCCTTTATTCAACCAAAAACATTGTTTCGTTATCATCTGGCCATCTGGTAGTTGATATTGATCAGCACTATCTCTTGCTTTAGGTCTGATATGACATACAGGGTTATCCTTAGTACCAGGAAGATTATTGGAAACTCCTCGTTTTGTCTCAGTTAACACAACCCCTTGACGTAGCACTTTTTGAGTATCTAAATAAAATTGTTGAAGATGAGTATTAATGTCCTCTGCTGGCATATTCCATAGCTTGATGCTGTGGAATATTTTTTTGTTGTTTTCATTCTCTTTAAAGACTACAAATAACCATTTAGTCGATTCAAATTTTTCTTTAAGTTCACTATAATCCCAATCCGTATTTAAATAATCATGGAAATTGATTTGCTCAAAGGACATATGTTCTTTGAGGTTACCATTATGATTAAGATTAATCGTTTTGAATTTAATATTAAATTTTTCGAACTCTTCAATTTTACTTAAATCGTTACCTTTAATCCCTAACATATGACTAACTAAATGAGGCACTTTTCCTTTCCCATTAGAAAGCTTAATATTGAGTTTTTCAGCAATTTCATAGTCTTTCATCCCAAAGTATGGTGAGAATTTTTCTTCTAATATTTGTTCTAAAGATTTTTTATTAATTTCTTTAGAACTAGTTATTGATTCTAAATGTTCATTAGTAATGTACTTTCGAACAAGGGAAGTCATATAACCTTGTTTTATAGAGAATGCACGTTGTTTAGCTTTTATATCACTGAAAGGTTGTTCACGTAAAGATTTAGAAGCGGTGGAACCCTTTGTACAAGCCCCTAGAATTAAAGTATCTCCTTCGGAAAGTAAGTGAGCTTCACCCTTAATAATTTTATCATGAATAATTTTCCAATCAGATTTAACAATTTCTAAATCTTCTTCAGGAAACTCAAACAGTTCAACTTTAACGATTTGAGTATTTTCTCGATTCATTTTTTTATATTTATTCTTTTTATATTCATAGAAAAATAAAAGAAGCTTTTGATTTTTAGTCCAAAAACTAGAATGGTAAAAATCATATTGGTATTCCTTCATGTAATTAATAATATTTAATACTAAGCGTTCTTTTGCTTTAAGGTTACCATTTTTAAGTTTCGATATACCTGTAGCTTTAAGTTCAATACCGACATCTGCGAAATCTGCTTCAGCGTTTGAATTAATATCATATCCAAAATAACTAGCTTCAATGATATGACCAACAGAACCTTTTACATTCGTATTTTTTAGCATATCTTTTTTATCGATTTCATATAAATACTTGCCTTCAGCTTCCTTAGCATATGAGACAAGCTCACGTGCGTCAGCATATTCAAATCTCTCTATCATAACTGACAACTCCTTAAAAAGATTTACATCTATTGTAAAAAAGAATATAAAAAAAGTCTACTCGGTAAGAGTAGACTAAAATAAGTTAAGTTGAGTTGTTTCATCTGGAAATTCTTTTTCGATTCTTTCTATCTCATTTCCCATACGTGTGATTAATGGTACAACTAAAGCATTACCCATACAGAAAAATCTCATTTTCTCAGGCATACCTTCCGTCCAATTATCAGGAAAACCATTTAAACGTTCTGCTTCAACAGGTGTTAAAGTTCTATATCTTTCACCGTCTTTTATAAAGTGGGTAGATCTGTTTACAGAAGATTCACTCGTTAGCATTGTTCTTGCTGGTAAATCTAAAGTATCACTTTCTGACATCCCACCTTCACTATAAAAATATTTATGACCATCGGCTGAGATTCTTTCAATCTTTTTTGGTCCACGAAGATATTGAAACTTTTCAACTTTTTCAGGAGTTAGATAATAATTATCTGGAATATCTTTTTCAAGTATTTCTCCTAACGTGATAGGTGTTTCATATTTAGGGATAGTGTGAGCAGTATAAACTTCTCCTGCTCTCATATAACCAGATGGATGGAAAGTAAAACTAAAAGTATCCGATACATTAACAATATCTGAAGATAATTCGGTAGTAGATACGCGATCTTTTACGATTTCTTTTGTAATCGGAAAAGATTTAGCAAAGAATCCCTCTTTAAATACTATCTGCTCATGAGTTTTCTTCACGATTGATTTAGCATAGCTTGTTTCACGGCGATAACCAAAAATGAATACACGTCGTCTTCTTTGTGCATTACCATAATCAGCTGCATTGATAACACGCCATTCAACGTCATAGCCAAGTTCATTTAATGTAGAAAGCATTACTCCAAAATCTCTGCCTCTCTGTTTAGAAGGAGACTTCAATAATCTATCAACATTTTCAAGTAGAATATATTTAGGCGCAACATTCTGTATAAAACGAGTTATCTCCCAGAATAAAACACCTTTCTTACCTTGCATTCCAAGTTCTCCATTAAGTGATCGTGCTACAGAATAATCCTGACATGGAAAACCACCAACGATCATATCGACGTTGGTAGAAGCTAACTCAGAGTTAGAAACTTGTGTGATATCTTCATTACTATGAACGCCAGTTTCAAAATTATTGGAATAACAATCGAATGCATGTTGAACTTTTCTAGAAGGTTCCCATTGGTTTGCCCAAGTAACATCAAACATATTGTTATCGGTGTTTTCTAAACCGATTCTAAAGCCACCAACCCCTGCAAACATTTCTGCTACTTTGATTTTTTCCATAATGGGCCTCCTTATATATTTAGATTAACTTTTATATTTTAACAAAGATCAAGAATGATTGATACGTTTTTGTATTAATTCCATTATACGAACGATCGTTCGTGTTGTAAAGAGGTTAAAAATAATATTTATACTTAAAAAGGGTATGTGAATATTGAAAGTGTGGTGTTCAAGTCATGAAACAAAATTCTATCAATAAGGCGATGAAAGGTAACTCAAAGAAGAAAAGTAAACCTGAAGAAATAGTTCGTAAATTCTTATATTCCAAAGGATTGCGATACAGAAAAAATGATAAGAGATATCCAGGCTCACCAGATATATTTATACCGAAGTACAATGTTGCAATTTTTGTTAACGGATGTTTTTGGCACGTGCATAATTGTGAGTTATTTGTAATGCCAAAAAGTAACCAAGACTTTTGGGTTAAAAAATTTAATAGAAATGTCTCCAGAGACGAACGCAATATTGAGGAATTGAATGAATTAGGAATTCGTGTGATTGTGGTTTGGGAATGTGGTCTTAAACCTTTAGAAAGAGAAGAGACATTAGAAGCTTTACTTGAGATGATTATTGATGAACGATAACTCAAAAAATTTTTTAATTTCTTTAACTAAATAATAGGTTGTAATATATAATAAATATAAAATATTCAAATTTGTTACAAGATTAATCTGTAAAGGTGATTATATGTTTCGAAAAATTTCTGCAAATGATTCTGATTTTAATATTATGAAAAATAAACATCGAATCTTTCTAAAAAGTTATGAACTTTTTGTTGAGAATACGAAATTGGGATATACAAAAGGAGTAACGAAATCCTCTGGAAAGGCTCGTTCTTATAGAGATTATTTAATTAGATTATTTCTAATAGTAGAAGATTTTACAAAAATTAATATTGATAATCCTGCAAGTACAGATGTATTTGGGTTAGTTGAAAATATTAAAAATATTGATGGGTATAAAGAATTTAATAATCAAGAAGGCAGATTTCCGAACGCTGCACTGAATTATTATATATCTTTTGTATCTCAAATATTAATAGATCAAGAAACAGAGATTGATAACTTAAGTGATCAGCTAATTGATTCCAAACAAAACACTATTAATAATTCAAAGCTATTTATCGAAAATGATATTAAAAGTCCTGAAATAAGACCGGAACCAATTACCGTTAATAATGTGAAAAGATATCGAAGAAATTTGTTAGAAGTTAGAAAAGCGAAGGTTTCCGCTAATTATGTATGCGAATATGATAATAAACATGTAACGTTTGAAAATAATTATGATAACAAACCTTATATTGAAGCACATCACTTAATTCCAATGGCGGCGCAAGGACTATTCAAGTATAATATTGACTTCGCTGACAATATTATATGTTTATGTCCTAATTGTCATCGCAGAATTCATTATGGAGTTAAATCAGATAAAATTGAAATGGTCCAAAAATTCTACAAAGATAGACATGAGAAAATAGAGTCTTTTAAAGTAGAAATTAAGTATAATGATTTAAAATTATTTTATAATATTAAATAAATAACCAGATGATTTGAAGAAAGAAGAGGCTGTCTAAAAGGATTCTCCTAAGTATGGTGGATTCTATCAGCCTATAGATAATTATAATTATGATTTCATCATTTCTAAACACAAGAAATATTTACCGAAATCTGATGTTGTTATTCATATAAAAAAGCATAAGATATATATGAGGATTATAAGGTATAAAGATTCTTTTGATGAAATGGTAGAGGAATAGAACTTTATTTAAATAATGAGATATTAACATGTGATCTATTGATATATATATATTATTAACATCTGCTATTTATATCATTAATAATCACTATCCTCGCACTTTAAGGTGCGAGGTGATTTTATTTTGAATATTATAGATGTATGAAAGTTTAAACCAATATGAAATGAGTTAATCTTATGAATAAACAAATATTAATAATCTTTTTTAAAACTTTCAATTTACTTATTAAATCAATAGTAGCAGCCATTGCTGTTTATTTAGTAGGGAGTATATTTTTTGATTATAAAGTCATAGATATCATCGATAAATATTTCATTGTTATATTTCTTGTGGTAATAATCATTTCATCAATTCTTGAAGTAGAGATTGAAGATATGGAAGATGAAATATTATATAAATCAGTAAAGAGATATAGATGGAAGAGGTATTATTGATATTAATGCAGAATTATACTCTTTTGTTTAAGTTAATTTCATTTATGGTAAATTTATATTTAAGTTAACTTTAAGGTTCTGAACCCTCCAATAAATAGTATAATAAATACAAATAGAGGAGGTATTTTATGGGAACTAAAGCGAGATGGATAGCTAGTATATTAATTGGATTAACGATTATAGGTTTAATTGCATTATGGGAGTCCAATAAACCCGAACAACCTAATTTAGTCGGGTATTTCGGTTCTACACCGCAAGAGATGAAAGGTAAGTCATTTAATTCAATTGATGAAGCGGTTGATGAGTTTGCAAAGGCATACACTGAAGAGGCGAGGGTTTCAAAATATGATGTGTATTATAAATCGACCACTAAATATCAAAAACAACATCAGATTCCAGGCGTTATCGTTTTTAACATGCCGGTAGATAATGAAAAACATGAAGTGTTACATATCGCTCCATTTTATATTAATGAAAAAGATAACCAGTATTCAGTAGCAGCATACTCAATCTCTGGATCTACGGATAGGATTAAAGAATCTCCTAAATACGTGATATATACTCAACCACTAAAAAATAATAATTATGATTTCATTTTTTCGAAACACAAATTATATTTACCGGAATCGGATGTTGTTATCAATATGAAGAAGCATAAACTATTTATGGGTATTCTAAATTATGATGATTCATATATAGAAATATAAGAATGATAAATCATATCGTTATCTTCTCCTACCTTGTTTCGTTATGATTTCATCCATTGTCATATTATATATTTTACTGATGTTATACAGATCAACAGCAGTAATATTACGTTCACCATTTTCTAGTTTAGAATAGGTCGATAATCCTATATTTAATTGATGTGCCATTTCTTTGGAAGTAAAATCTAGATTCTCTCTGTGGTATTTGATCGCTTTCGCAAAGTCGGAGTTATTCAATGCATTCCACCTCTTTTTTAGGTGAAATTAACAAAGAAAATCATATAAAAGTGGGTATTTTCCAACTCGGAAAATACCCACAATTTTTTTGTAAATTATATTATAATTGAAAGTTAATGTTTTAATTGAATGTTGAAATATAATGTCTTTTACTAAATTATTATATGTTTTTCTCGGAAATTTTAGTACGAATTTTCCAAATTAGAAATTTTTAATTTATGTATTAATTTCCATATTATGATTAAATTATCATAATACAAAGGAGGTGACTCCGTGGATTTTGAGCTTGGTCGCATACATAAGATTTTAGTAACATTGACCGATCACCCAGATGCAGACTATTACGGTTACTTTAAAGAAGACGACATCATATTCATCTTACTTGAGATAGGCTTAGTGGAATTCAAGTTCAATGTCTTAATCGATGATAACGTGTTCAAATCTTTACTTAATATTGAAGTAACTAAAAAGGGATTACTCTTTATGACTGCATATAACAATCAGGTGAAATACTGAAAAAGTGCCTATCGCGTGATAGGCACTTCTATTAAAACTGTGGTTCTACAGTCACTTTATAACCATTAATAACAAACTCAACTTTACGGTTCTCTTTGACAATAGTTGGTTCTTCAGGCGCTTGTGTATAAAGCTCAGCATCTAATGCATTTAATTCACTTTTAAGCTGAGAAATTCTACCAGCCCTGGCCATACTTGATGCCCAACTGTTTGGTTTCTTCATTTGTGCCTCTACTAATTCTGCTAATACGTCTGCTCTCGTTCTCATTATAAACACTCCTTAAATCGTTTTTACAATAAAAATAAGCTCATCTTAAAGAAAGAAGAGCTTAAGTAAGAACTTCTTATCTTTCAAGATATCATCTTGTTGGAATTAGCACAGTGCATAAGCCTGTTGCTGAGGTTTCATAGGGCCAAGTCCCTCCACCTGCTCTGAATAAGATACGAGCTATTTTTTTGTAAGTTAATTATAACATACTTTTTTTATTCAGAGCCCTTCGAAATCATTTTGTAATATTTTTTGAGCCATATTTTTAAGGTAAGTTTAAGGTAAAGTACATGGATTGAGATAGTATAATAAAAAGAAAATGAGGAGATAAAAGTAATGAAATCATGTCATAAACTTTTTATTGGTGCAGCTCTTAGTATCATCGGATTTATATTTATTGGATATGCGTTACTATATGATATTAAACCGGATAGTTTTCATGGACTCATTGCAGGTGTACTTCTAATGATCGGTATGCCAATGTATTTTAAGAATTTAGCAACTCATCTTGAGAATGGAAGACAGTCGTAACTATTTGAAAGAATACTATATATTAATACAAAGTAAAGGAGACGAATCATGACATCAATTAAAGTTGCTGGTATCGATATTTTAAATCAAATGGTATCACCTTTTATGTTTGTAGAGAATGATAAACGTGTAAGATTTTATGGATCTAGACTTACGTACTTTGGTTATATGAAGTTACTAAAGAAAATCTCAAACAAATATGATTTGCTATACAATGGATTTGATATTAATGCGCAGCATTATAGATTAGGAAAGATTATTGATATCAAAAGGTACAATGAGTATATCGTCTATAATGAAGAATTAAAGAAGGATTTTACGCATGTTAATATTAAAGGATTACCTTTAGAAGATGCAATCAATTACGTGAGATACCATAAAAGGAAAGAAAAGATGCCATTTTTTAGTTATCTTTATAATGATAAAACGTTTATTCGATTAAGTCCGTTTTACATTGATGTCATTTCGGAGGATACAGCGCTTATTGCGTGGATTAAGCAGGAATATAAATATGATTATGCGCATGACTTTGATGTTGATGAGGTAATGACAGAAGCGGAGTGGCTGGGGTAGTATTAAAATATATTTTCATTGAAGAATTTATATTTATAAATCTTAAAATAGAAAGAGCATTAAAATGAACTTTAAAAGACATATAACTATATTAAGAATCGTCATGTATAGTCTAGATACGGTTATTGCGCTATCACTATTATATTATTTCGGAAGTAAGATATTCCCTTATGAATTCATCGCTCTAGGTGACCATTTCTATTATCTCAGTATTATTCTAATCCTTGAAGCCATTATCCTAACTGCAGAGAAAGTCAAAGAAGACTTAGAGGATATGCCTATAGGAAAATGGAGAAGGTATCGAATATAAGTGATACCTCGGTATTAAGGGAATGAAAGTAATATCAAGTACATCACTGGTATATATACTACAATATTAAAAAAATTAATTGCGAGTGAAAAATATAATAATTTTTTATATCCAGGATATTTATCCAACAGATGAAACATATAAAAAATAATTATTAATGAACTTATACCAATTGAGCAGTACACCCAAATACCTTCCAATTCAATGATACTATTTCCGTAAATATGAAATAACATCAAACCAATATACAATAAGTAATTTAGAATATTGAGTGTTATAACTTTCTTCTTCAAGTAAATCACCTCTACAAAAAATCAAAAATGCATAAAGTGATTGTCTTTAACGTTTTATGCATTTTCTATTTTTTCAAATTTACTCTTCATCATAGAAGAAGTAATAATAAATAATTAATCCTACTGGTAAAGCAAATATTGGTGTTACGATTACACCAGCAATACAAGCTGATAAGAATATATATAATAAATCTTCCATCGTCCATTTCTTTTCTAATAGGTGGTTTATAAATTCTTTTATCGTCATTAATAATCCTCCTTAATTAAATTTATACCATTATAAATTATATACATATTTTAGCATATATGTTTATAATTATATATAAATATATATAGGAATGATTATTGATCATGAATATACTTGCTTTATTTTATGTACTATTACTTTTCATATTTCTTATTGCTATTTCGAAGAGACCATTTAAAAATGAAAATATAAAAAGGATTGATAGGTGCTATTGTTGTATTAATATTTATAACTGTTGTTAACGCTTTTACGTAAATATTATTGAAAATTTATGATAGTGTTTGTTTCTTGTCAGATTATCAACTTGTAAAGGAATGTTTATTAAATATGAAAACAAATAAAAATGTTGTTTACGCTGCTTTAGGAGGATGTTTCGGTGTACTGCTCGTTCAATTTTTTATGAGCTATTTAACTACAGGTAATGTATGGGAATGGTCAGAGGTATCTCATAATGTTATTCCATTTTTGGTGTTATTCTTAATAATTTTAATTGTTATTAAAGAATATAATGTTAGGAAAATTAATCGATAGAATAAAAATTTACATAGTCAAAGAAATATATATTTTACCTATATAGATAATCAATACTTAAACAACGCATAAAAAGTTTGTCTAAAACTTTTTATGCGTTTTGTTTTTTAGATATATTTTTGTAACGAAAGTATTAGAAAAATGAATAATATATAGAAGGAGGTTCAGGATGAATGATAATCAGATTTATATAGAATATCGTGATTTTATTTATAAGTTCTTGTTAAAGTATATGAATAATGCAGATCTTGCTGAAGAAATAACGCAGGAAACGTTTTATCAGGCGATTAAGTCGTTAGATAAATTTGATCCTGATAAGAATACCAAATTCTCATCGTGGTTATGTCAAATAGCGTTAAATCTGGCGAAACAAGCCCTACATAAAAATACTAAACAACGAAATTTAGTGGATAGATTATCGAATAATATTAACAGTACTTCAATGAACGTCGAAAAGGATTATCTATTAAAAGAACAATTAGGCGAATTGTATTATTTGATTGATCAATTAAAACCACTTGAAAAAGAAATCGTGTTACTAAGAATTGAGAAAGAACTCACATTCAATGAAATAGCGGTTGTCTTTGGTAAAACTGAAAATTGGGCTAGGGTTACTTATTTTAGAGCAAAACAAAAATTAATCGAGGTGTATCATAATGAATCATAGTTTATTTAAAGACTTGTTACCTAACTATATCGATGGTCTGACAAGTGATGAAACAAATGAATTGATGAATGACCATATGAATAATTGTGAAGCTTGCAGAGCGCTATATGAGCGTTTACAGGAAGAGCAATTGAGTGAAGAAACTGATTATCAACATCAGGAAGCACGAGAATTTGATGCATTAAAGAAAGTTAAGAAGTCGAATAAAAAGAAAGTAATGTGGTCAATATTAGGAACTCTATTTGTTTCTCTCGTATTATTTGGTCTGTATACATATCTATATAGTACACAGTGGAAGACCGATTCAGATAATGTTAATATACAAAAAATTGTGAAGGGTAATACGACAAACCTGAATTTAACACCAAAAAATAAAAATCATTTCGTATTGCCAAGTCAGGAATATTATATTAAATCTAAAAATAGAAGAGAATACCTAATTTATGAGTCACGACAAGGTTTAAATGATCCGGTCTCATTGCAAAAAGGAATTGATATTCCTATAACTTTTCTAAATAAAAATACGATAATCAATTCAGATAATGAAAAAGAAAAAATAGACGAGAAAGATGTTATTGTTTTAAGATTTAAAGATAAAGAGGTTAAATATAAAATTATGGATTTGTATAAGAACGCTGAAAAATAGATATATATATATAATGATATTATTAATTTTAAATGCTTCTTCTCCATGTTATATTATGAGATGAAATACAATTTTTGATAATTTAGGAGGAAGTCCTTTTGGAATGGTATTTTTGGATCATCATTATGCTGCCTATTTTATTCTTGGTCCTATTCCCAGTCACAAATAAAAAGAAAGATAAATAACAGATGGCAGTCATAGCAATATGGCTGCCTTATTTTTTAAAAATTGTAAGTTTCATAGAAAATAGTGATTTTTTATATTATTAATTTTCATACCACTCAATCGCATGTTCCTCTAATTCTTTTACGAGATCATTTTTTCCTTCTATATATACTTCTAGGAAAATGGAGAAGGTATCGAATATAAGCGATATCTCGGTATTAAGGGAATGAAAGTAATATCAAGTACATCACTGGTATATATACTACAATATTAAAAAAATTAATTGCTAGTGAAAAATATAATAATTTTTTATATCCAGGATATTTATCCAGCAGATGAAACATATAAAAAATAATCATTAATGAACTTATACCAATTGAGCAGTACACCCAAATACCTTCCAATTCAATGATACTATTTCCGTAAATATGAAATAACATCAAACCAATATACAATAAGTAATTTAGAATATTGAAACAAGAAATGTTTTATGGTGAATCATTTGATTCGTATGATGAGTTAGTAGAGGAAATTAATGATTATATGGAATATTATAATTTCGTCAGAAAGAAGAGAAAATTAAAAAGCAAGACTCCTGTAGAATACAGAAATCTTGCTTTAATGAAAGTAGCTTAATAAAAAGTTCAACTTTTTGGGTTCACTACATTGTCTTTAACGTTTTATGCATTTTCTATTTTTTTAAATTTATTCTTCATCATAGAAGAAGTAATAATAAATAATTAATCCTACTGGTAAAGCAAATATTGGTGTTACGATTACACCAGCAATACAAGCTGATAAAAATATATACAATAAATCTTCCATCGTCCATTTCTTTTCTAATAGGTGGTTTATAAATTCTTTTATCGTCATTAATAATCCTCCTTAATTAAATTAATATCATTATAAAATATATACATATTTTAGCATATATGTTTATGATTATATATAAATATGTAAAGGAGTAATTTGGATGAAATCTGATAACTTTTTCTTTAGAATTATTACAATTATACTAAGTATTGCATTTTTTGGATTGTATTTATTTGCTATGGGAAACATTTATCATCTTAACCCTTGGCATTTTCCTTATAACATAGTTACAGGATACTTTATATTGTCATTGGTCTGCTATCCATTGATTGCTATGGATGCTAGTGCATTCGCATTAAAAGTTAAAGCTGTAAGATCGCTTGTTCAAGTAGTTGCATTTATAATTTCACCATTTTTAATCATTAAAAAACTTTTAAATCAAAGACGTTAATTTTCATACCACTCAATCGCATGTTCCTCTAATTCTTTTACGAGATCATTTTTGCCTTCTATATATACTTCTATGTCAGAGGCATTTTGATTAACTAACGCTATTTTTTTATCTGCATATCGATTGGCTTGTTCTGGATGTGCGATTAGATAATCCCGAAATGCAATATGTCTTGTAATATTAAAGTCATTCATTTCATAGATGTGCAGATGATGTGTTCTATTATCCCCACCTTTTTGAAAATATCTTCGATTAGGAATACCATTTTCTCCTTTTGCCGCGTAACCAATTAATTCAAGCGCAGCGTTATATTCATCGATTTTATTAATGTCTTTTACAACGATTAATATATCGATAATGGGTTTAGCGATTAGACCAGGTATTGAAGTACTTCCGATGTGATGGATATTAATCAGTTCATCGTTCAGAATTTGGGCTAGTGCGATTTTTTCTTTCTGGAACTTATTTGGCCATTCAGAATTATACGGAACAACCTCTAGTTTGCGCATTGGAGACCTCCAACTTAAAATTGATATTATCCGTCGTAATAATGTTTGTTTAAAACACTACTTCGATGATTACAATTACCTTTGAATTTTGAATAGTTTTTTTAGTCTATTCTTCTTTGCTTTTTTGATTGTAAAGTTATCAATTACGCCTATCCAGTTAGCTAACTGTACGAGTGAGAAATCCAACACTTTTAATAAAAATTCCATTTGTAATACACCCCATTTTTATTATGACACATTATTTGTATATTTTGGCTTTGACGAAGAAAATTTTATTATCTTTAATTCAACCAATACGTAACGATATAAATAGGAAAGTTTAATAATCCATGAACGAATATGTTTATGATGATATTTCTATATTTTAACCACAATAATCCTAAGAAGATGCCGGTAATACTGTGAAATACAATGACGTTTGCAAAGGTGAGTAAAAAGGTTGAATGATATTGGATTCCCATATGCCATAAAGCCCACAATATACTTGTTATAAAGATTGCTGGTATAAAGCCGAGCAATGGTTCAAGCCGCGTCTGTAACCATGATCGGTAAAATAGTTCTTCTAATACTGCATTTAAAATGAATGAAATAGTAGCGCCTATAATTAAATAGTCATATGGAATGTTATATTTATGTAGTGTCAATGTGTTAAAGTTAACGATGATATAGGTGATGTACCAAGCGATACATATGATTAACGGTATCAACCAAAGTCTCTGTTTTTTTGTTGATTTTAATATGTTTATATTTTCCTTATAGAAAAATATCATAGGTATAATTAGTAAAAGTAATAATTTATAAATGTAAAATAGGTTAAATACAATGGATTTCGGCGTAATGATCATTAATAGTATTAATGCAATTGATAATAAAATAAAAAATTTGATTGACTTTACATTTGTATCTATTAATGTACTGAATTTATTGGCTGGTTTTGAAGTTATAAGAATTAGTAGAATACCGATAATACTTGGGAACCATGTTAGCAGAAAATGTATTTTGTGATTATGATCAGCACTTACTTTAATATATCCTTCAGTTTTAGATTGAACGTAAAGACAAGAGAACAGAATAATTGAGAACGAGAGTATATAAATAATTTTTGATAATTTGTTCACTTTACTCACTCCATCCATGATTGAATTTCTTCCGTGATGATTTGTTCTACTAAAGTGTTTGATAATTGTTTCGGCTGATAAAGTTTATGTAACGCTAATCCATCAATTAAAGCATGCATTTTTGTGATGGCTTTTTCTTTGTCGATTGAAGGCTTTATTTTATTATTTTGATGCAAGAGTTCAAAAGATTTTTGTACTAATACATAGATTTCATCACTCATCGTGTTTTCATCAATTGTGCTATTTTCTTCTTGTACCGCCAACCACACGATCATATCCGCAGTTCTTTTCTTATCGAGCGGCATTGTTAGTAATATCGCATCGACAATTCTTTTTTCAAGAGGTATTTTTCGGTCCATAAATATTGATTTGATATTTGATTCAATTGATTCAGTAAGCATATTTAGTATTTCTGAAAGTAATGCAGACTGATTTGGAAAGTAATACCTGATTTGGCCAGGTGTCATTTTCGCTGCACTGGCTATACTTCTAACAGATGTGCCTTGTTTACCGAGTTCCTGTATATTATGATAGGCAATTTCTAATATTAGTTGCTTTTTTGCTTCATGATTTACTATTTTCGGCATCGTTAATCTCCTTTTTAACACACGTGTATTAAATAATATAATCTTATTTTAATACATATGTATTAAAAAAGAAAATGATAATATATTTAGTTTTAGTAATAAATATTTTATTGAGCGTTGCTAAGATTATTAGAAATATAAATGCTGTTATATAATAGAGGATAAGGAGATGATACGGATGGAGACGATTAAGTTAAATAACGGAATGGAAATGCCGGTACTGGGGTTTGGTACATATTTAAGTGACAATACGCATATCGGAAAGTACGTGGAGCAGGCGATTCGAGCAGGTTATCGTTTAATTGATACAGCTGCATATTACCATAACGAAGCGGCGGTTGGTCATTCTATTCATAAGTCTGGTGTTACACGGGAAGATATTTTCTTAACGACGAAAGTAATGTCTGATGGATATGATGCGACGATTGCTGCATTGAACGATTCATTTACGAAGCTTGCAGTCGATTATTGTGATCTCGTACTCATTCATTGGCCGACAAATGATAGTATTGGTACCTATCAGGCATTAGAAAGTTTCGTGAAAGACGGAAGTGTCCGCGCAATCGGTTTATCAAATTTTAATTCAGAAGAGACTGAAGCAATACTAAATATTGCTACTGTGAAACCTGTAGTGAATCAAGTAGAGACGCATATAAATTTTCAACAGAAGAAGTTACATCAGTATTTATCAGAACGAGATATAGTTCATCAAGCATGGTCGCCACTTGGAGAAGGTGCTTTATTAGGCAACTCAGTCGTGAAAGAATTAGCAAATAAATATAAGAAGTCACCGGCACAAATTATGTTAAGATTCTTAATCCAGGAACAGGTTGTCGTTATTCCAAAGTCTACACGCTTAGAACATATTAAGAATAATATTGATATCTTTGATTTTAAGATTACAAATGAAGATATGAATTTATTGCGTTTACTCGATAAGAAACAATCTATATCCGGCTGGCCACAGTCGATGGATATTGAGAAGGAATATTAGGAGCATGGATAAACATGAGCACTTAGAAAAAGAATGGGATTTATTGTGCTTATCACACGAATAAATCCCATTGATTCAGAATTACAATAAGCGCTACATTAGTAGGGCTTATTTATTTTTAATAAATTTTAGATAAGTAGTAACAATAATAAAGAGCATTAAGAATAATCCGATTTTAATCCAGTAATTAAAAAAGATGCTCAGAATAGTTACGCAAATAACACTATAGATTATATGGATGAAAATATACATGTAATAATCTTTAGATAATAAAGTTTGTTTTTTCTTTTCGTCAGAGAATAAAAATGCTGTAAAGAGGTTACTCATGATCAAATGGAACATAATATCGGATCCGTTTTCTTTAATGAAAAAACCAAGGAATAAGTTCAAGGATAATATTAAAAACAAATAGAAAGGGTTCATTATTACCACCTCATAGTGTTGTTATATTTTTATTGTGATGATAAAAAATAGATTTGTAAAGTGTATTTCAATCATGATATCTCCGACGTTTATTAAAAATATAGTGTAATAAGAAATAAAAATTTATTATAATTAAATAAAAATAGTTACCAAATATTATCATAGGAGATAAATATTATGAAGAAAAGTATGCAATTTTTAATTACTTTAGCTAGTTTTTCATTAATTTTAAGTGGCTGTGGAGAAGAAGAGACGAAAGAAAAAGATGCAACAAAAATCGAAAGTAATACATCACAAGACGATACAAAGGATAAGAAAGTATCGAATAGTGAGAAGAAAGAAGCCGTTACTACTGAAGATAGGGATAAGGATACCCAGCAATCAACGAAAGAAGGTCAGTTAACGTTAGTTAATGGGGTGTCTCATTATAATATTCCTGATATTTTATCAGAAGAATTTGGTTCGTCAATTAAAGAGAATACTTTCAATATAGATGGCTTTGGATTATTAAAATCGACTAATAAAAATCCATATACCGATTTCAAACCTGATTCTCCTAAGAGTGGGGAAGGATTTACAGTATATGATAATTTCAGATTTGATTTAAATAGTGGTGAAGGTGTAAGTAATAACAAGTTTCCAATCCACGCAATCACTCTTGAAGTAGCTGAACAAGGTGTAACGATTGATGAATTAGTTGAAAAATGGAATATAACAAGTGACAGATTAGCATTTGGTGGAGGACATTCAAGAATTTATAATTTAGATAATGGTACCTATATTACTATTTTGGCAGATATAGATTCGATGATTGTTAAGCAACTTACTATTACTGAAGGAATATTTAGTGAAGGAGCACCTCCAGAAGATATTGAAAATGCTGAATCACCAGATGACCCAAATATAGAAATGCGTGATGGCACTGCATATTACAATTTCCCTGACATTACAAACTTTGATTTTGCATATCAAGTATGTACCGCAGCATTTAAGATTAACGGTATAAAGCTTGGAGACTATGCACCTGATTTAGAACCTCTAGGAGATTATGGTGAGGATGAAGCTTTTAAACAATTCGGTAATTTTGGATTCGAGATGTGGGGCGAAACAGTTATGGGCATTAAATTAGAAGTAGCTGATCAAAATGTGCACGTTGATGATTTAATTAAAGGGTGGAAGAGCAAGGTAGATAAAACAGAAGCAAATAGTATTACTTATGATAACGATAAAACAAATGGTTTTATGGTTAGAGTAGAGTTTGACGATAATAAGATAGTACAAGATATATTGATACTAGGTTTAGAACACTAATGATTGAATTGCACCCTGAAAAGGGTGTTTTTTATTTTGTGTCAAAAATATTCACAATTATAAAAATATTTTGCAGATATATATACATATTTATTGAGGTTAGATTAAAGATTCTTTAATATATAAACTATCACGTGATGGTTTGGATGGAGGAGAGCTAATTGGGAAGGACATATTAAAAATAGGCGAACTTGCTAAATTAGCAGGTGTAACAAATAGAACGGTAGATTATTACACCAATCTTGGATTATTAGAATTTAATAGAAGTGAATCAAACTACAGATATTATTCAAACACAATGGTAAACAGAATTAAGGAAATTGAGCAGCTTAAACAAGAAGGTATGCATTTAAATGAAATTAAAAATAAATTTACATCATATGAAGTCATAGATATTCAAGATTTAAGATTAAAGATGAATCAATTAGAACATGATATTAAGCATATTGCACAGTCTGAAGATATAACCGAAGCAAGATCTTTAGCCAAGAAAGATTTAGCTTTAATTAAAACATTACTATTATTTATACAAAATTAATGGAGGTGAGTATTCTGTCATTTGACAGAATATATTATTGGAAACAATTATAAATTTACTTATATTTACGATACTAATCATTTTAACCGCATTTTTCGTCGCAACAGAATTCGCAATCGTCAAGGTAAGACATTCAAGATTAAATCAGCTTGTTAATGAAGGCAAGCCAGGCGCTTTATCTGCTAGTAAAGTAGTAAATCATTTAGATGAATATTTAAGTGCTTGTCAATTAGGGATTACAATTACAGCATTAGGTATAGGTATGGTTGGGGAAAAGACGTTTGAATTTATCCTTCATCCTATGTTTGAGATGATGGGCATACCAACTGATTTAATTCATATTTTTACTTTAGTTGCTGCATTCATTATCGCTACTTTTTTACATGTAGTTGTGGGTGAGTTAGCTCCGAAAACAATTGCGATACAGAAAGCAGAAGCAGTGACATTGGCGTTTAGTAAACCGATAATGTTCTTCTATAGAATACTTTATCCGTTTATTTGGTTATTAAATGGTTCAGCAAGATTATTATTGAAAGCAATCGGTATTAAACCAGTAGGAGAACATGAATTAACCCATACTGAAGAAGAATTACGTATGTTACTTGCAGATAGTTATCAATCTGGTGAAATCAATATCAATGAGCTTAAAGTAATTAATAACGCATTTGAGTTTGATGATAAAGTTGCTCGAGAAGTAATGACACCAAGAAATGAAATTATTGCGATTGATATCAATGCTAATATTATTGACGTCATAGAAATGATACAGCACGAACGTTATACAAGATATCCAGTATATGAAATTGATAAAGATAATATTGTAGGTTATGTTCATATAAAAGATTTTATTGATTTTACATTACAAGATATTAAGATTATACAAGAGAAGCAATTAACGGATTATATTCATCCAGTTATGAGAGAAATTGAAACAGTAGCTTTAACTAAACTTCTGCATAAGATGAAAGCAAATCGAGTACACTTAGCAATTCTAATGGATGAATATGGTGGTACAAGTGGATTGGTTACTATAGAAGATATCATCGAAGAGCTTGTCGGAGAAATCCGTGACGAGTTTGATGCTGATGAGAAAGAAAAGATAATTAGAATGGATGATAATCATTATAAGATGCATTCAAGTGTATTAATTAGTGATGTAGAAAAACTTTTAGGTGTTCAATTTGAGGTAGATAATGTCGATACTATCGGTGGCTGGATGTTATCATTTATCAGTGAAAATAAAGATGAGATTTATCATGATAACTATCTATTTAAAATTATTAAAAGAGATGGTAATCACATAGAGGAAATTGAAGTTTTTAAATCATATGAACCAATAGAATAGTAGTAAATTAACGGTACTTATTTTTAAGTACTGTTTTTTTAGAAATATTTACCCCAATTACAAATAAATCATATATACTTACTTTAAGTAGATTATTTCATTTGGGGGAATTTTTATGAAAGTGTTAAAAATGTTTATTGCAATAATTTTATTATTTATACTCGTTCCACAAAAAGAATCACAGGCATTGTCATCGAAATACAATGTACAATACGTTTCAGTGGTTGATGGTGACACAGCGTACGTAAAACTTGGTAAAAAGACGATTAAGATTCGTATGTTACTCATCGACACACCAGAATCAAAAGATCCGAAAAAGCCTGTTCAACCTTATGCCAAAGAAGCGGCAAAATATTTAGAGAATTATATGAGATACGGTAAACTCCAAATTCAATATGACAACAATCAGAAGTTAGATAAGTACGGTCGTCATCTTGTATATCTTTATGCAAACGGCAAATTAGTTAATAAAGAAATGGTGCGTTATGGCTATGCGCGTGTAGGTTACGTATATACACAGAAATATTACTTAAATTTATTAAAGACAAATGAATCACATGCGAAACAGAAGCATTATAAAATATGGTCAATTAAAGGTTATGTAAATCCATTAGGTGAGGGATATATTTATAAAGAAACTGCTAAACCTGTTAAATCAACGACAAGTAGTAATGTATCTGGATTTGTTTCAACGAATAATACGAGCACAGTTCAAAAATCACCAACACCATCTCGTGCTGGTTATCCAACTTCTCGCTATAAAGCTGGTGCACCTAAAGTGCTTGCTAATTGTACTGAAGTGAAACAATATTATCCTTATGGTATTACGGATAGTCACATTTCGTATCAATCTAAATTTGATCGCGATGGTGACAGAATGGGTTGTGAAGCGTCAGGTATTAAGTATCAAAGCTGGATGGCAAATAACTAGAAAGAAGGTATCTGAAAATTATTCAGATATCTTCTTTTCATTGATGATAATATCACCAGGCTGACAATCAAGGTAATCACAAATTGCTTCTAAAGTACTGAAACGCACTGCTTTTGCTTTTCCAGTCTTTAAGATTGAAAGATTTGCAATGGTGACATCAACTGCGTTCGATAACTCTGTTAAAGAAACATTACGTTCTTTTAATACTTCATCTAACTTTATTTTGATCATCGTGTACACCTAAATCGTTAAGTCATGTTCTTCTTTAATTTTACTTGATGCTTCATAGATAAATAATGAGGTAATAATGACAATACCTAAGATAAATAATAACAGATTTGTTTCTACCGTAGTATCTAATAATATTAAATATTCTACCGGTGCGTTTAGGTATTTCTTAACTAAATTAAATGCACCAAATGATATTGTTAATGTCGCAATAAGAAATAACTTATCATGATTGATCGTATTAAAATAATCTGCAACGTCAACTTTTTTCATTAGCTGGTATGTATTTATTAATATCGTTAATAATATTATACATTGAATAATATAGACCAAAAAGTAATATAAACCACGATTTGTAAAGGTCCATAGATTAGTACTGATGGGACTTGATAAGAAATCTGAAATTGTCAGAAATGTTGTTAGTAGTGTGATAATAATTGTGAATAGAACGAAATACTTTGTAAATTTTAAAGATGCAATGCTTTTATTCATATCAATCTCTCCTTTATCGTTTTACAATAAAAATATAACATTAAATTTATCGAATTACAATAAAAATTATCGTTTTTCGATAAAAAAATTTACATTTTATGTTTTAATCTCTATTTATGGTATAATACATTTAAGAAATATATCTTATTTTGCAAAGGAGAATGTGTTATGACTGAGAAGAATAATCACTGGCCACCGAAACATCATGGTGAACACAATCCTGCAGGTCGTACTGGCAATACAAATTATGATACACCAGGTTTAAAAGGTAGAGAAGACGACACTTATGCAAAAGCTGCCTTTGGTGGAGCGGACTTTAATAACGATATATTCGGCAGAATCGCAAATATATTCATCAATAGAGACGAAGGTAGAAATTCGAAGAATTAATATAATAAGAAGCAAGATTCCATCATGTACTAATGGAATCTTGCTTTTTTAAATTTTGTTGTAATCTTTTATAAATTTTTTCTAATTCAAAGTAATACGGACTATCAAACGCGTTACGTTTAAAATCATGATTGAGATGTTCAAAGAATAATGTAAGTCCATCATGAACTGCTTGTTGATATGATTCAAACGTACAAGATACTTTGCTGATTTCTTTTTTTGTATATTGACTAATATCCGTCACTAAATCATTTTCAGTTAGTCTTTTACCTTCTTCCGTCAGTACTAAGTCATGCGTTTCAATATTAATTTTATCGTCAATGATCTCGGTGATTACTTTATAATTAATATCCAGATAGTCGAAATCATGGGATTGTTGAATTGTTGTTAAATATAAATCATACCATAGTAGATATAAGTCGCTTGAAGTAATATCTCTTGGAATTATAGTTTTGTTATTAACGATTAACTCAATACTCCCTTCGAAATATCCTTCGTTTTCTTTTAGTACAATCTTTTCCAGCTGTTTAAATGTATTGCTAAGTGGGATATATTCTGTGTCAGGAAATTCACTTTGCAGTAAATAGTACATTGCTGAGTGATCATAAGGATTGATTGAAACCGTATTTGTGAAAGTATTTATGGTTATATTATCCATTTTAGTTTACTCCTTTGATGTCAATCCAGTAACGTTCAACATCAATATCATCATATTCATCATAAACAACGGATTCAAATTTCCCGCCGTTCGCAATTATCGTTTTTCTGCTACCGATATTATCGACATCACATGTAATCAAAGCACGCTCAACTTCTTTTTCCTGTAAGAACTTTAGACTTTCTTTAAGCATCCATTTTGCGATACCTTTTCTTCTTTCATCAGGTCGCACAGAATAACCGACATGCCCACCAATTTTTAATAAATGTTCATTGAGGTAGTGTCGGATATTTACCATGCCAACTATTTTATTATCTTCATTTACACATAGGAATTGCGTTGCAGGGACCATGCCATGAGGAATACGTTCGAGGTTATCACTATACTGTATTTTGTTAAACCACTCGTCGAAATCTTCGAATTTGTGGAGTGACGTTGAACCGTGGATTACTTCTTTTCTCGCATTAAATTCTTGCTTGTATCTTAAGATATCTTCTTTGAATTGTAGTGTAGGTCGAACGAGTCTTAGATTTGTCATTGTGGTAACCCCTTTATATTTTTTTTATGATTATACACTAAGATATGTTAAATTTATATTAAGAATTAAGAAAGATGAAGATTCTATCATGAAGATTGAACATGTTGCGATGTATGTGAAAGATTTAGAGATGATGAAGGCATTTTATTGTCACCATTTCAACGGAAAAGCGAATTCAAAGTATTATAATCCAAAGACTGGATTAGAGACATACTTTATTACTTTTGAAGACAGTGCCCGTTTAGAATTAATGACGCGTCCTGGTGTGAATGAAGCATCTGATGATTTATGGGTATACGGACTTACACACTTAGCGATGAGTGTTGGAAGTAAAGAGACAGTGAATCAATTAACACAAACACTGATTGATGCAGGATGTGAACATATTTCGGGACCTCGTACGACAGGTGATGGATATTATGAAAGTTGTATCAAAGATCCTGAAGGAAATCAGATTGAAATAACAGAATAAAGATGGAATTATTATGAAATTTTAGCTATTATATGTGTATAAAATAATATAGGGGTGTCAATATGTTAAAGTTTTTCAAGCGTAAAAGGAAAGAAACAAAGAGTACATATCCACCGAAACATGCGACAAGTGAATATAATCCAGATGCTAATCAAACCGTCGATAATAAAATGCAGAAAAAACTAGGTGAGAAACCTGCTCAAGTACTAAATAATAACCAAAGCGGCATTAATTTATAACCATCACAAAATGTGATGGTTTTTTGATATAAACAGATAAATTGAATTTTGTATTGTGTGCTGTACAATGATGGTACAAATTCGAAAGGGTGATTTTTAGTGAAAACATTAATTATCGGAGCAAATGGACAGGTAGGTAAACAACTTGTTGAGAAGTTAGCGAAGAATAGTGATGTAACACCTATCGCGGTCATTCGCAAGGATGAACAAAAGCCATATTTTGATGGATTAAATGTCGAAGCGAGAATATTAGATTTGGAAGATGATCTACCAGCATATGAAAGTGTATTTAAAGATGTCGATAGCGTAATATTTACAGCAGGTTCTGGTGGTAGTACAGGTGCTGATAAAACAATGCTGATTGATCTAGATGCTGCCGTGAAAACGATTGATACAGCTAAGAAAGTTGGCATTAAACGTTTTGTCATGGTGAGTTCGTTTGATACAACACGTAACGCAATTCAAGAAGCTGATGCTGGTTTCAGACCTTATGTTGTAGCAAAGCATTATGCTGATAACGTATTAAGAGCAGCTGGACTAGATTATACAATTGTTCATCCAGGAATCTTATCAGACGATGCTGAAACTGGTACTGTCAAAGTTGCAGAAACATTAGAAGTTGCTAAGATCACAAGAGCAGACGTGTCCGAAGTCTTGAAGACGGTTATTGAGAATGACAATACTGTCGGCAAAGAGTTCCAAGTGGTCAATGGTGATACAGCGATTGCGGATGCGATTGGTAGATTATAAGATTATTAAACAGATTATTTTGATATTAAACACAATAAAGCATCCACAGTAAAATTCTACTGTGGATGCTTTATTATTTAATGATAGCTTATATATATTTTTACGCTCCAAATAATTTCAATATTGCACTGATTAATATTCCTACAACGCCAAAGTCAGCATCACCAAACGTAGTATTCTGGAAACCTAAGTCTCCTAAAAGCGGTAATAATAGTGCAGGTAGTAAACTAATTACTAATCCGTTAGCAATTGATCCGAAGATTGCTCCACGTCGTCCGCCAGTAGCATTTCCGAATACACCCGCTGTTGCTCCAGTGAAGAAATGAGGAACAAGTCCAGGAACGATAACTTTAAGACCTAAGATAGGTAATATAAACATCGAAATAATTCCAGCTAAGAAACTAAATAAAAAACCAATAATTACTGCATTAGGTGCGAATGGAAAAACAGTTGGACAGTCTAACGCAGGCTTCGCATTCGGTACTAGTTTATCAGCAATACCTTTAAATGCAGGTACAATTTCTGCAATTAACATTCGTACACCAGCGAGAACAATGTATACTCCAGCAGCAAACGTGATGGCTTGAATGAAAGAGAATACTAAAAAGTTGGAACCATTAGATAGCTCTTTCTCAACATAGCCAGGGCCAGCAAATAAAGCAACGATTAAAAATAATATTGTCATAGTTAGTGAAACAGCAACAGATGTATCACGTAAAAACCCTAATGATTTAGGAACTTTAATAGTTTCAGTTGAATTTTCTTTATTGCCTACAACTTTTCCTATTGTTGCTGAAATAAAATATCCAACTGATCCAAAATGACCAATTGCAAAATCATCTGAACCTGTAATTTGACGGACTGTAGGTTGTAATAACGCAGGAAATAACACCATACATAGCCCCAAGATTACAGAGCCTATTGCTATTATCGCAAAATTATTTAAGTTCGAAACAGACAAAGTTGCTGCAATTAAACATGCCATAAATAGTGTATGATGACCTGTTAAAAAGACATATTTAAATTTTGTAAAGCGAGCAAATACTAAGTTCATTATCATACCAAAAACCATTATCATTGCTGTAGCCGTACCTATTTTTTCTTGTGCAACAGCTACAATTGCTTCATTATTTGGAATAATTCCTTTAACATGAAATGCTGCATCAAACATTTTCCCAAAAATATCTAATGAGCCTATAATAACATTCGCACCAGCACCAATAATAATGAATCCCATAACAGTTTTAAGTGTGCCTGAAACAACACTAGCAATATCCTTCTTTTGTAATAGAAGGCCTAGTAGAGCAAATAATCCCACGAGAATAGCTGGTGTACCTAATATATCTTTCATTAATATATCTAGCATTTTTTCCACATCCTTTTTATAAAAGTGGTGATAATTTTTCTTTTATTTCAGGTACATTCATAACGTTTTGTAAGGTAACGATAGTTCTTGAACCGTCTTCTAGATTCCCCATGATATCTTCGGCTCCTAAAAATATATCAGCAGTTTCAGTTTTAGCAGATGCTAAATCAGTATGTGACACTTCTGCGTCTTTACCAAGTTCAGTTAATGCTTTCTTTACGTTCATTTCCATGATGAAGCTTGATCCTAATCCATTACCACATACAACTAATATTTTTTTCATTTTAATTTCCTCCATTTATAAATTAATATTATTTATCAATTTAATGATTTCTTTTTTATTTTTAGCAGATTTTAATATTTCTAAATATTCGTCATTTCCAAGGATTTCTGTCATTTCTGCTAGTGCTTTTAAATGAGTATTTTGATCTTTTGCAGATAATACAATCATAGCTTTTACAGGTTTATTATTCGGGAAAATAACTGGTTTAGTAAAGTTAGCAAATGACAAACCAACTTCATTTGCACCATCTTCAGGACGTGCATGAGGGATGGCTATTTCAGGCATAATAACAATATATGGACCAAGATCTATTACAGATTGTATCATTGCTTTAATATAAGACTCTTTAATAATCTCTCTAGCTAGAAGTGGAGAAGAAGCTTTTTCAATACTATCTTCCCATGTATTTACATCGAGATTAATCTGTATAAATTCCTCTGTTAGCAATTCTTTTAGCATAGGTTGATAACCCTCCTTAAAGTAGTACTTAGGTTTTAATAATTCTTTAATAGCTTGAAATAATTGTTTTTCGTTTTTTACTTCAGCATGTTTATTGATAACATCCATTAAATCATTGATAGAATATTTAGGTCTAAACGGTATATTCATATTTTCATTTAATTTTTCATTTAAATATTCTAATTCATTTACTGTCAACAACTCGGAAATTAAAAAAACTGGTTTTTCACTTTCAATAGCGTGTGTTGAAAAAATGATATCTACTTGATCACTCAGTTCTTGTACCTTAATAATAGAAGTAGGAGGCAGAAAGATGAGTGATGGAAAATATGATTTAAGTTTTTGTGTAAGTGAATGACTTATGGCCAGGCCATTGGGGCAGGCAACAATTGCAATTTCATGATTAGTAACCGTGTTTCCTTGACTACGAATTACACCAGCAAAATAAAGAGCCCATAAAACAATTTCATTATCACTAAATTTGATTTCAAGTTCATATTCTAAGTTTTTTATAGCACGCTTTGTAAAAGTGATAATTGGTAATAATGATGATTGAACAAGTGATTCAGTATTTACTATAGTATTTATCCCATACTTTGCCCGTAAGACAGCAGGATAGAAATGACGAATTAATTGTTGAATTAACTTATCTTTATCTATTATTATTACGCCACTAAAAATTTCAAAATTATGAATAAATCTTAAAATTAATTGTTCTGAATATTTATCAGTTGGGTGTGAGTCATTCGTAATCATACTTGTACTTTGGATCATAAGTAATACAAGTGGATGGAATCCGCTTATATGATTTTCTTTTTCAAATTGATTGCTCTTTATTTCTAATTGTTCGTTATCTAATTTTGATTTAAAGTAGTTATTATCAATAATAAATAATGCGAATTGAATTGCCTTTCTGTGATTATCACTAAAAGAGTGAGCTAGTTGTGTTTCTATATTACTAATATCATTCGAATACTTTGTATCTAAATCTATCTTTTCTTGATTTGCAATAAATGATACTAGATAATTTGCGAAAAACTTTGGTGCAATTTGATGAACAAGATTTATAAATAATAAATCTCTATCTTCAGCATTCATTTTTAGGTTGTATCCATTTGTTCTATTGTATTCCAAAATACCATTCAAATTTTTAACTTGATCTTTTAATACTTTTATATCCTGTAAAATAGTATTCCTTGATACATTTCCAAATTTAATTAAATGCTCTATAGAGATATAATCAGATTCTAATAATAAATAGAACAATAAAATATTTATTCGTTGATCTTCAGTAAATATAATATCTTGATATTTTATTGCTGAATAATTTTGATTAAATATTTTAGTGTCATTAATTAATACTTCTTCTTTATTTATTATTATGTTAAAAGTGTCTGATATTTTATCCAATTCATATTTTAATTTCTTATTGGAAATATTTAATTGATAGTTCAAATCTCGAATAGATATTATTTGTTGCTTCATTAAAATATCTAAAATTTTTAAGTTGAGTTCAGATAACTGCATTGTCTCACCTCACTATCTATTTTCATTATAAAACTCCATATTTAATTTTAAAATAATGATTGAGTACAACTTTTAGAATTAAAAACTTCAAGAATTGTACTTTAAGTTTTATTAAGGAAACTTCATAAGGTTTTTACACGTTACAGATAGCCAGGCATCAGAAGAAAAAGTTAAAAGATGCTCACTTTGTTTTAGAGGTGGGCAATAATTGTATAAAAAAGTAATCAAGTGCCCACTTTGTTTTAGGGGTGGGCAATAATTGTAAAAAACAGTAATCGGGTGCCCACTTTGTTTTAGAGGTGGGCAATAATTGTATAAAAAAGTAATAAGGTGCCCACTTTGTTTTAGGGGTGGGCAATAATTGTATAAAAAAGTAAATGGCTGCTTACATTCTCACGCACCAAAAGTAAGAATCTAACAAAAGTTGCGCGTACCACACCAAAATCCAATTTAAAAATAAGAATTTTCAGAATTGTTGTTGACAAATAGAAACATCGTTCTTATAATGTGTATTAATTCAATATTTACAAAACGTACAGAGGAAAGTAAACTTACGAATTTCTACAGCGAGCTTCAGGTGGTGAGATGGAGTGTTTGAACTAAGTTGAAAATGGCCTCTTTAGTTGCATGCTGAACGTATTCTAGTAGGTTATGTCCGAGGATTGGCGCTCGTTATCAACGTCAGAGTATTATTTGTACTCAATGAGGTATAGTCAGTGATGGCTATATGAATAAAGGTGGTACCGTGGGAAACCCCTCACCCTTTACTAAAGTGTAAAGGAGTGTGGGGTTTTTTATTATGGCTGATAGTGATATGTACGACATGCAAATATATATAAACAAAAAATTAAACTTACTGGAGGATGATCAATATGACTAATACAATCAAACAACCAAAATTCGATTATGTAGGCAGTTTCTTAAGACCGGAAGCATTAAAAGTGGCACGTGAAAAATTTAAAAATAACGAAATTACGCAGGATGAACTGACAAAAATTGAAAATGAAGAAATCTTAAAGTTAATTCAAAAATTAGATGAACTTGGTTATGAAACAGTGACGGATGGTGAGTTCAGACGTAGTTACTGGCATCTGGATTTCTTCTTTGGATTCAATGGTATTGAACAGCAGCAGCTAGATCATGGTTATCAGTTTAACAATATTGAAACACGTAGTGATTCAGTAAAGTTCGTGGATAAAATTAATGGGAAAGATCATCCGTTCGTTGAGCATTTTAAATTTGTAAGAAATAACGCACCGAGTCATTTAACAGTAAAGCAGACAATACCTGCACCTGCGCAGTTACTCGTTGAATTAACACGACCTGGTGTAAAAGAGACAGTAGATGCTGTGTACCCGGATAAAAAAGAACTATATGATGATATCGTTACAACATATAAACAGGTAATCGATGACTTACATAAAGAAGGATTAAAAGTTCTGCAACTGGATGACTGTTCATGGGGCATTCATATCTCACCGGAAATTCGAGAAAAAATTCATGGACAAGGTGGAGGTACGGATAAATCTAGCGAAGCGTTGATTCAGGAAATTTTAGAGATTAATAACCGTGTCATTGCGAATGCGCCAGATGATTTAATCATAAATACTCATGTTTGCCGTGGTAATTATAAATCTGATTATGCATCAAGCGGACCATATACAACAGTAGCTGAAGAGTTATTTGGTAAAGAAAATGTCGATGGCTATTATTTAGAGTACGATACAGAACGCGCAGGTGGATTCGAGCCTCTAGAAAAAGTAAGTGGAGAGAAGAAAGTTGTGTTAGGCTTGATAACTTCTAAGTTTCCTGAGCTAGAAGATAAAGAAGCGATTAAAGAAAGAATTAAGGAAGCAACAAAATATATCCCTCTAGAGCGATTAAGTTTAAGTCCACAATGTGGCTTTGCATCAACAGAAGAAGGGAATATACTCACTGAAGAAGATCAATGGAAAAAATTGCAGCTGATAAAAGAGATAAGTGAAGAGGTATTTGCGGATTCTTTAGTTAAATAAACTTTTATAATAACCTAAGCCCATGCTTAGGTTATTATTATGCTGATAGATATTATTGACAACTATAATATAATAGAAGAAAAAACAAAGAAGGTTTAACAATGTACAAATATATTCTATTTGATATAGATAATACGTTACTTGATTTCAGCAAAGGTGAAAGAGAAGCGATTCGTGCTGTGTTTGATTCTGAAGGGATTGATGATAGTGAGGAAAACTTTAAACGTTATTCAGAGATTAACAAATCGATGTGGGGCTTACTTGAAGAGGGTAAACTTGTGAAACAAGAGGTGCTGACGAAACGTTTTGAGGTGTTCTTTAGCGAGAAAGGGATTAATGTAAATCCTCAGGAGAAAGAGAATATCTTTAGAATTGGTATCAATGAAAATCATCAGCTTGTGCCACATGCAATTGAAATTCTTGAATACGTTAAGTCGAAGGGTTATGTGATTTGTTCAGCAACAAATGGTGTGTTACATACTCAGATGCGTCGCATGACAGATGCAAATATTATCTCATACTTCGACCATCAATTTATTTCAGAAGCAGTAGGATACGAGAAACCTCAGAAAGCCTTTTTCGATGTGATTATAGAATCATTAAATATTACAGATTTATCAGAAGTTCTGATGATTGGTGATACTGAAACTTCAGATATTTATGGTGCCATCAATGCTGGTATTGATGCCTGTTATTTCGGTTCGAATAAAGAGAGTAAGGCGAAATATCGTATCCATAATTTATTAGAACTTAAAAATATTATTTAAATCTTCTTACGTAAAATAACTAGTTTTGTTTCATAATAAGTTGTTATGGGAATAGTAAGGTAACACAATGCTTTGGAGGAGATTAACGTGAAATTTGTAGATGCTTTCACAAGTGAACAACCTTTACATGGCAAGATTGAACAGTTAAGAGAAGAAGGTATTGATACGCGTGATTTATTTATCGTTTCAAAAAGTAAGATAGACGGACTGGCATTGATTGATCAGGACGTTAATTATGTTAGTGCTGATGGTAATATGCCGGACAAGATTAAAGCATTCTTCACAGGTAAAGACGTTTCTAGTCATCATTATGAAGCGGAAAATTTATCTAATATTTCAAAGGTTGATTACAAAAGAGCACTCGATGCAGGACAGATGTTACTATTTATCAAATCACTGGGGGAAAAATAATGTCTCGTGAAAATAAACGATTTTCAAATATTAAAGATGGTTCAGATAAAGGTTCAAAGATGATGAGTACTTATATCATTACTGATGAACAAACAGGTGTGCAATATTTGTACGCTGCAATGGGTTATGGTGCTGGTTTAACACCGATAGTGGATAGTGAAGGTAAACCAGTACTTGCGCCTGGCTATCCGAAATAGAGATTGGATGAGACTTAGGTCTCGTCTTTTTTTATATGTGTTTAATTTCACAAAAAGAGTTATAGTATAATAAATAATTAAATAGATTAAATTAGGAGTACACGATGGCGAAAATTACTAAACGACAGGAAAAAAGAAATAAAATGATATTGTTATTGATACTTTGCGGCATTGCATGCATCATTTATTTAATGATAGGTTATTCGATTAAACAATACGAAAAGAAAATGATGAATTATAAAGTTGAAATGCCACATTCATATCAATTTGCATTGAATCAACAGATGAAAAGTGCAGCTCAGTTCTCTAATGGCGTCGTGTGGAAAAATGCGACGAAAAAACAGATTGATTATTATTTAAATCCTAAAAAATACTATCATCACCCTGAACAGCGTTACCAGTTTTTAAATCTTGGCATGAGTCAGAAAGTAGCTGCTGCTAAATTAAATACCCTACTTAAAGGGAAAGGCACTTTAGATGGTCTCGGTACAACATTCGCTAAAGCGAGTCGTATTGAAGATATCAATGAAATCTATCTGGTCAATCATGCGTTACTTGAGACAGGTAAAGGTAAGAGTGAACTAGCGCGTGGGGTTAAAGTCGATGATAAAGGACGCGTTGGTAAAGGTGATAAGAAATATTATAATTTCTTCGGTATTGGTGCGTATGATCATGACCCGGTAAATGAAGCGGCGAAGTTTGCCTTTAAAGAAGGATGGGATACACCTGAGAAAGCTGTGATGGGTGGTGCGAAATTCATTAAAGATGAATTTATATCTAAAGCACATCAAAATACTTTGTACGGCATGCGCTTTAATCCAAATCATCCTGGCAAACATCAATATGCTACAGATGTACGCTGGGCACATCATAACGCACGCGGTATTGCAAAAGACTATCAAAGATTAAATTTAGAGGGTAAGTACTTTACTCGTTACTATTATAAACAGTAAGCAGACGCTTACTGTTTTTTTATACATAAAAATTTATTTTAATAAAAGATTGAATTATCAGAATTTTTAATATAAAATAATTTTAAGTTAGTACTTTATTCATTTAGGGGGAGAAAGCATGAGGAAGAATTATTCATGGTTAATTGCATTTATATTAGTATTATCAAGTGTACTCGCTGCATGTAGTGGGGGGAGCGGCGATAAAGATAGTAAGGGGAAACAAGTATTAAATTTAGTAACATCATCTGATATTCCATCGATGAACTCAGCGCTGGCTACTGATATGGTAAGTTTCCAGATGTATGAGAATGTTATGGAAGGATTATATCGTTTAGATAAAGATACGAAGCCGGTTCCAGCATTAGCTGAAGGAGATCCAAAAGAAACAGATGGTGGTAAGACGTGGACAATTAAATTACGTAAAGATGCAAAATGGTCGAATGGAGATCCTGTTACAGCGAACGACTTCGTTTACGCATGGAGAAACGTTGTAGATCCTAAGACTGCTTCAGAATATGCTTTTATTATGTATGATATTGAGAATGCTCAGGAAATTAACAAAGGTGAAAAGAAACCTGAAGAGCTTGGTGTTAAAGCAATCGATGATAACACACTTGAAATTAAACTGAAAAATAATCAGCCATATTTCAAAGGGTTACTCGCTTTCGGAACTTTTATGCCTAAAAATGAAAAGTTTGCTAAAAAATTAGGGGATAAATATGGTATCGATGCAAAATCAACGTTATACAACGGTCCATTTAAAATGGCAGAGTGGAAAACAGAAGAAAGCGTAAAGCTCGTTAAGAACGATAAATACTGGGATAAAGATAAGGTGAAGTTAGATGAAATCAACTATAAAGTGATTAAAGATGTGCAAACTGGATTGAATTTATATGAAACAGGTAAAGTGGATTCAGTGGGTGTATCTGCCGAAAACGTAGATAAATATAAGTCTAATAAAGACTTTAAAACAGAATTATCTGCAGCGCAATCATTCTTCAGAATTTCTTATAAAGGTGATCATAAGAAAGAATTATCGAATAAAGATTTACGTTTAGCATTAGCGAAATCTATCGATAAAGATAAGTATGTGAAGAACAATTTAAATAATGGATCTGTAGCGTCAAATCAATTAACACCAAAAGATGTCTATAAAGGACCAGACGGCAGTGACTTCTCTGAAATTGCAGGTGGAGAAAACTTAAAATTTGATAGAGAAAGTGCTAAAGAGGACTGGAAAAAAGCGAAAGCTGCTTTAGGAGTCAATAAATTAGAGTTAGAATTATTAACAGTAGATATCGATACAGCGAAAAAAGATGCTGAGTACTTTAAAGAGCAGTTAGAATCTAACTTAGATGGTTTAACAATTAAGATTAAACAACAACCATTTAAACAAAAATTAGATTTAGAGAAAAAAGGGCAGTATGATATTTCATATGGTAACTGGTTCCCGGATTATGCAGATCCAATGACATTCTTAGATTTATTCTTATCAACTGAAACAAATACTGGATATAATAATCCGGCTTACGATAAGTTAATTGAAGATGCAAAAGGGCCGTTACTGAAAGACCCTGAAGCACGCTGGAAGGCTTTAGGTGAAGCAAGTACGATGTTACTTGATGATGCAGCTTTAATTCCGGTGATTCAACGTGGATCAGCATTTATGGATAAACCATATGTGAAAGGCGTTGTCGTAAACAGCTCTGGTATTAATAACTATAAAGAAGCTTACATTGAAGGCAAGAAATAAATAAAACTACCTTGAGGAAAACCTCAAGGTAGTTTTTTGTATATTATTTTGCTTCAGTTGATGTTTCAGTAGAAGAACTGTTCATTTTGTCCTGCATTTCTTTTTGAACCTCTTCTAGTGGTTTTGCTGATTTTGCAGCAGCAGGCACTGTAATTGCCGGAACTTTATCATAGTTATCATAATTTGCTTTCGTTTCAGTTGCAATTTTCTTATCTTTAATCGTCATATCAACTTTTGTTTCAGTCGTCTTCATCATATAATCTTTATCAAAGTTAATGACTGCTTCACCTTTCACGTCTTCAACTTGTTTTTCAATCGATGAAATTAATTCCTGAGAACCTGTTTGTTCGGCAATCTTTTTATACTCAGCTAAATTTTTAAATTTCTTAGTTAAGCTGTAACCATCAGCTGTTTCTTTAAATTCAGCATCTTTATATCCATCTAATGAATTTAAAGCAGTCGCATAATCTAATTGTTCTAGCTGCTTTTGAACACGTGCGCCCATTGCTTTTGTCACATCCATAAATGTTTTACTGTCAGGTGACATTACAACCTTTTTATCAAAGATATACATATCCATCTTTTGACCCATAGACTCAGTTGTGATTTGAGTTGTCCCTTTGTCATCAACATTCATATCCATGTTCACAGTTGTATCTTTACCATCTGCTGTCATCGTCGTATCTAATACAGCATGGTAACTTTTCGTATCTTTACCTGCATCTTTTGCCTTTTCAATTAAGTCTACAGCATCTTTGTTTTCTTTAGTTGTATCTGCTGTTTCAGAGGTAGTTTCTTTACTTTCAGTAGTTTTAGCTTCTTCAGTTGCTTGATTATCAGTATTAGATTTTGTTGCTTCAGTCTTAGCTTTATCTTCAGTTTTATCGGCAGAATCATTGCCACACGCTGCAAAAATTAAAGTCGTACTAAGTAATGCTGATAATAAATGTTTTGATTTCATAGAAAAATCCTCCTTAAGTCATTAAATAAATCATAGCACAAAACTTTAATTTATTAAAATAAGACTTAAGCAGGATATTATTATCTGTCTTGTGGTGCTTGTTTCAACACTTTATTACGTTTGATTGGATCGAGACGTCGCTCTATAAATCCTAAAATGATATCAGCTAATACAGCCATAATAGCAGTAGGTAATGCGCCGGCTAGTATAATAGAAGTACCATTTGTAGCATTTGTACCGCGGATGATGATATCACCAAGACTCGGTGCACCGATAAACGAACCGATTGCTGTTACACCGATTGCGATAACGAGCGCGATACGAATACCAGCGATAATAACAGACAGACTTAAAGGCAGTTCGACCATTGTCAGTAACTGACGTTTTGTCATACCCATCCCTTTACCTGCATCAATTAAGTGTGTATCAACAGATTTAATACCTGTATACGTGTTCTTGATGATAGGAAGTAATGAGTATAAGAATACAGTTGTAATAACAGTCGTTTTACCTAAACCTAACGCCAACATCAACAAAGCGAGTAGGGCGATTGCTGGAACGGTCTGTATAATGTTTGCGATAGCAATAACAGGAGCTACTAAACGTTTATGACGCGCAATCCATATACCAATCGGAATACCGACAAGTGCACCTAGTAGTACACCGTAGATACTGATTAAGAAATGATCGATAAACAATTGAAATACATAACCCGCATTATCCTGGAAGTAATGGATGAATTGTTCGAATGTATTCATTTTTTCCATCTTATTTACCTCCTTCAAAGTAGTTATGCTTTTTCAAATATTCTTCAGCGACAACTGCAGGTTCTTTTAAGTTGTTATCCACTTCATAGTTTAGTTTCTGCATTTCTTCTGTTGAGATTTTGTTTTTCATTGATTCTAATATTGATTTGATTTCAGGATGTTTCTTTAATAATGCATTACTAGCTATAGGATTAGCGTCATAAGGTGGGAAGAAATGAAGATCATCTTCTAAGATTTGAAGATCATAACTTTGAATACGACCGTCAGTTGTATAACCTAGCACAACGTCCATCTTGTTTGCATTAACTGCTTCGTATACGAGACCGATTTGCATCGGCTTAGTATCCTGAAAGTCAAAGCCATATTTCTTTTTAAATCCTTCGTATCCGTCACCTTTACGTTTCATCCAAGAAGAGTCGACACCTGCTCTAAGCTTAGATGCCACATTCTTTAAATCACTTACTTTTTTGAGATGATACTTTTTAGCTGTTTCTTTGGTTACCATGAAAGCGTAAGTATTTTCAAAACCATATGAATCAAAGTAGTGCTGATCAAAGTCTTTCTCAAAAGCTTCTGTTACGACTTCTCTTGCTTTCTTGGGATCAGTGATAGGGTCTTTACCTAAAGCACCGGTTAAATCTGTACCTGTATATCTTCCTGCTGATACGTTCGCATCTCCACGAACCATAGCTTGATGTACAACAGTACCTGAGCCTAGATTATTGATGATTTCTACAGGTAGATCTGTATCTTTTTCTACAAGTATCTTTATCATATGTGCCAAAATCTGATTTTCAGTTGTATAAACTGAAGCAATCTTAACTTTATCTGTATCATTTTTATTAGAACAAGCTGTGAGTGAAATAATAAGTATCATCACACTCAACAATAAGATAGTTTTCTTTTTACATTTCATATTATAAATCCCCCTTTGTTACTTTTAAGCCTTTTGGGGTCGTATAGTTTTCAATTACTGCAAGAATTAAATCTGTTATAAGTGCTAACAATGTTACGAGAATAGCTCCGGCAATGATTAATTTTGGCTGGAATAAGTTCAACCCATTAAAGATAAAGTCTCCGAGTCCACCTGCACCGATATATGATGCGAGTGTTGCCCAACTAATCGCATAAACTGCTGATAACCTAATACCACTCATTATGACTGGTACTGCAAGCGGTAATTCTACTATTCTGAGAATTTGGTTAGATGTCATTCCCATCGCGCGTCCAGCTTCTTTCGCATCTTTCTTTACAGACTGTATACCTAAATATGTGTTATTTAAGATCGGTAATAACACATATAGGAACAATGCGATTACTGCTGGTAGTGTTCCAATACCAAAGAATGGAATCATCATCGCAAGTATAGCAAGTGATGGTACGGTTTGTAATACACTGGTAATAGAGAGTACAACTTTCGCTAATTTATCTGACTTCGTAAGCAAGATGCCAAGTGGCACTGCAACGATTATTGCTGCGAGTAAGCTCAGTAGTGATATTGAAATATGTTCAATCGTCTTCGTAAAGAGTTCGGCTTGATTTTCCTTTAAAAATTCAATCATGTTTATGCCTCCTCTTCCTCGTCACCCCAAATTGTGTCATACACGATATCTACTAAGTTGGCACGTGTAATAACACCTAATAATTTATCTTGTTTATCCAGTACAGGGATGACGCGTATGTTTCTTTTCAGTATCGTTCGAACAGTATCCTGAAGGTAAACACCGGTGCGTACGAAATATACTTTATGGTTCATAATGCGCGATAAACTTAAATGTTTTTTATGTGCTTCCGATAAGTCTTCAATATCAACATAACCGACAAGTACATTTTGATCATCTACAACAAACAGTGTATCTACACGTTTTGTTCTCATAAGATTAATCGCTTCACCTATTGATTTTTCTGGTGTGATCGATATTGGCTTATTCATTGCTTCATCAACAGTTTTAATATTTGGCGTTGTTTGGATTAACCTGTTTTCTCCGATGAAATCTTTTACGAAATCGTTTGCCGGATTGCGTAATATGTTATTTGGCGTATCGATCTGAATCACTTCACCATGACTCATAATCACGATTCTATCCGCAAGTTTAATCGCTTCATCCATATCATGCGTTACCATAATGAATGTTTTATTAAATTTGACTTGCAGTTCTTTTACTAAATCCTGAAGCGTATCTCGTGTAATAGGATCTAATGCACCAAAGGGTTCATCCATTAAAATGATTTCCTGATCTGCAGCGAGTGCGCGGATGACACCGATACGTTGTTGCTGACCACCTGACAGTTGAGATGGATACATATCGAGATAAGTTACGGGAAGGTCTACAAGTTGAATCAATTCTTCTGCCTTTTTATTTTTGTCTTCTTCTGACCATTTGAGAAGTTTAGGAACAAGGGTAATATTTTCACGGATCGTCATATGGGGGAGTAATCCAATTTGCTGAATAACATAACCGATGTTTCTGCGTAATTGTACGGGGTTCATATCTTTAATGTTTTTTCCGTTCAGTACAATTGAACCACTCGTCGGTTCAATCATGCGGTTAATCATGCGCATTGCGGTCGTTTTACCTGAACCAGAAGTTCCGATGAAGGCGATAAACTCACCTTTCTCGATTGTCATATCTAGTTTGTTGACTGCCTTTTTTCCGCCTCGATATACTTTCGAGACATTGTTGATTTCTAACATAATGTCACCTCTAATTGTTGTTTTTTGCAAGATAAAAATATTTGTTTGTGATTAAATCCCGCTCATTAAGTTTGTTTACCCTATTTTTTGATAATATATATATAAAAGGAGGAGCTTTTTATGAAAATTGCAATAGTAGGTACAGGTGTAGCGGGTGTAAATGTCCTGAAATACTTATCAAAAAGTAAATTGGATGACTTCAAGATGATTTGTTTCGATGATCAGAAATATTTAGGAAACGGTCGTGCGTTTCAATATGACGATCCGGAGTTACTTATGAATTATCCAGGTAATTTAATTAGTATGAAGCCAAATAAACCAGATGATTTTGTGAAGTGGATTGCTAAGCATGATGAAATGATTCAATTAGATATTCATAAAGAAGATAATGAAAATAAATCACAGAATCAATATTATTCAAGACAGTTATTCGGTAAATATATGGCAGATCATTTTGAGAAATTTGCTAAGAAGAAAAACGTCAAGATTGTCAGTAATCATGTAAGGAATATTGAACAGATTGATAACGGTTATCTTATCTCAACACAGGATGAGTCATTTGAAGTCGATGCTGTGTTTTTATCACCAGGTCAGTTCGGTCCAATGGATCCGTATCAACTGATTGATACGCCAAATTATTTCAAATGGCCATACCCGTTAAATCGTATAAAAATCGAACCGGAAAAAGACTATGCGGTCATTGGTTCAGGGCTATCTGCTGTTGACATTGTACGATATTTTACACCGGAATTAAAAACGAAGCTTTATCTTGTGAGTAGGGATGGTAAAGTACAATCTGTACGTGGTGAGATGGCAGATATTAAATTTAAATATATAACATTATCTAAATTAGAGAAGATAAAATCAAAGCATAATGGTTTTCTGCCTTTAGCAGAATTAAAAATTTTATTTGATAAAGAAGTTGAATATCATAATATTAACGTGGATAAATTATTTAATGTAAGTCGTGTAAACCCATTACGTGCGATGACATTTGATTTAGCAAATCCTAAAGAAGTCGGATACCTTCAATCTTTTGTCTTAGAATTAACGAGAACAGCGCCTTTAATCTGGCCATTTATGACGAAGTCAGATAAACAATATTATAAGGATCATTATGCAGATGTGATTACTGCATACTCTAATCCGATGCCTGAAGCAACCGCAGAAGCGATGATTGAAGGTATTAACAACAATAGGATTGAAATATTAAGTGACATGACTGCTGTAGAATATAAATATAATAAATACAGGATTTATACGAAGAAAGAAGAAATTCGCGTACATTATGTGATTAATGCAACTGGACCAGCGAAAGATTACAAAGATGCAATTGAGCCTAATCAACTTATCGAAAATCTTGTGGATCAAAACTTGTTGATTACGCATCAAGATGGTGGTTTTTACGTAACACCAGTCAATAATGAAGTGATAAGCGCAAAAGGAAAGTTAGAAAATTTCTTCTTACTTGGCCAAAAATCAGGTGGTGTCAATATTTATAACAATGGTATCGTTGAACTTGCTGAAGAAGCGAAACGTGTTGTTCAAGGCTTTGTTCAGCAAACGAAAGGGGAATAGTGGTGTATACAAAGGGCGATGAAAATTTATGGACTGGCAGAATTGATGATACTGAAAATAGAGCGCATTTTAGAAATTTTCAGGTTGTGGATATCGTTGATCTTAAAGAAATAGATGATAATCGTGAAAATGAACAAATAGAAGATTATGCACCTCAATATGATGTCGGTATACTTGGTTATGCCGTTGACCGTGGCGTGTATTTAAATCAAGGTCGCGTGGGAGCACAACAGGGACCGGATGCAATAAGAGAAAAATTTGGCAATATGGCTTTGATGAACGATACAACGATTGGTGACTTTGGGAATATATCGACTGACGAAACCTATGTTGAAAACGTGCAAACTGAATATGCGGATATGATAAAGAAAACACATCCACTTGCGAAGTTTCATATGTTATTAGGTGGCGGTCATGATATTTCATATGCGCATTACAAAGGATTGAGACAGATTTATCCACATCAATCCATTGGTGTAATTAATATTGATGCGCATTTCGATTTACGTGATGCAAAACAGGCTACAAGTGGCACAGGTTTTAAGCAAATTATAGATGAAGATCCTGAAGCAGGTTATCTCGTACTTGGCATTCAGCAAGCAGGAAACACACAGCATCTGTTTAATATTGCTAAAGAGCGCGGAGTGGAATATGTGCTGGCTGAACATATTGATCAGGACAGTACAAATGAAACCATTGCATCATTTATTAATAAATATGATGTCATTATGCTTACGTTATGTCTCGATGTGATTGATAGTGCCTATGCACCAGGCGTCAGTGCACCTTGTAGCTTTGGATTAAGTCCAAAGCAAGTTTCACGTTTGATATTAGAGGTATTAAAGCATAATAAAACACAACATATCAGTATTGCTGAAATGAATCCGGAATATGATATTGACGGACGTACTGCTAAAATGGTCAGTCATATTATGTTTCATATGGTGCATCGAAATTCCAATATTGAATAAACCTATCAATCAAAGAAAGTACTCTCGATGAGTGCTTTCTTTTTTTGTGATAGTTGATGTAAATCGTACGATTAATTGTTGGCTCGATTTTATGGGCAGTGAGTTGGTTTGCATTAAAGGATTGATAATATATTTTAGGAACAACTGCATATCCTAAACCGTCATGCACAAAATTAGAAGCAGTATCGAAACGGTCGACTTCCATTACAATATTTGGTCTAATTGCATGGCGATTAAAATAATCGTTTAAATGTTGTCTAACTTGAAATGATTCATTCGGTAATATTAACGGCAGTTGGTCTAATGTAACGACTTTATCCGCCAAATCTTTTTGATTTCCTAAGATAATATATTCTTCAGTGTATAGAGGAAGGGAATTAATCGCTTCATCATTGATTAACTCATTTGTAATTGCAATATCCACATCATAGTTTATCAGTGCTTTTAAAGAATCTCTGACTGAAAGAATTTCTTTTATTTGATATCGCTGTGATTCAAATTGATTTGCGTGATTTTTGACGACTTGTGATACCCATCGATTTGTTGATTCCAATATAGCGATCTTTATTTTAGGGAAATCACTCTCGTTCAAATCATACATCTTTTCAACAGTATAATGATAAGCTTTGACAATTTCTTTTGAATACTGATAGAACAATATGCCTTTTTCAGTAATTTTGATTGCTTTTGTAGAACGTGTAAGAAGCGCATATCCTAATTCTTGTTCTAATTTTTTTATTGCTGTTGTTAACGATGGTTGAGCGATGTGAAGATATTCTGCAGCACGCGTGAAACTATTGTGTTCTACAACGGCGATAAAATATTCAAAATGCAGTATTTTCATATAATCTCCTTTTATTAATAGATTGAAACTATTAATTATTAGTTTATTGATATTAGATATCTATATGATACCAAACTATAATAGAATTGTAGATAGAATATTCAGAAAATGAGGAGGATGTAGATGTGGAGGTTTTATGTTTATAGCATCATAGGTATTATTTGTTTCTTTTTTCCAATCACAATTGGAGAGAATAATACGATTATTATCGATCATATCGTGAATTGGTTAAAAGTAAGTTTAGCACCAGTGTTACCTTACTATGTATTGCTGTTAATTATTGTTGGAGCGATTTATCCATTTTTAAATGGTAGCTGGAAGAAAAGTTTTACTGATCTATCATTTACAATATTTAAGATTCTAGGAGTAATCGTTGGATTCATGGTTGTATTTAAAGTGGGTCCAGAGTTTGTATTATTACCTGATTTAGGGCCATTTTTATTTGAAAAATTAGCAGTTCCGTTAAGCTTATTGATTCCAATAGGATCGGTATTTCTCTCTTTACTTGTTGGTTATGGATTACTCGAATTTATCGGTGTACTTTGCAGAAAGTTTATGAGACCGGTATTTAATACACCTGGTAAATCAGCTGTTGATGCTGTAGCTTCTTTTGTTGGTAGTTATTCAATCGGATTGATAATTACTAATAAAGTATATAAAGAAGGACATTATACACATAAGGAAGCAGTTATCATCGCAACAGGGTTTTCAACTGTATCTGCAACTTTCATGATCATCGTTGCAAAAACTTTAGGAATAATGGACCACTGGAATTTATTCTTCTGGAGTACATTGGTTATCACATTTATAGTGACAGCGATTACTGTACATATTCCACCAATTAGATTTGAATCAAATAAAACATATAATGATATTCCTTATAAAGAGGAGATTAGTAAAGGGATGCCTTTATTAAAAGAGGCATATTTAGAAGCTAAAGAGGCCATTAAGCATGCGAACACACTACTTCAAAACATTATTATCAATATTAAAGATGGTGTGGTCATGACGATGGCGATTATGCCTTCAATCATGTCAATCGGGCTACTTGGTCTACTCATTGCGAAGTATACACCAATTATTAAATATGCATCATTAATATTCTATCCGATATTATCTGTATTTCCTGGTATTGACGTACCTGTTCTTGCTGAAGCGTCTACACTTTCAATCATTGAAATGTTATTACCGGCAGCAATATCTCAGGATGCAGATTTGATAACGAGATTTACAACAGGTGTTATGAGTATTTCAGCAATTATTTTCTTCTCAAGTGTAGTACCAGTTATCGTTTCAACTGATATTAAGATTCCAATCTGGAAACTTGTAGTAATTTGGTTTGAAAGAGTAGTTTTAACTTTATTAATTACAATTCCATTCGCATTATTCATATTTTAATATAATAGGAGGATTTTATGATGAGAAATATTAGAGCAAAGAAAGGTTTAGAGATTGAGTGTAAAGGATGGGAACAGGAAGCTGTTCTTCGTATGTTATATAATAATTTAGATCCAGAAGTAGCAGAACATCCAGAGAATTTAGTTGTCTACGGCGGAATCGGTAAAGCAGCTCGTAACTGGGAAAGTTTTGATGCAATCGTTGAAAGCTTACGCAACTTAGAGAAGGATGAAACTTTACTTGTACAGTCCGGTAAACCTGTCGCAGTGTTTAAAACTCACGATCAGGCACCACGTGTCCTGTTATCAAACTCAGTATTAGTACCTAAATGGGCAAACTGGGAACATTTCAATGAATTAGATAAGAAAGGTCTAATGATGTATGGTCAGATGACTGCAGGAAGCTGGATTTACATTGGTTCTCAAGGTATTGTTCAAGGGACTTATGAAACGTTTGGTGAACTTGCAAACCAGCATTTTAATGGTGATTTAAAAGGTACGATCACATTAACAGCAGGTCTTGGTGGTATGGGTGGTGCGCAACCTTTAGCCGTAACGATGAACGGCGGTGTTGTGATCGGTATCGATGTTGATGAATCACGTATTGATAAGCGTATCGAAACACGTTATTGTGATGTTAAGACACATGACGTAGATGAAGCTATTCGTTTAGCGAATGAAGCGAAAGCAAAAGGGGAAGCGTTATCTATCGGTTTAGTAGGAAACGCTGTTGATGTATACAAAGCATTACTCGAAAAAGATTTCAAAGTTGATATTGTCACTGACCAAACGTCAGCACATGACCCGTTAAATGGTTACGTGCCTGTAGAGTATTCACTCGAAGAAACAATTGAGTTGCGTAAGACAAATCCTGAAGAAGTTGTGCGTTTAGCGAAGCAATCAATGGCGAAACACGTGGAATACATGCTTGAATACAAAAATCGTGGTGCTGTAGCATTCGATTATGGAAACAATATTCGACAAGTTGCTTTTGATGAAGGGGTTAAAGATGCATTCAGCTTCCCTGGATTCGTTCCTGCTTACATTCGCCCGCTATTCTGTGAAGGTAAAGGACCTTTCCGTTTCGCAGCATTAAGTGGTGACCCAAAAGATATTGAACGTGCAGATGAAGAGATGAGAAAGCTATTCCCGGATAATAAGAAATTGATGCGCTGGTTAGATTTAGCAAGTGAGAAGATTGCGTTCCAGGGATTACCTTCTCGTATCGCTTGGCTTGGCTATGGTGAACGCGCTAAAATGGGGTTAGCATTAAATAAACTTGTTGAGACAGGTGAAATTTCTGCACCAATCGTAATCGGTCGTGACCATTTAGATGCAGGTAGTGTTGCAAGTCCAAACCGAGAAACTGAAAGCATGCAAGATGGTAGTGATGCAGTTGGTGACTGGGCAGTATTGAACGCTTTAATTAACACTGCAGCAGGTGGATCATGGATTTCATTCCATCATGGTGGTGGTGTGGGTATGGGTTACTCGCTACATGCAGGAATGGTTGTTGTTGCAGATGGTACGAAGAATGCTGAAGAACGATTACAACGTGTGTTAACAACTGATCCAGGTATGGGTGTAGTGAGACACGTTGATGCAGGATACGATATTGCGATTGATGTTGCGAAAGAAAAAGGTATCAACGTACCTATGTTAGATAAATAAAATAGTTCAATACAGATATTAAGATATAAATATGTGTTTGAAAGGATGTAGAAAATGAACGATATTATCATTCAGAATATTAGTGAATTGATCTTACCAAAGAAGACAGAAAAACCACTTAAAGGTGCTGAACTTGCTGAATTGAATGTAATTGAAAATGGTACGGTAGTGATAAAAGATGGCAAGATTATATATGCCGGTGAATTTAGCGAAGACTTTGAAGCTAATGAGACGATTGACGGAACGAATAAAACGGTTTCTCCTGCACTTGTTGATGCGCATACACATTTAGTACACGGTGGTTCTCGTGAACATGAGATGAGTTTAAAGCGTCAAGGTGTTTCCTATCTTGAAATTTTAGAACAAGGTGGCGGAATTCATTCGACGGTGAAAGCTACGCGTGAAGCATCTGAAGAAGAACTATTCGAGAAAGCTGAGCATGAATTACTACGAATGATTCATCACGGTGTACTAAGTGTAGAAAGCAAGAGTGGATATGGCTTATCTTTAGAACATGAGTTAAAGCAACTGCGTGTATCTAAACGTCTTCAGGAGAAATATGGCATCAATATGAAACACACATATCTTGGACCGCATGCAGTACCAAAAGATAAAGATAGTGAAACATTTATTGATGAATGTATTAAAGATTTACAAGAAGTTAAGGATATTGCAGATTTTGCAGATATTTTCTGTGAGACAGGTGTATTTACAATAGATCAGTCTCGTAAATATATGCAGGCAGCAAAAGCGGCTGGTTTACCTGTTAAGATTCATGCAGATGAAATCGATCCGTTAGGTGGATTAGAGTTAGCGATAGAAGAAGAAGCAATTAGTGCTGATCACCTTGTTGCAGCAAGCGAAAAAGGTAAGCAGATGTTAAAAGATAGTGATACAGTAGCTGTATTGTTACCAGGAACAACTTTTTATTTAAATAAAGAAGAATATGCAGATGCTCGCGGCATGTTAGACAACAATGGAGCAATTGCGATTGCAACGGATTATAATCCGGGAAGTTGTGTTACAAGTAATTTACAGATGGTAATGAGTATCGCTGCGCTTAAATTGAAATTATCTCCAAAAGAAATCTGGAATGCAGTAACGGTTAATGCAGCGAAAGCAATCGGTGTTGACGCAGGTACAATCGATGCTGGAGATGCAGCGAATCTAGTCATCTGGCATGCAAAGAATCATGAATATATCCCTTATCATTATGGAGTGAACCATGCAGAAAAAGTAATCCATAACGGTAAAGTGATTGTGAATAATCAATTTAAATTATAATTTCAGAGGCTGGGACAGAAGTGGTCTGCCACAAGCAAAAACCGAACAAAACTAATAAATTGTTCTTTGATTTATAGTTTATGTTCTGTTTTTGTTGCAGGGGAACTTCTGTTCCGCCGTTTAAGCTGTTAAAAAGAAGAGAGCCTAGACTTATGTCTCAAACTCTTTATATTTTTCGATGAAATAAATTATTTGCATTGATTTTTCATACAAACTTCGCTATGATGAAATTGTCTTAATTGACAGACAAGTTAATAACTATTCTTTCGGGGCAGGGTGAAATTCCCAACCGGCGGTGATAGTCCGTGAGCTGATAATATATATTTGATGCTGATTCTGTGAAACTCAGAAACCGACAGTATAGTCTGGATGGGAGAAAGAATAAGGTGCCATTTTGATGGTTTATTTGTTGATGCATAAACTCTGCAAAAACTATTATCATGGTCTTATTTATTGAACCTAAAATACAAATGCCCAAATCTTATGATTTGGGCATTTTTTTATAGGAGATGAATAATAACTTGTATTTAGATAAAGCATTTGAACTTGTTCAATGGACGGATGGTCAAACAGGCAGTAATCCAGCTGTAGGTTGTATTGTAGTAAAAGATAACAGAATAGTAGGTATTGGTGCACATCTTACGGAAGGTGAAGCACACGCTGAAGTGAATGCACTGGATATGGCTGGTGCGCATGCAGACGGTGCTACGCTTTACTGTACGCTCGAACCGTGTAGTCATTTTGGTAAGACACCGCCATGCACACAAAAAATTATTGATAGTGGTATTAAACATGTTGTGTTTGCAGTACGTGATGAATCACTAAACTCTGGTATCGATGATATGAAAGCACACGGGATACAAGTAGAACAAGAGTATATAAGTGAAATTTACGACTATTATCAGCCATTTTTTAAAGCGAAGCTGCACAAATTACCATATACGATATTAAAGATGGGTGTAACGCTTGATGGAAAGACAGCAGATGATAGTGACGTTAGTAAGTGGATTACTAATGACGCATCAAGAAATCATGCACACCGTGTCCGTTATGCCAGCGATGCCATACTAGTAGGCTACAATACATATAAACATGACCAGCCAACTCTTGATAGTAGAAACTATAAAGATAAATGGATCAGGAAAGTTGTTATTTCTAATGGATTGTTCGAAATTAATGACAAAGATAATAATGATTATGATAAATCACGATTAATCGTTGTGACGACAACTAAACAGTCGATTGATGGTGTTACGGTAATTGTACTCACTGATCTACATCCTGAAACCATTTTAGAAGCTTTATATTTACATAAAATTAACCGCATAATTATAGAAGGCGGTATGCAGACGATGCGTTCGTTTGTATCTGCCAGAACTTTTGATGAAATACACCAGTATATTGCCCCGAAAATTTTAGGTGGATCCTCAAAGCATCAGTTTTTAACAACTGATCAACCTTCACAAATGTCAGAAATTACTGACCTTTCTCTTGTCTCTGTTAAGACTTTCGACCAGGATGTATTACTGATTTACAGAAAGGATGATGTTGATGTTTACAGGCATCATTGAAGAAGTTGGTGTCATAGCACAACTAAATAAACAGGGTGATACTACCTTTATGACGATTGAGTGTAATCGTATTATAGAAGACATGCACATTGGTGATTCTATCAGTGTAAACGGCGTATGTCTTACAGTCACAGCCTTTAATCATTCGAGCTTCAATGTTGATATATTAGAAGATACGCGTGCTATAACGTTGTTTCGAAATATGAAGCAAGGAACTAAGGTAAATTTAGAACGTGCATTATTACCGACAACAAGGCTTGGTGGTCACTTTGTAAGCGGGCATGTCGATACGAGTCTCGTTGTAGAAAGCGTAAAACACATGGAAAAGACAATGCAGTTAAAGCTCAGACTTCCAGATGAATTTCGTAAATTTGTTATACCGAAAGGCTCGATCGCAGTTAATGGTATATCTTTAACGATATTTAAATTAGATCATGCAATTGAGCTGAATATTATACCTGAAACGGTAAGAAGTACGATGCTGTCAGAACTTAAATCAGGTGATAAAGTACATATTGAATTCGATATGTTAGGAAAGTATATATTGAACAGTAAACAAGAAGAAAGTGGTCTTTCTTTATCTAAATTGGAGATGATGATGTAATGTTTGATGCTATTGAAAGTGCATTAGAAGACTTAAAGGCAGGTAAGCCAATTATCGTGGTTGACAATGAAGATCGTGAAAATGAAGGTGATCTTGTAGCGATAACAGATTTTATGACTGAAGATACGATAAATTTTATGATTACACATGCTCGAGGATTGGTGTGTGCACCAATATCTGCAGCGTTAAATGAGCGCTTGAATTTACAGCCGATGACATATAATAATCAGGATCCAAATAAAACTGCATTTACCATTAGTATCGACCATGTTTCAACAACTACAGGAATCAGTGCATTTGAAAGGTATTGTACGGTGAAAGCGTTGACGGACCCAAATGTTACATTAATTGACTTCAATCAACCGGGACATGTATTCCCGTTAATTGCTAAACCGAACGGTGTCCTTGAACGTGTCGGACACACAGAAGCATGCGTAGATTTAGCAAAACTTTGTGGTGCAACCGAGACAGGTGTAATCTGTGAAATTATTAAAGATGACGGAACGATGGCAAGAAGAGATGATCTTGCAATATATAAAGAAGAACATCGATTAAAGATGATAACTATTGCCGATTTAGTTGAGTATATAAAACGTGAAAAGCCACTCGTAACACGCGAAGCTAAAGTAAATATGCCAACTGAATTTGGTGAATTTACGATGTATGGGTTTAGTGAGATTTATAGTGATAAAGAACACGTTGCATATGTTAAGGACTATAGTGGTGTTCCGGATATTCGAATACATTCTGAATGTTTGACAGGAGATGTGTTCCATAGTAAACGATGTGATTGCGGGATACAACTAGAAAAAGGCATGCAGCATATTGAAGAGAATGGCGGTATTTTAATCTATTTACGACAAGAAGGCCGTGGCATCGGACTGATCAATAAACTAAAAGCATATGAAAAGATTGAACAAGGACTTGATACAGTTGAAGCCAACCATGCATTAGGATTTGACAGTGATATGCGTGATTATGCTGTTGCTGCTTCAATATTAAAGGATTTAGGAATAGGTAAAGTGAATCTCATGTCAAATAATCCTAGAAAGATTAACGGATTAAAGCAATATGGCATAGAAGTTGAAACGAGAATTCCACATCAATTTCAAAGCAATGCAATAAATAAACATTACCTAGAAACGAAAAAAGAAAAATTAGGACATTTACTGGAGGAGAAATTAATATGAACTATAGTGCACAATTAACAGGACAAGGCTTAAAGATTGCAGTTGTTACATCAAGATTTAATCATTTTATAACAGACCGTTTAACAGAAGGTGCGGTTGATACGTTAGAAAGACATGGCGTAGAAAGTGAGAACATTGATACTTTCTTAGTACCTGGCGCGTTTGAATTACCATTTATCGCAATTAAACTCGCTCAAAAGAAAAAGTATGATGCAATCATTACTTTAGGATGTGTGATACGCGGTGCGACAACACACTATGATTACGTATGTAATGAAGCAGCAAAAGGGATTGCTAAAGCTGGAGAATATGGAACACCAGTAATATTTGGTGTAGTTACAACTGAAACAATCGAACAGGCGATTGAAAGAGCAGGTACGAAAGCAGGAAATAAAGGTGGAGAAGCGGCAATCGGAGCTATCGAGATGGCAAATCTTAATAAGATGGTTGAATCTATCTAGTGCGAAATTGGTAATCCCCCAATTTGGAGTGCGAAATCTGTTGCGAAATTGGTAATCCCCCAATTTGGAGTGCGAAATCTGTTGCGAAATTGGTGAAACCCCAATTTCAAAACCTCAAAAACAAAAAAGACCGTGAACACAATTTGTTCACGGTCTTCAAACGATTATTTCTTAAATAATTTTCTTAAAACTACAAGTCCAGCTAAAGCTGATCCAGCAACAATTGCACCACGCTCTACTTCAGGTGTAACGATTGATTTATAAACTAATTGTAAGTTTTGTGGACGTTCTGCTAAACGTCTCATAAAATAACCATACCAGTCTTCACCGTAAGGTACATACGTACAGAAGTTGTAACCAGAGTTTGCGATTTCAACTTGTAACTCAGAACGGAATCCATATAACATCTGGAATTCGATTAAATCTTTATTTAAGTTATGTTGCGCGATAAACTTCTTCACGTGATCGATAATATTATGATCATGTGTTGCAATTGAAGTCATTGCTTTAGCGTTTAATAAACGTTGTTCGATAATTTTGATATAGTTTGCATCGATATCTTCTTTAGATTGGTAAGCAACAGATGCATCTTCTTTATAAGCACCTTTAACTAAACGTAAACGTACATCTTTATATTTCTCGATTTCTTCAGTTGCACGGAATAAGTAAGCTTGAATTACTGTACCAACATTCTTAAATTCACCTTTTAAACGATCTAACATTTCAAAAGTTTGAACTGTATGATTGTAGTCTTCAGTATCCATGTTGATGTGCATGTTACCACACTCATGTGCTTTTAAAAGAATTTCACGTACATTTTCGTAACAGAATTCCGGATCTACATCTAAACCGATTTGTGTTAACTTGATAGACATATGTGCATCTACATCAGCATCATATAATGCCTGGATCATCGTTAATATATTGTTCTTTGCTGCTGTTGCTTCTTCTTTAGAGAAAACAAATTCACCTAAATTATCAACAGTTGCAGAAATGTTTTGTGCATTTAATGCACGAATTGATTCGATTGTTGTTTTAACATCAGTTCCAGCAACAACTTTGTTAGCACCTAATGCTAAACCATACTTTTTTGCAGCTTCATTTAAAGTTGCGTTCTCACTTAAAGCAATAAAAAAATCTCTTGATAATCCCATCTATTGTTCCTCCTTAATTATAGTAATCATCTGATTACACTCCCCTAATAGGATAATCATAATGAAAACGCTTTTAAAGGTCAAAGGAAAATTTAAATAATCATAAAAAATTAAGTATCATTTAACACAAAATTCACAAAAATTTCACTTTTTAATCAAAGAAAAAAGCTTAGTCATTTGACTGAGCTTTTTTCATATCTGCGACGAATGTTTTTTCGATAGGTTCGTTACTAATTTCTATAAAATGGGGTAAAGCTAAAAAGATAGATAATACGATGATTAATTTTTTTATAAATTTCATAACGCGCCTCCTTCATATTTAAATTCAGTTTATACTTTGAATATGAAGAAGCAATGAATTATATGTAAAGTGTTTATATAGAAATTGTAAATAATAATAAGATAGATAATTATCGTATAATTGCTATAATGATATTAATTTACATAAAAGGGGTAAGACAGATGAGAGATTTAGGAATTTATTTTGGTACGTTCGCACCGTGTCATGTTGGACATCTGGAACAGATTATTAGAGCGAAACGTGAAAATGCGCATGCGTTAGTAATTGTTTCTGGATATGATGGCGATCGTGGTGATTTAGCAGGTATGAGTTTAACAAACCGTGTGAAAGCAATGCGTGAATTATTAAAGGATGACACGAATGTTACTGTTTTAACATTGGATGAAACGAATATTCCACGTTATCCTGACGGTTGGGGTCCATGGCTTGCTTTACTTCAGGAAAAGATTGAAACAGCAGTAAAAGAAAATGACTATACGATGGAATCTGTAACATTTTATGTTGGTGAAGAAGAATATATTCAGCCGCTTGATGAGTATTTTAAAGGTGTATTCAAATCAAGCGACGTTCAGATTACGAAAGTGGATCGTCGTATCACTGGTATAAGCGGAACTTCTATTCGTGAGAATCCAATATTAAACTGGGATTTTGTAACGCGACCATTCAGACGTTTCTTTGTACAGAATATATTGATTATCGGAACGGCAAGCACGGGTAAAACAACACTCGTACGAGATTTAGCACGCCGTTATTCTACTTCGTATTCATTAGAATATTCAAGAGAATACCAGACGACACGTCAGGTGCGTGATGATGAACTTGATATTAAAGACTTACATGCAATCGGAATTGGTCAGTTTGAACTAAATCGTAAGCATATTCATTCGCCAGGTACACGTAAAGTATTCTTTGCAGATACAGACGTGATGACAACAAAACTTTATACGAAATTATATGCACTACCAGAAGATTACGAAAAAATTGCACCGGTCTTTGATTATTATATTTCTTTACAGACGTGGGCATTGATCATCGTATTACCTCCTACGACGCAGTATGTCGATGATGGTTTCCGTGATATGAGTATGGCGGATCAGAAAGCACGTCTTGATATGCATCAAATGTTCTTAGATGAAATAAAATATCAAGGACTGGAAGATAAGATGGTTGTGCTAAAAGGGGACAGCTTCCAGGAAAAATATGAAGAAGCACATCGTCTTGTAGATGAAATTTTAGCAGATGGAAAAGATAACTAAGGAGATGGGATATGTTTTTAATTAAAGATTTTAGAGGATTTACGAAATATGAAAAAATATTTTTTGGGTTATTTTTATTAGCGCAAGTAGCTATTCTTGTGTATTTCTTTATAAAAACGAAGGATATTGACTGGATTAACGTCATAGCAAGTATTTCTGGTATCCTATGTGTGATCATGAGTGCGAAAGGTCGTTTAAGTACGTTCCTATACGGTTTAATTCAGGTCATCACATATGGCTGGATCAGTTACCAGGCAAATTTAATGGGTGAAGTTTACTTACAGGTTGTATTTGGTGTATTCCAATTTATCGGTTTATATGCATGGATTCGTAATATGCATACGTTAAGCACACCTAAAGTTGAAGTTCAGGAAGTTGATACGAAAGGTTTAACAGCGATACAATGGTTAATCACTTTATTACTTGGCGGAGCTTTTTACTTCGCATTTGCTAAATATCTTGAAAGTATAAAGTCTGGTCAACCATTTCTTGATGCCTTAAATGTCAGTTTAAATTTAACTGGTCAAGTATTGATGTCACTTCGATTTAAAGAACAATGGTTCTTCTGGATTGTTGTTAATATCGTATCTATTACACTTTGGGTGAGAAAAATGATGCATACTGGTGCAATCGATGCGACAGGTGTTACAATGGTTGTGATGTGGATTGGATTCCTGATTAATAGTGTATACGGATACTACTACTGGAAGAAACTTCAGATTGAAACACAACAATAATTTTTTATTCTCTCTTATATATAAGGGAGAATTTTTTATATTTCATATATAATGGATAAAAAAGGGGGAGATATAGATGAAATTACAAAGTGTGATGCTTTATGTTAAAGATCAGGCGCAGGCGGTTAAGTTCTGGACTGAGGTTATGCAGTTTGAAATCATTAATGAGTCGGTGCTAATAGAAGAATATAAATCTTATGAAATTGGTGCGACGAAAGAAAGTGAAACGACGATTGTGTTATTCGATAGAGCATTTATCGAAAAATATAGTCCTGGAGTAACACTTGATCCACCATCATTAATGTTTGAAGTAGATGATTTAGAAGCATTATATAATCGAATGAAGTCAATGGATGTAACAGTAGGTGAGCTTGTTGAGATGCCGACAGGTAAAGTATTCAACTTCTCAGATTTTGAAGGTAACTACTTTGCAGTAACACAAAAGCATTAATTTAAGACTCAGTTGAGTCTTTTTATTTTGATTTTAAACATAGGCGTTGTATATATAATGTAAGAGGTGACAATAATGGATAAATCAATAATCAAGGAAGAAATATTAAAAGCACATCATTTTAGACATGCTGCAAGACAATATAATGAAGTGAAAATTCCTAAAGAGGATATGGATTTTATTCTGGAAGTGGCAAGACTTAGTCCATCTTCAGTGGGTTTAGAGCCGTGGCGATTTATTGTATTGGAGAATGAAGAAATAAAGAATAGCATTAGCGATGTAGCCTGGGGTGCAAAGAAACAACTGGCGACTTCAAGTCATTTCGTATTGATTTTAGCGCGAAAGGATGTACGTTATGATTCGGAATATTTTATTGAGCATTTTAAACAACGTCAACCGGATGAAGATAAATTAAAGCGTATGCTATCGATCTATGAAGAATTTCAGATGGAACATATTGAAGTGGTAGATTCAGAGCGTGCTCTATTTGACTGGTCAAGTAAACAGACATATATTGCGCTTGGGAATATGATGACTGCTGCTGCACAAATCGGTATTGATTCTTGTCCGATAGAAGGGTTCGATTATCGTAAGGTAAATGCTATTTTAGAAGAAGCGGGTATCATCGATCGTCAGAAAGAAGGAATTTCCGTAATGGTTTCGTTTGGTTATCGAAAGTTTGACCCCCGACAGGAAAAATCTAGAAAGTCTGTTGACGAAGTGATTCAATGGTTCTAAATCAACATAACCAGTCATTTGTAAATTCTTTGTAAATGTAACTGAGTAATCTTTAAATAATCTTAATATTGATTATTCCTTTTCAATGATAGAATAAAAAGTGAATTATAAAGAATATCAATGAAGAGGTGTCTACATGTTTAAAGATATGGCATATTATATTTTCGGTGGGTTAGATCCATTTTTCCAATTATTCGTATTTGAACCGATTGTTATTACAATTATCGCGTTGATTGTTGCAATGGTAACAAAAAAAGCGTGGTTAATGGGAATTGTAATTATTTTATTAAACTTAGTCGATAGTGCAATTGATGCAAACTTTGCTTTTGCTGCTGAAGGTATGGGTGCAGTGATTAGTCATACATTCACATATTTCTTTGCTAATTTCTTCTCAATGTTCTATGAGTTCGTATTCAGCTATATTATCGCTGGATTACCATTCATGCATAAGAAATTTGGAATTGCATAATTATTTTAAAAAAAGGTGAAGCCGATTCGGCTTCACCTTTTTTATGCTTTATTTTCGTGCATCGCCTTATAAACTTTCGCTTTATCAGCATACTCCTGCTGGATGCGTGCCATATCTTGTTTATCTTCTTCTGTTAAAGCTCTTACTACTTTGGCTGGTCTGCCCATCGCGAGCATACCTGGTGGAATCTTTTTACCTTGTGTAAGCAAAGATCCTGCTCCTAAAAATGCACCCTCACCAATTTCTGCTCCATCGAGAACTGTAGAATCCATTCCTACGAGTGCGCCTTTACGAATCATACTTGAATGAAGTGTGACGCGATGTCCGACCGTTACATTATCTTCAATGATAAGCGGTGCATCCGGTGATTGATGGAGGCAGCATAGATCCTGAACATTTGAATGTTCTCCGATAATAACTGGACTGACATCTCCTCGGATTACTGTACCGTACCAGATTGAAGCATCTTTTGCGATTTTTACATCGCCAGTTATCACTGCATTCGGTGCGATAAACGCACTATCATCAATTTCAGGATACTTACCATCATATTCATATAACATATTGTAACCACCTTTCATAAGTTTTGATATAATAATAATATCATTAAAAAGACGGATAAAGAAATTATTAAAGGAGTATCATTATGTGGAAATGGGAAACTGAAAAGGCACCGAAAGGGATAGTTGTAATTGTACATAATATATTAGAGCATCATGGAAGATATGCATGGTTTATCACACATTTAAGACGAGATGGCTATCATGTAATTATGGGAGATTTACCGGGACAAGGACAAACTTCCCGTGTAAATAGAGGACATATCGAAAATTTCGATGAATATCGAGAGAAAGTATTGGAATGGATTGAAGTTGCTGAAGAATATCATCTTCCGGTATTTTTACTAGGTGTTGGATTAGGAGGCTTAATTGCTGTCAATTTACTTGAAAAGGTCAATATAAAACTAGAAGGTGTGATGTTGATTTCACCTTTATTTGGATTTCAGAATACAGTTACTACACGTAAAAATTTCCTCGCATCAAGTTTAAGTTCTATATCAAAGGATGCGAAGTTTGATATGAATATTCCTTTAGAAGATTTCTCGCGTGATAAAGAAATTATTGCTGAAATGAAAAGTGATCCTTTGATGCTCCAAAAAGTTAGTTTTAATTGGTACAAGTCAATTATTGAAATCATGAAGGAAACGATGGAGAATATTCACAAAATCAATGATATCCCGGTACTAATAATGTATTCAGAACAAGACCGTATTGCAGATATCGATCAGATTAAATTATTTTCACAGGAAATTAAGTCTTCTGAAATATACATTAAAAACTGGCGTACGCTATTTCATGAACTTCACAATGAGCCTGAAAAAGACAATGTTTTATACTATATCGAATCATTTATGAACAATAGAATGAATTATATTGGATTGATTACAGAGGAAGTGGGTATAGAATAAGATATTGCAAATTTAGAGGGTGAAAATGAATGTCAAAAGATAAACATGAAGTAAGTGATATGGTTCTGTTAAATGACTTACAGAAAGAAATAGATGAAATTTTCGAAATGATATCTTCAGAATTTAACTTAACGAAAGAAGAATATATCGTAATGGTGGCACTTTGGGACAAGGGACCGATGCCGATGAAAGAATTAGACAAATATTTGGATATTAAGCCATATAAAAGAACGCGTTTCTACAATAATCTAGTAGCGAATGGCTGGATTAAGAAAGTTCGTCCGGCAGATGATGAGCGTACTGTTATGATATATTACAATGAGGATCGTCTACCTGAAAAAGAAAAGATAGTAGACGCAGCTTGTTCTAACCTGAAAGGTAAGAAAGAAAAGTTAAAGCAACAATTTGATTCGATATTAGAGATTTGTGGATTATAGAAAAAGCAAGTGGATGTCTAATGACAAACACTTGCTTTTTTTATCTTTTTTCAATCCCTACGACAAATGGTGGATTATTCTTCTGGTTAATAAATTCATATTTAAAGATATGTGCCTTGTTCTGATCTATTTGTTTAAGATAGTCTAATACTGCATCTTTTTCAACCTTTCCTTCAGGATGTCCAGGATAGATGACGAGTATGATGATGCCTCCAACTTCAAGTATTGAAAATATATTGTCGATAGCCTGAATAGTTGTCTCTGGTACCGTTACAATGCTCTTATCACCCTTCGGTAAATAACCAAGATTAAAAATAGCAAGTTTTACAGTTTGGTTTAACACATCCAGCACATTTTCATGACCTGTCTGATGAAAGCTAATATTATTAAAATCTTTCGTTTTTTCTTTAGCATTGTTAATTGCCTGCGCCTGAATATCGAATGCGTGTATATGACCTGTATTATTCAAAAGTTGTGCTAAATATAAAGTATCATTGCCATTACCGCACGTTGCATCGATAACGATATCGTCCGGTTCAATATAATTTGTTAAAAGTGCACGTGCATAAGGGAGTATACCTAAGGCTTTCATTTATACTGTTTCCTTCTTATAAAATTTTCCTTGATAACTATTTCGATTTTTGAGTTCTGCATCAATCCCGTTTAATACTTCCCATTTATTGACACTCCACATCGGTCCAATCATTAAGTCAATAGGTCCGTCACCAGTGATACGATGTATGATCATCTCTTCCGGTAAAACTTCTAACTGATCGGCAACAAGTTTCACATAATCTTCCTGACTCATAAATTCGACCATGCCTTTTTCGTATTGTTTTACCATTGGTGTACCTTTTAATAGATGAAGTAAATGAATCTTAATGCCTTGTACATCCATTTGTGCAACAGTACGTGCAGTTTCCATCATCATGTCGTAATCTTCTAACGGTAATCCGTTAATAATATGCGTACAAATATTGATATTGTGTTTACGCAGTTTCGCAACACCGTCATAATAGCACTGCATATCATGTGCACGATTGATGATGTTAGAAGTTTTTTCGTGAACGGTTTGAAGACCAAGTTCAACCCAGAGGTATGTTCTTTCATTTAATTCTGCTAAATATTCAACGACGTCATCCGGCAGACAGTCAGGACGTGTTGCAATAGATAATCCGACAACGCCGGGTTGCGCTAATGCGGCTTCATATTTTTCTTTTAATACGTCGAGTGGAGCATGTGTATTCGTATAAGCTTGAAAGTAGGCGATATATTTACCATCATGCCATTTTTCGTGCATTTTATTTTTTATTTTTTCGAATTGGACGGGGATAGGGTCTACACGATCACCTGCAAAGTCACCACTTCCCGCAGCAGAACAGAACGTACAACCGCCAAACGCTACAGTGCCGTCACGGTTGGGGCAATCGAATCCACCTTCTAAAGCAACTTTGAATATCTTTGTACCGAATTTTTGTCTTAAATGATAGTTCCATGTATGATAAAGTTTTGAATCTAGTGCATATTTAAATTGTGTCATTATGTCTCCCTCTTTCTTAACATATGGATTTTAACATATAATAGAGGAAATCGGAAAAAATAAATTTTAAGAAAGTGAGGTAAATGCAATGAAAATGCCAAAACTCGTTTGGCTTCTTGTCATCGGAATGGCAGTAAACGTTACAGGTGCAAGTTTAGTATGGCCGCTTAATACCATCTATTTACATAATGAACTAGGGAAAAGTTTAAGTCTAGCAGGATTAGTATTAATGCTTAATTCTGGTGCTTCTGTGCTTGGCAACTTGTTAGGTGGGACGATGTTCGATAAATACGGTGGCTACCGTTCGATACTGATTGGTATCGTTATTTCAATGCTTAGTTTAATCGGTATTTTATTCTTACATGGATGGCCATGGTATGCTGTGTGGCTCATCATTTTAGGTTTTGGATCAGGTATCGTATTTCCTTCTATCTATGCAATGGCAGGTACAGCATGGCCACAAGGGGGACGTAAAACATTTAATGCCATCTATTTATCTCAAAATATAGGTGTGGCATTAGGGGCAGCACTTGGTGGTTTTATCGCTGAACTGAGTTTCGATTATATATTCATGTTAAATCTATTGCTGTATGTCGTATTTTTCTTTATCGCATTCTTTGGCTACCGAACAGCTGGTGTAGTCCATAGTGGTGGGAATGTAATGAAAGATGTCGGCAATATTAAAGATAAGGATCGCTTTACAGCACTCATACTCATTTGTGTTACCTATTGTGTATGCTGGATTGGTTATGTACAGTGGCAGTCAACGATTTCAAGTTATACGCAAGACCTCGGCATATCGCTTAAACAGTACAGTTTATTATGGGCCATTAATGGCGTATTAATCATTGTTGGACAACCACTGATTAAACCGGTGATTAATTTTATGAGTGAAAAGATAAAGATGCAGATAGCAACAGGTTTGATTATATTTATTATTTCATATATCGTAACGAGTTTTGCACAGGATTTTTCAATGTTTATTGTTGGGATGGTTATATTGACGATCGGTGAAATGTTTGTCTGGCCAGCAGTTCCGACCATTGCCAATGAACTGGCACCTCAAGGGAGAATTGGTGTCTATCAGGGTATTGTTAATTCAACCGCAACATTAGGTAGAGCGATAGGACCAGTTTTAGGTGGCGTTATCGTTGACCTATACAATATGCATGCAATGTTCTATACGATGATTGGATTTGTCTTAATCGGATTTATATTTTTGTCAATATTTGATAAAAATATAAAACAGACGACATAATCGATAAGGTTTTAATTTTACACTAAAAATTTAAAATATTTGCATAATTCAAATTAATTGATTGAGATGTATTTTATTTTTAGTAAAAAGACTTGAAAAAGATTTAAAGCTCCTTTATAGTAAATGTATCTAGAGTAGTAACAAGCAATCATTTTAAAGAAAGCCAGTGGGTGCTGTGAACTGGTATTTGAAACTTGTGAACTTGCTAGTGTTGAAATAAATAACAAAAGCTGCACTTATTAAAGTGAATTGCGGGTGGTACCGCGGTTGTCATATATGACAGTCGTCCCTTATTTTAGGGATGGCTGTCTTTTTATATATTAAAGGAGGAAAAGTTATGAGCTATAATCATCAAAATATTGAAAAGAAATGGCAGAAATATTGGTTAGATAATAAAACTTTTAAAACTGGAGAAGACATGGAACAACCAAAATTCTTCGCTTTAGATATGTTCCCTTATCCATCTGGTGCTGGATTACACGTTGGTCATCCAGAAGGATATACGGCTACTGATATCGTCTCTAGATTTAAACGCATGCAAGGTTATAACGTATTACATCCGATGGGGTGGGATGCATTTGGTTTACCTGCTGAACAATATGCGATTGATACAGGTAATGACCCTGCTGAATTCACAAAGAAAAATATCGAAACATTTAAGCGACAAATTCAGGAACTTGGTTTCAGTTATGACTGGGATCGCGAAGTAAATACGACAGATCCTGAGTATTATAAATGGACGCAGTGGATCTTTATCCAGCTGTACAATAAAGGGTTAGCTTATGTCGATGAAGTTGCTGTTAACTGGTGTCCTGCACTCGGTACAGTACTTTCAAATGAGGAAGTAATCGATGGTGTATCAGAGCGTGGTGGACATCCAGTAATCCGTAAACCGATGCGTCAATGGGTACTTAAGATTACTGAATATGCAGATCGACTGCTAGAGGATTTAGATGAGCTGGATTGGCCGGAATCATTAAAAGATATGCAGCGTAACTGGATTGGTAAATCTGAAGGTGCAGAAGTTGAATTTAAAGTAGACGGGAAAGATGCGTCATTTAAAGTGTTTACGACACGTCCAGATACTATTTTTGGTGCAACTTATGCTGTATTATCACCAGAACACACACTTGTAGAATCAATCACTACTGATGAACAACGCGAGGCGATTCAGGCATATCAGGAGCAGGCAAGCCGAAAATCAGATTTAGAACGTACAGACTTAGCGAAAGATAAATCTGGTGTATTTACAGGAAGCTATGCGATTAATCCATTTACGAATGAACAGATGCCGATCTGGATATCTGATTACGTATTAGCATCATACGGCACTGGGGCGATAATGGCTGTACCGGCGCATGATGAACGCGACTATGAATTTGCAAAACAATTCGGACTAGTAATTAAACCGGTACTTGAAGGTGGAGATATCGACAAAGAAGCATTCACTGGTGACGGTGTACATATCAATTCTGGTGAATTAGATGGCTTAAATAAAGAAGAAGGTATCGCTCGAGCGATAGAAATGCTCGAAGAAAAACAAATCGGTGAGAAGAAAGTGTCTTATAAATTACGTGACTGGTTATTCTCACGTCAACGTTACTGGGGTGAGCCGATTCCAGTTATCATCTGGGAAGACGGTTCAATGACGACAGTGCCTGAAGACGAATTACCGTTAATGTTACCAAAGACGGATAAGATTATGCCATCAGGTACAGGTGAATCTCCGCTTGCAAATATTGATGAATTTGTTAATGTGGTAGATCCTGTAACAGGCATGAAAGGTCGACGCGAAACAAATACGATGCCGCAATGGGCAGGCTCTTGCTGGTATTACTTACGTTACATCGATCCACATAACAGTGAAGTGTTAGCTGACCCTGAAAAATTAAAATACTGGTTACCAGTTGATTTATATATTGGTGGAGCAGAGCATGCTGTACTACACTTATTATATGCGCGCTTCTGGCATAAAGTATTATATGACTTAGGTGTAGTCCCAACGAAAGAACCATTCCAGAAGTTATTTAACCAAGGGATGATCCTAGGTGAAGGCAACGAAAAAATGAGTAAATCTAAAGGAAACGTCGTAAACCCTGATGATGTTGTTGAAAGTCACGGTGCAGATACATTAAGACTTTACGAAATGTTTATGGGGCCACTTGATGCATCAATAGCATGGAGTACGAATGGATTAGACGGTGCTCGCCGATTCTTAGACCGTGTCTATCGTGCGTTTATTACCGAAGAGGGTACTTTAGCTGCTAAAGTTGTAGATACAGAGACACCAGCATTAGAAAAAGTTTATCACCAGACAGTGAAGAAAGTAACGGATGATTATAATACTTTAGGATTTAATACAGCAATTTCTCAAATGATGGTATTTATCAATGAAGTTTATAAACAAGATGCTGTAAGTCGTGAATACGTTGAAGGATTTGTAAAGCTATTATCACCAATTGCTCCGCATATTTCAGAAGAAATATGGTCAATTTTAGGACACGATGAAACAATTACGTATGAAGCGTGGCCAACGCATGATGATAGCAAGCTTGTTGATAACGAAGTAGAAATTGTCATTCAGGTTAACGGAAAAGTGAAGCTTAAAGCAAAAGTTGCAAAAGATACAGATAAAGAAGCGTTAGAAACATTTGCACTAGAGCAGGAAGCAATTAAGACACAAATCGAAGGTAAGACGATTCGTAAAGTGATTGCTGTACCAAATAAATTAGTCAATATTGTGGCAAATTAGGAGTTAAAATGAATATTTCAACTGAAGCATTTGTAGCAAAGATTAAAGCAAATGAAGCGATGAACATTATTGATGTGCGCGAACAATTCGAAATAGAGCAAGGTATGATCAAAGGTGCAATGCATATTCCGATGAATGATATACCTGAACAGATGGAAAATTTAGATTGTGAAAAAGAATATTATATTGTTTGTGCACATGCAGTAAGAAGTGCGAATGTTACTCATTATTTATTAGCAAATGATTATAAAGCTGTGAATGTAGAAGGTGGCATGGCAGTTATTGAACCGATGTTAAGTGAATAAATGTGTGGCAGGCATTTCCGGATACTAGGAGTATCCGGCAAAGATGAAGTTAAATTTGATGGATATGTAGCCAACATTTCCGGATACTAGGAGTATCCGGCAAAGATGAAGTTAAATTTGATGGTTATGTGGCTAACATTTCCGGATACTAGGAGTATCCGGCAAAGATGAAGTTAAATTTGATGGATATGTAGCCAACATTTCCGGATACTAGGAGTATCCGGCAAAGATGAAACCAAATTTAATAATATGTAAAGCAACAATTCCGGATACTAAGCGTATCCGGAATTGTTTCATTATATTTAGTTTTATCTGCAGCTCATTCCGGCAACATAACCAGTGACTAGTGCACTTGTAATATTATAACCACCAGTATAGCCATGTATGTCTAACACTTCACCACAAAAATAAAGATTATCATGTATTTTAGACTGCATCGTTGCTGGTACGATTTCTTTTACAGTAACACCACCGCCGGTAACAAACGCTTTATCAATTGATAATGTACCGTTAACGGTAAATGCAAATCCTTTTAATAGCGCTATAAATGTCTTAAGACTTTCTTTTTTGATATGATGACCATTTTCTTCAAGGTTAATTTCAGCACGTTCCAGTAGAAAATGTAAATAACGTTCCTGCACCAAACCTTTTAGACTATTTTTGATGGCTTTATCTTTATTATCATTAATGATTTTTTCGATGTGTTGTGTAAGTTGACCGATAGTCATGTCTGGAAATACATCAATCATCATCTGTATCTCTTGTTTCTTCTGACTTTTTTGCTCGTGATAAATAAATTGTGAACAGCGAAGAGCTGCTGGTCCTGATATTCCGAAATGTGTAAATAACATATCCATTTGATGGGTAATGCGTGGTTTACCATTTTTACGCAATACACTTAACCCGACATTTTGCAGACTAAGTCCTTGTAGTATCTTAGATTTTATGAATGGTTCACTTGATGTGATTGGTACTTCGGTAGGAAACAGCTCGGTAATCGTATGTCCTGCTTGCTGTGCAAATACGTAGCCATCTCCAGTAGAACCGGTATGCGGTACAGATTTGCCACCGGTCGCGATAATGACTTTTTCTGAATATACAGGTATGTTATCTGATAGCATCACACCTTTAATCTTATCTTCTTCTATGATTAAAGATTCAACCTTTGTCGTTGTTCGAACTTCCACCTTATTATTGATAAGTTGTTGTTTAAGGGCGTTGACAACATCCTTTGCGTTATTGGATACAGGGAACATACGACCATGATCTTCTTCTTTTAAAGCGACACCAAGATTTTCGAAATATTCGATGATGGCATAATTATCGAATGTATTAAATGCACTATATAAAAACTTACCGTTACCAGGCAGATGTTTAATCAGTTCTTCATGAGTGACGTTATTTGTAACATTACAACGTCCACCACCAGATATTTGTAATTTACGACCTAGCTGATCTTTTTTATCGATAAGTAAGACTTTGTTATTATTTTCGCTCGCACTGATTGCAGCCATCAATCCACTAGGGCCACCACCTATGACAATTGTCTGATACATATTTGATACCTCCATTTTCAATTATTATACATTTTATTTATGGTAAAATATATGAATTCAGTAGTTAAAAATTTATAATGGTGGTATGATAATCTACATTGAAAATGGGTTTAATCATTTATGAAGCTTTTATTTTAAAAAAGATAGGGATGAAGTTATGTCACAGAAAGATTCACTTGTCAGAAGTACGTTCTTATTAACGGCAAGTATTTTTATTACTAAGATTTTAGGGATACTTTATATTATTCCGTTCTATGCCATTATCGGTGGTGAAGAAAATTTAGCACCATATAATATGGCTTATCCACCATATGTAGTTATGCTTACTGTAGCTGCAGGCGGGATACCGTTAGCGGTAGCTAAATATGTTTCGAAGTATAATGCGATAGGTGCCTATAAAGTTAGCTATAAACTATATAAGTCATCATTATTAGTAATGGGTATCACTGGTTTCTTAGGCTTTGTTATTCTTTACTTTTTAAGTCCGATGATTGCTGAGGCATCACTTGCTGGTTCTGAAGGTAAATGGACTGTTGAAGATATTACCGAGATTATTCGCATCATCTCATTTGCAGTGTTGTTTATTCCTTTCTTAGCGACATGGCGCGGGATATTTCAAGGTTATGATTCAATGGGACCAACAGCGGTGTCACAAGTTATTGAACAAATTGCACGTATACTATTTTTACTAGGAGGTACGTTCGTTGTCCTTAACGTTATGAATAAATCAATGCTACTGGCTAATGAGATTGCTGTATTTGCAGCAGCAATCGGTGCGGTCGCTGCGATTCTAACACTTTGGTATTACTGGAGAAAGCGTAAACCATTTATCGACAAGATGGTTGATTCCGATGATTCTAATACTGATGTTAGTTACGGTAGTATGTATAAAGAAATATTAAAGTACAGTATTCCATTCGTTATCGTAAGTTTGTGTGTGCCGCTTTATACAACGATTGATCAGTTTACACATAACTATGCATTAGGTTTAGCAGGTGTGCCCGGAAAAATGAATGATATGCTCCTTACAATATTAAATACGACATCTAATAAACTTGTTATGATTCCGACTTCACTTGCTGGAGGGTTTGCAATTAGTCTTGTTCCGTCAATTACAAGAACACATGCATCAGGCAAGATTAAAGAAATGCATCATCAGATTAAAACGACTTTCGGTTTACTGATGTTTCTTACAGTGCCAGCTTCATTAGGTATTATGGTATTAGCTGCACCACTTTATACGGTATTTTACAGCTATAATCCAATTGCGAATAATATTCTATTTTATTATGCACCCGTAGGCATTTTACTTGCGCTTGTTTCTGTAACTGCTGCGATGATGCAGGGTATTGATAAACAAAATTTAACGGTTTATATCGTGCTTGCTGCGCTACTTGTTAAATTAGTGATTAATATCCCGTTAATTATGGTATTCCATACAGTAGGCGCAGTACTTGCGACTGCGATTGCGATGACCTTTAATATTGTTTGTAATCTTTATGTCATCAAGAAATATGCGGGATTCCAGTATCGAACGACTGCCCGTCAAATGTTGATGATTACGTTATACAGCTTAATTATGGTACTAGTTGTACAAATCGTTTATGTCATTTTAATGCAATTCCTCACAGTATCCAATAAACTGGATGCACTTATCATTTTAGTGATTGGAGCAGTAGTCGGTGCTTTAGTCTATGCATCATTATCGATGAAATCACGTTTAGCCGATCAATTCTTCGGTGCACGTATCCAATCTTTAAGAAATAGGTTAACGCGATGAGACTTGATAAATTTTTAAGCAACCATGGCGTAGGCTCACGAAAAGATGTTAAGGCATTTCTCAAGAAAAAAGTGATTACGGTTAATGAGGAAGTTGTCACGAAATCAGATATTAAAATTAATCCGGAAAAAGATATCATAAAGGTTCAAGGTGAGATGATTCACTTTGAACCCTTTATCTATCTTATGCTTAATAAACCGGCTGGCGTAGTTTCAAGCACACATGATAAAGATAAGACAGTCATTGACCTTATTACAGGGCTGGATCATTATGACCTGCATCCGGTCGGCAGACTGGATAAAGATACAGAAGGGTTGCTCATCATAACCAATGATGGTCAGTTCTCGCATGACGTGCTGAGTCCTAAGAAACATGTGAATAAAACGTATTATGCCAAAATTGACGGCATTGTCACTGATCACACGGTGGAACAATTTGCTCAAGGCGTAACTTTAGATGATGGGTATCATACTATGCCTGGTGATTTAACATGTCTTTCAGTTGATACGAATAATAATACAAGTGAAATAGAACTTGTAATCCAGGAAGGTAAGTTTCATCAAGTGAAAAGAATGTTTGAGGCAGTAAGTATGAAAGTAACTTACCTAAAACGTATTAAGATGGGTGATTTGTCTTTAGATAGTAGCTTAAAGCCTGGAGAATATAAGAAATTAATGCAGAATGAAATTAATTTAGTAAGAAAATGATTATAAATGTTTAGACCATTACACCTTGGGTATAATTACAGTACAAATCAAAAGAAGAGGTGTTTAACATGGCGAACAACAATCAAACAGGTTTATTAAAAGCAGCATTAGTTATTGGTGGTACTGCAGTAGCAGCATTCCTTTCAAAAAAAGAAAACAGAGATAAAGTATTAGAAGAATACAACAAAGCGAAACAAGATCCTAAAGGTTATGCAGATAACGCTAAAGGCAAAGCTGCTAACTTACAACAAGTAGCGAAAGAAGAAATCAACAAAGCGAAAGAAGATCCAAATGCTTACAAAGCAAACTTAACTTCTAAAGTTGAAGAAAAAGTTGCTCCGTTAAAAGAAAAAGCGGCACCATTAGCTGATAAATTAACTAAAAAAGATGTTACTGTTGAAGAAGAAAAACAAAACTTTGACGACGAAGGTGGAGCAAACAACATCCATGTCGTAACAGACAAAGAAGTTGCTGAAAAAAATCCTAACGCCGTATCTAAAGACGAATTAAAATAATAACGCTATAAAAGTCAGCGCATGCTGGCTTTTTATTTTGATAAATTTTACGATTATTATTTTGAATTCCTTTATGTATCATGTAATATAGGAATATACAAGCATTAGGAGGAATCATTATGTGGAGAGAAAAAGTTGCACAGTATGAAGATAAAATTATTGAAGACCTTACAGGCTTATTAAATATAGAAAGTGTACGTGATGACAGTTTAGCTGATAGTGAAAATCCTGTTGGACCTGGCCCACGAAAAGCTTTAGATTATATGTATGAATTAGCACAACGTGATGGATACGAGACAGTGGATATCGATCATATCGCCGGACGTATCGAAGCAGGTAATGGTGAGGATATTTTCGGTATATTATGTCACGTTGACGTAGTACCTGCAGGAAGTGGATGGGATAGTAATCCATTTGAGGCTGTCGTAACTGAAGATAAAATTATTGCACGTGGTACTTTAGATGACAAAGGACCAACAATTGCTGCGTATTACGCTATTAAAATTTTAGACGACATGAAAGTAGACTGGAAAAAACGCATCCATATCATTATCGGTACTGATGAAGAATCAGGCTGGAAATGTACGGACCGTTATTTTGAAACTGAACCGATGCCTGATCTAGGGATTGCACCAGATGCTGATTTCCCATTAATTCACGGTGAAAAAGGTATCACAACATTTGATATTATTCAAAATAGTGATGAAGAAAGCGAAACAGCACCAGAAGTGGAATTAAAGGCATTTAAAGCTGGTGAAAGATACAATATGGTCCCGGATTTTGCAGAAGCAAAAATCGAAGTTAAAGAAAAGATGGATGCAGTCATTCAAGCTTTCGAAGGATATTTATTAAACAACAAATTAACAGGGAAACAATTCGTAGAGAACGGTCAGATTTCACTTCAAATTGAAGGAAAGTCAGTTCATGGTATGGAACCATTTAAAGGTGTGAACGCTGGTCTATATCTTGTTAATTTCTTAAATACATTAGATCTAGATAAGAAAGCAAAGTCATTCGTTAACTTTGGTGATACATATTTATTTGCTTCTCACTTTGGTGAGAAGCTAGGTATGGCTTATGAAACTGAAGAAATGGGTCAGTTAACTACTAACTATGGTGTAATTAGTTATACGGACGTTGATGGCGGACATTATGGTGTAAACTTACGCTATCCAAACGGTTTTGATTTTGAAACTGAAATTAAGAAATTTGAAGAACAGATTGCTAAAGATGGCTTTGAAATTGAAGTTGAAACGCACCAGGTTCCTCACTATGTCGATAAAAATGATCCATTCGTTCAAAAGTTATTAACAGCATATCGTAACCAGACTGGAGATATGACAGAACCGTATACTATCGGTGGTGGAACATATGCACGTAACCTGGAAAAAGGTGTAGCATTTGGTGCGATGTTTAAAGAATCAGAAGATTTAATGCACCAAAAAAATGAATATATCAGCAAGAAACAATTATTTGATGCGACAGCGATTTATTTAGAAGCAATCCACTCTGTATGTGTAGAAGGTGAGTAAAATGGTAGTTTTTATTAATGGCAGTTATGTGTCTGATGATACGAGAATCAGTTACAACGATCGTGGCATCCAGTTTGGAGATGGTGTATATGAAGTCGTGCGAGTATACCACGGCACTTTATTTACAGCCACTGAACATTTCGAACGACTCGTACGTAGTGCAAATGAAATAGAAATAACAAGTCCCTATTCTGTTGAGGAATATATCGAAATTTGTAATCAGCTTATCAAGGAAAATGAAATAGATAACGGTACAATTTATGTTCAGTTAACACGAGGAGATGCAGTTAGAAATCATATGTATCCAACAGATACTCAACCAAATTTATTACTTTATACCAATACTGCAGAACGTCCGATGCAGGATCTTCAGCAAGGTGTGAAAGCGATTACGACTGAAGATATTCGATGGTTACGCTGTGATATTAAAAGTTTGAATCTGCTTGGTAACATTATGAATAAACAAAAAGCGGTAACCAATGGTGCAAAAGAGGCTATCCAAATACGTAACGGTATTGTTACAGAAGGCGCATCAAGTAATATATTCATCGTTAAAGATGAGAAAATCATTACGCATCCTGCAAATAATTTCATCTTAAACGGTATTACACGTCGTGTCATTAAACAAATTGCAGATGCTGAAGGTATTGCTTTTGAAGAATTTACATTTGATGAGAAAGCGTTAAAGGATGCGGATGAAGTATTCCTAACGAGTACAACACAGGAAGTAATGCCGATTACTGAGATTGATGGTGAGAATGTTAATCAGGGTCAGGTTGGTCCGATTACAAAGCGTCTGCAAAGCAAGTTTGATGAGCATATTATCACAAATCACGCCTAAAAGGCATCATATTACACAATGAATTACATTTGAACATATATTCAGTACGCTTAAAAAAGTTTGACTTGAATATTTTTATAAAAGGTTATAAAATTTAAATAAGTCGTCAAAAACGTTCGAACTAAAAATAAGGCAAGAGATTATTTCTCATTGCCTTTTCTTTTTTCTACTGTGGGAGGTGAACATGTTGGAACATTTCTATCAGCTTGGTTGGACATTAGATTCCGCTGGTGGCGCTTCTGGAGAGGCATATATGGCAGAGCAAGATGGCCGCAAATTATTTCTTAAAAGAAATTCTTCGCCATTCTTAGCAGCGTTATCTGCTGAGGGTATCGTACCTAAGCTCGTATGGACAAAACGTATTGAAACGGGCGAGGTCGTTACCGCTCAACATTGGAAGAATGGAAGATCATTGACACACGAAGAAATGGGTTCCAAGCGTGTTGCGAAACTCCTCAGAAAAATTCATCGCTCTAAACCTTTACTTAATATGTTAAAACGTTTAGAAATGAAACCGATGTATCCTCACATCTTACTTAAGAAAATTAATAGTTCTCTTTCACGCAATGTATTAGCACATCATACGGTTAGAAAAGCTTTAATTTACTTAGAAGAACATATGCCTAATCTAGATAGTCAGTTTTATACTGTCTGTCATGGCGATGTGAATCATAATAACTGGTTACTTTCAGATCAGGATGAACTGTTTATTGTTGACTGGGAAGGTGCAATGATTGCGGATCCTGCGATTGATATTGGTATGATTTTATATACGTATAGCAAAGAAGTTGACTGGGAAGCGTGGCTTGCTGATTACGGTATTAACTATACAATCGATTTAGAGAAACGTATGAAATGGTATACGATTATACAGGCGATTGCGATGGTAGAGTGGTATGAGGAGAAGAGTCGTTACCACGATATGAACGAATGGTTGAAGTTTTTAGATGAAGTTTTAACACAGAATAGATTTATTTAAAGGAGCAACATACATGAGAATGCGTAATAAACCGTGGGCAGAAGATTATCTGCTTGAACATCGTGATATTGTAAGTATCGACCTGTCACAAAAAGACAATATCACATCATGGTTTGAAAAAGTTCAGCCGATTCATATAGAAGTCGGAAGCGGTATGGGTAGATTTATTACTGAGATGGCAAAAGCAAATCCAGCAATCAATTATATCGGTATTGAACGAGATAAGAATGTAATGATTCGTATTGTAGAAAAAGCGATAGAGCAGGATATTAAAAACTTACGATTATTGACAGTTGATGCTGAGAAGCTGACTGAAATATTTAATCCTGGAGAAATTGACCGCATCTATTTAAACTTTTCAGATCCATGGCCGAAGACACGACATGCCAAACGTCGTTTAACACATGCTAATTTCTTATCAGTTTATAAGACGATTCTGAAAGATGATGGTGAAATTCACTTCAAGACAGATAATCAAGGACTATTTGAATTTTCTATTGAAAGTATGAGTCAGTTTGGTATGAAACTCAAAAATATCAATTTAAATCTTCATGATAATGAACCGGCTGATAATATCAAGACAGAGTACGAAGAGAAATTTTCTGCTAAAGGTTTTAGAATCAACCGACTTGAAGCAAGTTTTAAATAACATTTGAAGCATTATTAAATGATGAGACATTATAAGTGTCTCATCTTTTTTTTATGCTTTATTTAGTGTAGACTTGATATATTGAGAGAATTTTCTGAACTGGAGGAAACTATGTATAACTTTAATGAAAATGTTAACCGTTTAAATACAAATGCAGTTCAAACTGAAATGATTCCATTAATCTATCAGCGTAGAGATTTAATGCCCTTCTGGATAGCAGATATGGATATTAAAACGCCGGAAAAGATTACAAAGTCTATCGCTAATCGCCTGGAACACGGAATTTTCGGATATACGAGTTGGAAAAATGATGCATTCTATACGCCGGTTAAACAATGGTATAGTAACCGATTTAATACAAATATTCTTAAACAAGATCTATTCTATTCGCCATCAGTGCTTTTTACTGTGACAGAAGCAATACGTATCCTGACTAATGAAGGTGATGGTGTTATCCTTAATACACCTTCCTATAACAACTTTATCAATCTGATTAACGGTAATAAACGTATGATTGTTGAAAGTGAACTTTACTTTGATGGTTACGAATACACGATGGACTTTGTACAGTTTGAATATCTGTGTCAGATGCCTCAAAATAAAGTGTTCTTATTATGCAATCCACATAACCCAACAGGGAAAGTGTTTTCTGAGCAGGAACTTTTAAAGATTATTGAAATCTGTAAGAAATATAATGTGTATATCATTGCTGATGAAATTCATATGGATTTTGTGCGTCGCGGTCAACACGAAACACTTGCAAAATATATGCATGACTATGAACAGATGTTAGTGACGACATGTTTAGGTAAGACATTTAATGTTTCTGGCATTCCGCATGCATACTTTATAACAAAAGATAAATATATGCGCGAGACAATTAATACGAAAGTGATGTCTGTGTATGGTTTAGCGGCAGTAAATTTAGTTGCCTTAACTGTTATTCAAACAGCTTACTTAGATTGTGGCGACTGGGTCGATGCGCTTAATCAGCATATCGATAATAATATGACCCTCGTAGAAGACTACATTGCAGATCATCTGTCTGATTGTTTATTTTTCCAGAAGCCGGATGCTACATTTTTAGCCTGGATTGATTTTGAGAAGAGTGGATTTAGTGAAATGGAAGTACAGGATGCCTTACAGAATGTCGGAAAGATTGCGACGGGTATCGGTAATACTTACGAATTATCGGCAAGTACACATTTTAGATTTAATGTCGCGTGTAGTGAAGATAAATTATTAGAAGGTCTTGACCGCATAAAAAAATCATTCGATTACTTAAAAACAACAAAAGAAAAAGAAGCACAATAAATGTTGTGCTTCAAATTCATCTTTATATTCAATTAATTTAAATCTCAATTGTGTCGATGAGTTCACCGGTATAAGCATCGATTGTAAATTCGTAATCTTTATCCTGCGTATTAATGATACCGCGATAAATGTGAGAGATCTGACCAAACTTTTCTTGTTTTTCTGGTTCATATACGATAGCTGAACCTGTGACGTGATCGAAGTTTGTCAGCACCTGTTGTAGCAGCGTTTCTGGGTGCTGCATCGTCATATGATGACGTAGTTGATAAGCGATAATACCAGTGACTACAATAACGGGAATGATGATTTGATATTTTTTCATAGTTAAAAGTCCTCTCATCAATAAATTTGGAAGCAAAGCGTATAACTTTTAGGTTAACGTTTTGATTATATTCTAACATAAGGAGCAAAAAACATGACAGAACAACTATTAGATACGATAAAAACTTTAACTGAATTACATGGTGCGCCAGGACATGAACGTCTCGTACGTGATTATCTGTTAAAAAGATTATCACCACTGGCAGACGAAGTATTACAAGATGGCTTAGGTGGCGTCTTCTTTGTAAAGAAATCAAAACAGGACAATGCTAAACGCATCATGATTGCAGCACATATGGATGAAGTCGGATTCATGGTAACAGATATTACGGAAAAAGGATTACTTAAATTCACGGAAATCGGTGGGTGGCCAGCAGATGTCCTGCAGGCTCAAAAGATGCAAGTATTAACGCGTGACAACAAAACATATAGTGGTGTAATTGGCAGTGTGCCTGCACATTTTAGAACAGGTAAGGAAGCAACACCGCAAATTAAAGATATGTTACTTGATGTGGGAGCAGAAAGTAAAGAACAAGTATTAGCAATGGGCATCCAAATCGGTGATTCAATCGTTCCGGCAGTTGATTTTGAACAATTGACTGAGAACAGATTCCTATGTAAAGCATGGGACAATCGTTATGGATGTACAATTATCGTCGACCTGTTTGAACAATTAAAAGATACAGACTTACCGTTTGACCTTTATGTAGGTGCAAACGTGCAGGAAGAAGTTGGATTACGTGGTGCAGGGCCGTCTGCAAATATGATCAAACCAGACTTAGCATTTGTCGTTGATTGTTCACCAGCCAATGACACTGCAGGAAGTAATGCGAATGGTAAACTAGGCGAGGGAACGCTCGTTCGAATTATTGATAGAACGATGATTTTGAAACCGTCATTTAAACAATGGCTTGAAGAAATCTATGAAACAAATGATATTCAACATCAATATTATACTTCACCAGGTGGTACGGATGGTGGCGTTATCCATACTGCTTTACAAGGCATTCCGACAGCAGTAATCGGTGTGCCAGCACGTTATATCCATTCCAATCACACAATTTTTGATATTCGGGACTATTATGCAGCACGTGATGGACTGCTTGCATTACTCAAAAACGTCAATGATGAAAAAATTGAATATTTAAAGATGAATTAATAGTTTACTTTTTATTGAGATGAAGCGATAGTATTTGCTTCATCTTTTTCATCTTGAGTATCTTTTTATTGACTTAAAATTAAAATGCTTTAAAATAAAACCTATTCCGAGTAAATTGATAAGAATAGGAGAATGGAAAATTGAAAAAATTATTAGCTTTATTGTTTACAGCATTATTTATTTTAGCAGCATGTGGTAGTAATGACTCAGATAAAAAAGACAGCAAGAAAGAGATCACGATTGGAACAGAAGGTACTTATGCACCATTTACTTTCCATGATAAGAACAACAAATTAACAGGTTTCGATGTGGAAGTAGCAGAAGCAGTAGCGAAAAAAGCAGGATATAAAGTGAAATTCGTAGAAACACAATGGGATTCAATGTTCTCGGGTCTTAACTCTGGTCGTTTCGATACGATTGCAAACCAGGTAGGTATGGATGCAGATCGTAAGAAGAAATATAATTTCTCTAAACCATACACTTACACACAAGGTGTATTAGTAACACGTAAAAATTCAGATATTAAATCATTTGATGACGTTAAAGGTCGCGCATTAGCACAAACTTTAACATCTAATTACGGCAAATTAGCGAAAGAAAAAGGCGCTAAAGTAACTTCAGTTGAAGGATTTAATCAGGCGATGGAAATGGTACTATCTAACCGTGTTGAAGCAACTTTTAATGATAAAATTTCAGTATTAGATTACTTAAAACAAAAGAAAAATGCTGATATCAAAATTGTTGAAGGTAACGCTGAGAAAACACAATCAGGATTTGTATTTACTAAGAAAACAGATGAGAAAATCATCAAAGATTTTGATAAAGCATTAGATGCATTACAAAAAGACGGTACAATGAAAAAAATCAGTGAAAAATGGTTCGGTGAAGATGTCACTCGTCCTTAATGAAGAAATGTCCCATGCCCTGAATGCGGCGGCTCAAGCTTTTGAGCCAATGCTTTGGGGTTTAGTCAAATATTCGATTCCGATTGCGATTGTTACGTTTATACTAGGATTTATTATTGCGATATTTACGGCGCTTGCACGTATTTCTAATAATAAATTATTACGCATTCCAGCGCGTGTTTACGTATCAATCTTCCGAGGCACACCAATGCTTGTTCAGATGTTTATTATCTTCTTCGGTATCCCTGAAATCGGCCGTCTGATTACAGGTGATCCGGATCAGGCATTTAAACTCGGATCCATTACAGCTGCTATTATTTCATTAAGTTTAAATGTTGGTGCTTATGGTTCTGAAATCATTCGTGGTGGTATATTATCAGTACCGCACGGACAAACTGAAGCAGCATATTCAATCGGGATGAGCCCAAAGAAAACGATGCAACGCATCATCTTACCACAGGCTATTCGTACAGCAACACCAGCATTAGGAAACACATTCCTGAGTTTAATTAAAGATACATCCCTATTAGGATATATATTGGTGGCTGAAATGTTTAGAAATGCGCAGCAAGTTGCCTCAACAACATATGAATTCTTATCAATCTATACTTTAGTGGCGATTATGTACTGGGTGGTTTGTTTCATCGTTTCAATCATTCAAGGTATTTATGAAGAACGTGTTGAAAGGAAGTATCAACGATGATTTCAATACAAAATTTAGTTAAAAAATTTGGTGAAAAAACTGTACTTAAAGATATTGATCTTGAAGTTGCGAATGGTGAAGTTGTCGTACTTATCGGTCGTAGTGGTTCAGGTAAAACGACATTACTGCGTACAATGAATGCGTTAGAAATCCCTACATCAGGTACTGTGACTGTTGATGGTGTAACTTACACAGCAAACGACAAAAAATCACAAATTGCAGTACGTAAGAAAACAGGGATGGTATTTCAAAACTTCCAGCTGTTTCCTCATATGACTGCTCTTGAAAACGTAATGGAAGGCTTAGTGCAAGTGAAAGGCATGAGTAAAGTGGAAGCGGAGAAAATTGCGGTAAATTTACTTGAAAAAGTTGATTTATTACATGTTAAAGATCAGTATCCAATTTCTCTTTCTGGTGGACAGCAACAACGTGTAGGTATTGCAAGAGCACTTGCGATGAATCCGAAAGTGATGCTATTCGATGAACCGACATCAGCACTTGACCCAGAGCTTGTGCAAGACGTTCTGAAAGTCATTAAAGGCTTAAGAGATGAAGGAATGACGATGGTGATCGTTACGCATGAAATGGCATTCGCAAGAAGTGTTGCCGACAAAGTTGCGTTTATCCATGATGGACGTATCGAAGAGTTAGATCATCCGGAACAAATCTTCACAAATCCAAAGTCAGAACATTTACAGCGGTTCTTAAACATTATATCGATTTAATTGAATCATTCATTTGCATATGCAGGTGAATGATTTTTTTGTAATGATTGATAAGCACACCTTAATCACAATATAATCAATTTACATATGTTATTATTAAATACATTTGTGCTATGATAATGAAAATGATATTAAAGGAGCTGGCAGTTTGAAAGCATTACTTAAACGTTGGTTTGTTGATGGAATGAGCTTTATGGCATTAGGTTTATTCTGTTCGTTGATTATCGGTCTTATTTTAGAAACTGTAGGAACAGAGTTAAAGCCTTTTCTAGACACTTCATTATTGATAGAAATCGGTAAACTGGCAAAACTTTATACCGGTGCAGCAGTAGGCGTTGCCGTTGCATTTGGTTTAGGTGCAAAGCCAATGGTCATATTTGCGAGTGCGGTAACTGGTATGTATGGCTATGAGCAAGGTGGGGCTGCTGGAACGTATGTGGTCAGTCTAGCAACAGCTGAGCTAGGTAGATTTTATAGTGGTAAAACAAAGATTGATATTATATTGACACCACTTTTAACATTAGTAATCGGAGCAATCATTGCCAAGCTTGTAGGACCATTTATTCAGGCATTTATGTTGTCACTTGGTGAATTTATTACATTTGCTACAGACCAACAACCGTTACTTATGGGAATTCTTGTTTCTCTTATTTTTGGACTTACTTTATCTAGTCCAATCTCGAGTGCAGCTTTAGCACTGATGTTAGGTATTAATGGCACTGCAGCGGCTGCTGCTACAATCGGCTGTTGTTGTCATATGATTGGTTTTGCGGTGACAAGTTTTAAAGATAACGGTATACAAGGATTGATTGCGCATGGTATTGGAACGAGTAAGATTCAAATTCCAAACTACATGTTACATCCATTTATTTTAGTGCCGCCTGTGATCGCGAGTATTATTGTGGCACCAATTATGACGATGCTCTGGCCAATGAAAAATGCTGCTGCAGGTGCTGGGATGGGGACGAGTGGTTTCGTAGGACAGATTATGACAATCAAAACGATGGGCAGTAGTTTAACAACATGGTTGCAGATTGGACTGTTTCATTTCCTTTTACCTGGTGTTATCAGTTATATTGTATATATAATGATGAGCCGAGCTAATATTATCAAAGCCGGCGAACAAAAGATTAACACAGGAGGTTAACGTAATGAAAAAGATAGAGCATATTGAGGCATTTAGAGAAGCGATTACACAACCAACGATAGCAATGTTTACTGCAACGTGGTGTCCGGATTGTCACTTTATTGATCCGTTGATGCCTGAAATCGAAGCAGAAAATCCAGAATACCAGTTTATTTCTATCGACAGAGATGAATTTATTGATTTAGCAGTAGAATATGAAGTGATGGGTATTCCGAGCTTTATCGCATTTAAAGATTCTGAAGTAATCGGACGTTTTGTATCGAAAGATAGAAAAACAAAAGAACAAGTGAACGAATTTATACAAAGTTTATAAAATATGTTAACCACTACGCGTTGCTTTAAACGGTAGTGGTTTTATTGTACAATGAAAGTTATGTGAGGAGTGAGAATGTGAATGTTTTTGAAATAAGAGATCGATTGACTGAATCATTAGATACTTCAATCGTTTCAACAAAGTTTGACCGTAAAGAAGAAACACTGCGCGTAGAGCGTCTTGATAATAATAAAGGTTTAACGATAAAGCTTGCACCTGTTGCAGCTAAATATAAAGAGAAGAAAGAAAGCATTATTGAAGAAGTATTATATTATATCAACGAAACCATTCAGGCGATGGGCAATACGACTTTGCCGGAAGGTGCGAAGATCATGCCTGTTATTCGTTCGACGAGTTTTCCTAAAGCACAAAATGATGTGCCGTTTTTAATTACAGAACATACGGCAGAAACAAATATTTATTACGCGATAGATTTAGGCAAGTCATATCGTTTAATTGATGCAGAGATTCAAAGTGAATTAGGTATTGATGAAACACACATTAAAGAACAAGCTTTATTTAATGTAAAAGGGTTAAAGACGACGTATAAAACAGATGTTGTCGCAGGCAATACATATTATTTCTTCAATGCTAATGATGGTTATGATGCAAGTCGCATATTAAACAAGCAGCTGTTAAAAGATTTTGAAGCACACATTACTGGAGAAATGTTAGTTGCTACACCTCATGCAGATGTTTTGATAATCGCTGATATTCAAAATGAAACGGGGTATGACGTACTTGCACAAATGATGATGACTTTCTTTGCGAATGGACTCGTACCGATTACATCTTTATCTTTCCAGTATAAAGATGATGTGTTAACACCGGTATTTATATTAGGAAAGAATAATGCAAAGCGTGATCAGGAAGCAATCAAGCGTATTGAAAGTAACCGTCAGAAGTTTATGGCAGAACAAGCGCAACAAACACAACATAAAGACAAAAAATGATGATATCATTAAATTATATTGAGTGTAATATTTCTGTTATTTTTAATTGATTTTTTAAGAAAAACGATTGAATAAAGCATATAATAGATAAAGAATAATAATACAAACTTTTAAGGAGCAAACATATGAATATTTTTTATAACAAAGTCGTTGGAGATTATTTATTTATTACATTAGAACCAGTTGATGGACCATTTGAATATGAAACGAACGGTGATATCATCACGATAAAAAAAGATAACAAAGTCGTAGGATATAACGTTAGCGGTGTTGAAACATTAGGATTAGATACAAATGGACAAGTAAAATTAGATGAAAATTTAATGTCTAAAATTAATGACCTATTATTACAAAAAGGATTAGAAGCACCATTAGAAGTAGATTTATCACCTAAATTCGTAGTAGGTTTTGTTGAAATATGTGAGAAACACCCTGATGCTGATAAATTAAATGTCACAACGGTTGATGTCGGGACTGAAAAATTACAGATTGTCTGTGGCGCAAAAAATATCGCACAAGGTCAGAAAGTTGTAGTCGCAAAAGTTGGTGCTGTCATGCCGAGCGGGATGCAGATTAAAGATGCTGAGCTACGTGGTGTACCTTCAAAAGGTATGATTTGTTCGGAACGTGAATTAGGATTAACAGATTCTGAAGAGAAAAAAGGTATTTTAGTACTAGATGATTCGCGTGAGATTGGCGAAGACTTCTTTAAAGCAGAATAGGGTGATAACATGAGTTGGTTTGATAAACTATTTGGAGAATCATCAGAGAAAACAGAACATACGCAAGATCAAACACATGAAGACGATGTCTATCGCAGACCACGAGGAAAATTCAGATTCCCACTAAATGTAGAAAATATTAAAACAGCAGAACATCATCGTACACTAGATAATGTTAATGATGCACAGATTACAGATGATAATCATGAATATATTGAACCGGTTCAACCTCGTCGTGAAACATATATTGCTCAAAATGAAAGTGTAAACACAGAAGAAATTAGAGCATCATTTTCCTCTGATTACGTTCCAAGACGTGAAAGAAGAAGAGGTAGAAATAGCGAACAGCAATCATTTCATACAAGACGCACTGAATCATTAAGTAATAATGAAGCTATTGATCGTTATCAGCCTAAGACAAGATTAAACGATACACCAAAGTATACTTCATATCAACCGAAGGATAAACGTAATAGCATTCATAAAGCTAACAATACACAGACATTCAGTGAGAAACAATATAGTGTACATCAGCCTAAATTTAAAGCATCTGTTGTACCTTCAGCTATCTATGGTACGAAGCCAAGAAAAGATCCGGCATCTTTAAAGCAACCAATTCAGCCGCTACAAGGTAAGAAAACAGTAGAAGCGAGACCTGCAACCCCGACACATCGTAAAGAAGATAATACAGTCAATATTGAGAATGTCTATGCTTCTCAAATTGTTGCTGAAATTAGACGTGAACGCGAAAAAAAATTGCAGCGTAAAAAAGCGTTTGAACAAGAACGTGAACTTAAGAAACTTCAGGAGTTAGAAATATCTTCGATGATGCGTGAAGAAAAAAGTGATGTTGAATATGTTCACGCTGAACCGGAAACAACTGAATTTGACGAACGTGTAACGATTATTGAAGAAGATGTTGTCGTACACGAACCCGTTATCAATCATATTGATTTGACTGAAGACAGTGAAGAAGATGTCAGTGAAATAGAAGAACATGAAATAGAAGAAAGTATTGATGAAACAGAAGCCATCACTATTTCTGAAGGTGAAAGATATACGTATTCTACAAAGACACCATTTAATCCTGCTAATGCTGAGCGTTTAACAATTATTGAAGCAGCAGAAGAACAAAGTTATGAAGACGAAACTGCTGATGATGGTAAAGAAGAAATTGCTGAAGTGGAAGAAGTAACACTTTTAGAGCGTGACGTTGAAACATTGGAACAAACATCAACAGAAGATGAATTCTTAGATGAGAATGTGACGTTCGAACCGTTAGAAGAGCAACCGATTGAAATCGATGATGATGCTTATGAGATGATTGATGAAGATTTAGAATATAAAGAAGAATCTGAAGAAGTAATTAGTGAAACTACAGATGTTTGTACAGCACATTCAAAATCATTAGAACCGATACTTGAACCGGATTTCAAACAAATGTCAGAGGTCGATGTAGTAGTTTCTGGAGATAGTGAGTATGAAGCAGTTGATGAAAATTCTTTAGAACCCGTTATTCCGTTAATTGAAACTGAGGAAGATACCGAAGTATTCGATGAATTAGATGCTACTGAAGAAAAAGACGTTATTGATAAGTTGGATACTACAAAAGCGCACGCATCATTTGAACCTGTTCTTACGCCTGAAAATACAGAAGAAATGACTCTACATGAGTTAACAATTGATGATAGTGATCAATTAGATGAAACAAATGAAGCAGAACAAAGCGTTGTTACAGGTAATATCAATCAACATCTTTCTTCAGGACATTACGTTCAAGTTGAAAATAATGAGATTAAAGCAAATATTCGTGATCATCTGCCGCAAGCCGTTATCTCATCAGCACAACAACCTAAAAAGAAAGTATCACCATTCAATGTCGTCATGACACCAAGTGATAAACGCCGTTTACTGGATAAAAAACGACAAGCTGAAAATCAGCTGTCACAGAATATTCAGCAAAACGAAGTAAAAGATCATTTGAATGCTGTTGAACAGACGGACGTTGCTGAAGATGTTACGATTGCAGATGATATTCAGCAGTCATTTGAACAGCAGGGTACGGCAGAGGAAAATATCGTTCAGCAAGATCATAACGCAGTCGAAGAAGTAAAAGAAACAGAAGAAGTAGATAAAGATATTGAAACAGTAGAAGAAGAAAATATATCAACTACTGTAACTGCATCACAACCTCAATCTAATCAGATTGTGAGCAACAATGGGTATCCAGTGAAAAAAGAACCGACGAAGCGTATCGGTCCAAAATATTTGTTACCACCGGTTTCTCTATTAAATCCTGAAGATAAGGTAGAACGCGATGAAACGTGGGTAGAAGAACATAAAGCACAGCTGGATGATGCTTTCTATCACTTTAATGTTCCGGCAAAGGTTGAAAATGTTGTCGTCGGTCCATCCGTTACACGTTTTGAACTGTCTGTTGAAAAAGGTGTGAAAGTTTCTCGCATTACAAATTTACAGGATGATATTAAGATGGCACTTGCCGCTAAAGATATTCGTATTGAAGCACCGATTCCAGGCACTTCACTTGTAGGTGTAGAAGTACCTAACGTTGAAACGCGTAATGTAAATTTAAGCGAAGTTTTATTCAGTAAGAAGATGAAATTTGCAGAGAGTAAACTTACAGTAGCACTTGGTGCTCGTATTAATAACGAGCCGATGATTATGGATCTTGCTAAGATGCCTCACGGTCTAATCGCTGGAGCTACAGGTTCTGGTAAATCAGTTTGTATCAATTCGATATTAGTTTCGTTATTATATAGAAATAATCCGAATGAGCTTAAATTACTATTAATCGATCCGAAGATGGTAGAACTTGCGCCGTATAATGATTTACCGCATTTAATTGCGCCTGTTATAACAGATGTGAAAGCAGCAACAGAAAGTTTAAAATGGGTCGTTGAAGAGATGGAACGTCGTTACAAAATATTTGCAGATATTCATGTTCGTAATATTACTGCTTATAATCAGAAGGTAAGTTACGTAGAGCGTTTACCGAAGATTGTCATCGTTATCGATGAGTTAGCGGATTTAATGATGATGTCTCCGCAAGATGTAGAGCATGCTATCGCACGTATTGCACAAAAAGCACGTGCTGCCGGTATCCATATGATTCTAGCAACACAACGCCCTTCAGTAAATGTAATAACAGGACTGATTAAAGCAAATGTTCCTACGCGAATTGCCTTTATGGTTTCTTCAGCAGTCGACTCAAGAACAATCATTGATAGTGGCGGAGCTGAAAAGCTTTTAGGAAATGGCGATATGTTGTATCTTGGTAATGGAATGAATAAACCAATTCGAATTCAAGGTAACTTTGTTTCTGATGAAGAAATAGATGCAGTTGTTCAATATGTCAAGACACAAGGTGAACCGAATTATTTATTTCAGGAAAAAGAATTGCTGAAGAAAGTTTCGGAAACACCTAAAGATGAATTATTTAATGAAATTTGTGATTTTATGATTGATGAAGGTCATATTTCAACATCTCAAATTCAACGTAGATTCCAGATTGGTTATAATCGTGCTGCACGCATTATCGATCAGCTGGAAGAAATGGGTTACGTTAGTGGCCAGAACGGCTCTAAACCAAGAGCAGTATTAATAACGGAAAAACAAGCAGAATATTAGGAGATGAGCACATGACTTTATATCATTTCGTTGGTATTAAAGGTTCAGGAATGAGTGCATTAGCACATATCTTATTCGATATGGGTGAACAGGTTCAAGGTTCAGATATCGAAAAGGAATTTTTTACGGAGATAGGTTTGCGTGATAAAGGGATTACAATCCTTCCATTCAATGCAGATAATATTAAAGAAGGTATGACTGTTATTGCTGGGAATGCATTTCCCGACGATCATGAAGAGATTGTCCGTGCAAAAGTGTTAGGTTTAGAAGTGATTCGCTATCATAAGTTTTTAGGAGACTTTATGAGTCGTTACATTTCTGTAGCAGTAACTGGCGCTCATGGTAAAACGAGTACAACAGGTCTTTTATCTCATGTGATGAATGGAGATAAAAAAACATCATTCTTAATTGGTGATGGTACAGGTATGGGTATGCCAGGCAGTGAATACTTTGCCTTTGAAGCTTGTGAATATCGTCGTCACTTCTTAAGTTATTCACCTGACTATGCGATTATTACGAACGTAGATTTCGATCATCCCGATTACTTTAAATCTTTAGAGGACGTGTTCAGTGCATTCCAGGAAATGTCATATAAAGTGAAGAAGGCGATTGTAGCATGTGGAGATGATGAAAATCTTAAAGGATTAAAAGCAGATGTACCAATCTACTATTATGGATTAGGTGAACATAACAAAGTCACTGCTAAAAATGTTGAATCTGTAGATAATGGAACGACATTTGATGTCTATATTGACGGTAAGTTTATTGATCATTTCAAAACACCGATGTTTGGTAATCATCAAGTACTCAATGCTTTAGCCGTAATTACAATTTGTTATCTTGAAGACTTAGATATGGCTGCAATTAAGGATGCATTAGCTACTTTTGGTGGTGTGAAACGTCGTTTTAGTGAAAAGAAATTTGGTACACAAATCTTAATTGATGACTATGCACATCATCCAACTGAAATTAAAGCAACATTAGAATCTGCATCAAAAAAATATCCGAATAAAGAAATTGTAGCAGTTTTCCAACCGCATACTTTCTCAAGAACGAGTGCATTTCTGCAGGAATTTGCAGATAGTTTAAAAGTGGCTGACAAAACTTATTTATGTGATATATTCGGTTCTGCGAGAGAATCATCCGGAGAACTTACAATCAAGGATTTACAGACGTTAATTCCCAATGCTGAACTTATCAGTGAGACGTCAGTTGCTCAATTGAACACACATGAAAACAGCGTTATTATATTTATGGGTGCTGGCGATATACAAAAAGTTCAGAAATCTTATGAAAATCTTATATAACGTTACACAAAGTATGTTTAAGCTTTATTCAGCAGGGTATTTGACTAAATAACAAGAGTTATAAATAATAGGAGGCGTTTTTATGGAATGGATTTTACCAATCGCAGGATTAATCGCTGCAATTGCATTTTTAGTATTATGTATATTCTTAGGGTTGACTTTAATGTCAGTTAAGAAGAATTTAGACCATGTTGCTAAAACACTTGACGGTGTTGAAGGACAAATTCAAGGTATTACACGTGAATCAACTGATTTATTACACAAAACAAATCGTTTAGCTGAAGATGTTCAGGTTAAAGCTCAAAAATTAAATACAGTTGTTGATGCAGTAAGTGGTATCGGTTCAACGGTTCAAAACTTAAACAGTTCAGTGGATAATGTTACTTCTTCAATCACTCATAATATCTCACAAAACGATGACAAAATTTCTCAAGTTGTTCAATGGTCAAACGTAGCGATGGAAGTTGCTGACAAATGGCAAATGAGAAAACAACGTCGTAATTCAGTTAACTTTGCTGAAACAACAACTCCGAATTACGAGAACCATGTTAACCAAAACAATTTTAATGAAACACATACTAAAGGTGATCATTTAGACCAAGATAAAATCAATGCTGGTTTAAAATAATCATTAATTGGGAATGTACATATTGTACATTCCTTTATTTTTTGAATAAAATAAAGATTAAGTAATCAATAACAATCATTAATACATTAACGGAGGCGTTTAAAAATGACAAATACTTATAATAGAGACTTACATACACATACAGTAAAAGAATATAAAGTTCAAAAAGATACAACAGCACGTGACTTTTCAATCGGTTTAACTGCGGGATTAGTTGTTGGCTCATTTATCGGTTTACTTGTTGCACCGAAAGCAGGTAAAGATTTACAACAGGATTTAAGTCAAAAGTCAGAAAGTTTAAAAGCGAAATCAGTGGATCATTACAATAAACAAATTGAAAATGCACAAGGTTTCAAAGAAAAATCTAATGCATTTGCTGCAAAGTTAACAGAAAAAACAGCAGCATTAAAAGAGAAAGCAGTACAAAAATTAAATAATAGTGATAAAGATAATCATGTGACGTTTAATGAATTAGAGCGTCAAAAACAAGCGATTAAATCTGAAGTAAACGACGATACATTAGCACAACCGATTGCAATTGTAGATAAATCATTAGATACACCGATTAAAGATGAAGCTTTAACAGAACGTGAACAAACAATAAAAACAGCTAAAGATGCTGATAATAAAGCAAGAAACAAATAATATACAAATTTTTTCGGATTATGATAAAATAGTAGGCTGACGGTCTACTATTTTTTTAATTTATATAAAAGAGGTTATAGCGATGAATGAATTGAATCATTTACGAGACAGAATAGAAGCAATTAATATTGAAATCTTAAAGTTACTGAGCGAACGCGGTGAAATCGCTAAACAAATAGGTGAAGAAAAGCGTAAACAAGGCACTGCAATTTATGACCCTGAACGTGAAAAAGAAATGATTAACATGTTACTGGATAAAAACGATGGACCATTTGATGATAATGTGATCAAGCAGTTGTTTAAAGAAATCTTTAAAGCATCGACAGAATTACAAAAATCAAATAGTGAAAAGCATCTTTTAGTATCACGTAAATTAAAACCAGAAGATACGATTGTTTCTTTTGATAATGGAGCGATTATTGGTGACGGTAAAAAGTCATTTGTATTTGGTCCCTGTTCAGTAGAATCTATTGAACAGGTGGATGCAGTTGCGAAAAATTTACATCAAAAAGGTGAGCAATTTATTAGAGGCGGTGCATTTAAACCAAGAACTTCTCCTTATGACTTCCAGGGACTAGGTGTTGAAGGTCTAAAGATATTAGGTGAAATGAAAAAACGCTATGACTTAAATGTTGTAAGTGAAATTGTTAATCCAAACCATTTTGATCTTGCTGATCCATATGTGGATGTATTTCAGATCGGTGCACGTAATATGCAGAATTTCGAATTATTAAAAGAAGCGGGAAAAACAAATAAACCAATTCTTTTAAAACGAGGATTAAGTGCTACAATTGAGGAATTTATCTATGCTGCCGAGTATATTTATGCCAATGGTAATAATAAGATCATACTTTGTGAACGAGGTATTAGAACCTATGAGAAAGCGACACGTAATACATTAGATATATCTGCAGTACCAATTCTTAAACAAGGTACGCATCTGCCTGTATTGGTAGATGTGACGCATTCAACGGGTCGTAAAGATATTATGTTACCAGTTGCACGTGCAGCTTTAGCAGTTGGAGCAGATGGTGTGATGGCAGAAGTACATCCTGATCCGTCTGTTGCATTGAGTGATGCAGGTCAACAGATGGACCTTAACGAATTTGAAACTTTCTATCAGGAAATTACAAAGGCAGCACGAAATTATTAACAATTTGTGAATTTGCTAACTTGAAAAATGAAAAAGTTATGAAAACGTGTTAGAATAATAAATAAAACGGTTACAGGAGGATAAAATGACAGTTACAATATATGATGTTGCTCGCGAAGCAAAAGTTTCGATGGCAACTGTCTCTCGTGTGGTGAACGGCAATCCAAACGTGAAACCAGCGACAAGAGATAGAGTTAATGAAGTAATTAAAAGATTAAACTATAGACCGAATGCAGTTGCACGTGGTCTAGCAAGTAAAAAAACAACGACAGTTGGTGTTATCATTCCTGATATTTCAAATGTTTATTATTCTGAATTAGCACGTGGATTAGAAGATATTGCAACGATGTATAAATATCAGACAATCATTTCAAACTCAGATAACGATTCACAAAAAGAACAGGAAATCTTCAACAATTTATTATCTAAACAAGTTGATGGTATTATTTTCTTAGGCGGTACTTTATCTAAAGAAACGACAAATATTATTAAGACGTCTTCTGTTCCAGTCGTGGTATCAGGTACACATGACCTGGATGCAAGTTTACCAGCAGTAAATATAGATTACGTTAATGCAAGTAAGGAAATTACCGAGAAGTTCGTTCAAGATGGGGTGAAAAAGTTTGCTTTCGTTGGTGGAGGTTACTCTGAAAAAGCGCAAATTGATATATTAGAAGGTATGAAGTCAGTACTTTCAGCTAATAATATTGAACTTGATGAATCATCTATTTACATCGGACAAGAACAATATTTAGATGGCGAGAAAGCATACGAAGCAATTAAATCACAAAACCCTGAAGTGATTATGTGTATCAGTGATGAACAGGCAATCGGCATTGTTCATGCAGCTCAAGATGATGGGAAAGATATACCAAATGAATTACAGGTGATTAGTTTCAATAACACACGTCTTGTTAAGATGGTTCGTCCAAAATTATCAAGTGTGATGCAACCACTTTATGATATCGGTGCTGTCGGTATGCGATTACTTACTAAATATATGAATGATGAACAAATTGAAGAATCAAAGGTAACATTACCATACAGTATCGTCTATAGAGGTACTACGAAATAAAAATAAGCGATTAAACTGAATCAGTTTAATCGCTTATTTTTTTATGAATAATATGATATTTATTTTGTTAATTTAATAATGCATTAAAATTCTCTGAAGTGTCTGTTGATTTTTTTCTTCGATATCCAACCTTCTAGGGATTGCCTCGTAATTTTTCAGATCCTCATTCCATGTATGTGGCATCTTTATCTTTGATTTTGGCTGCCATTTATCAATCCAGGACTTCGGAATCTCTCCTGTTAAAGGAGGATTGCCTAACATCGCATTATAAACTTGTGCCCAGGCAAGTGGGGCGACCTGAAAGATATTATATCCACCGCCACCGATTGCAATCCACTTACCGTCTGTATACTTTGCAGCACACTGATTAACGATTTGAGGAACTGTCTGGTATGTTCGATGTGTGACAGATAAATGTGTCAATGGGTCAAGGTAATGAGCATCTGCACCATTTTGACTCAGTATAATATCAGGTTTAAAGAATTCACATGCTTTAATCAGACTTTCTCGGAATACATGAAGAAAAGAGTCATCTTCAGTATAGGCATCTACAGGTAAGTTCATACTATATAAATAACCGTTACCGTCTCCCTTTTCATGGATTGTTCCCGTACCTGGAAATAAATATCTTCCTGTTTCATGGATTGAATATGTGAAGACATCGTTATCATTATAAAATGAAAACTGAACGCCGTCTCCATGATGGGCATCTGTATCGATATAAAGCACGCGTTTATTATACTTTTGTCTCATATATTCAATCGCAACAGTGGAATCATTATAGATACAAAATCCGGAAGCACGACCTCGGAATCCATGATGTAATCCACCACCAAAGTTGCAAGCTGTTTTAGTCTGTCCGGTCATGACAGCATCTACAGCTGTTAACGTTGCTCCTACGAGTGTCGCACATTTATCATGCATGCCTTCAAAGTTTGGCGTATCATTTGAATTCAGACCAAACTTCTCACATTCTGATGTGATTAAAGTATTCTCTCCTGCATCTTTAACAGCTTGAATATACTCTGGTTGATGCCCAAGTAATAACTCCTCGTCTGTAGCAATACGAGGTGTAATGATTTTATCTTCAGGCAGTAACTGTAAAGCTTCTAGCAATGTTTTCGTTAACAGTAATCGCATTTGATTGAAAGGGTGATCGTTACTGAAACGGTATGCGAGCAGTGCATCATCATATACAAATAACGTCATAGGCTGTTTTCCATTGGATTGTATACCTGAAATCCTTTGGCCTCGAGTTCAGCAATGATTGTTTGAGGATGCATTGACATCATACGTACGCTTACGATTTTTTTGCCTGGATTTTTTTTATCACGAAATACGAGGACACTTTCTATTCCGGTCTTAAATCTATAGAACACTTCAGTCACTTCGTGAAGATTGCCCGGAATATCCGGTATTTGAATTTGAATTGTTGTTCCTGGTGTTACGACGCCTGTCAGTTCGATAAAAGTATTCAACATGTCTTTAGCAGTGACGATACCAACAACTTTGCCTCGTTTCACGACAGGAATACTACCGATATTCTCATTGTAAAAGTCTAGCGCAATTTCTTCTACGAAATCGAGTGGATGACATGTAATAACTTTTTTCGCCATAATCTTTGTTATCGGTACATTTAAATCCAGAACAAGACGGTCTTGTAAGTTTGACGGCAATGCCTGTTTAATATCTCGGTCGCTAATAATGCCGAGCAGTCTATTGTCATCATCAACAATTGGGACATGATGGATATTTTTTTCATGCATTAAAGTGATGATTTCTTCTATTGTGCCCTCTACATTGAATGTAATACAAGGACTTGTCATTATTCGTTCAACTAACATAGCATCCTCCTATAAGAAAAATCTGTTTAGAAACCTTAAATTATCAAACGCCTGAATCTGTTCATTATTAATCCGTTTGCCGATTCGTGCCATGAGTGAATTGGCAGGATGACTCGTAATTTCCGGGTCATTGGTTGAAAATACTTTCATACCACATCTGCCCATCATTTTCTGCATAATCTCTTTGTATTGAAACACATCAAGACCACTATTCTTTAAATCCCAGTGCCAGTAATATTCTGTCGTAATAACGATAAAATCTTCCATGGCATCATCCATCATAGCAACTCTCAGCATTTCACTCCCTAATCCTAATGCACGATAATCTTTACTAATTTCAATTGCACCAAGTTCTAAAATAAATTCAAGGTTACCATTGGACCACCGTTCCAACGGATCTGGATATAAGTAGGTAGTATACCCAATGATGTTAATACCATCGCGACAAATAATGATACGTCCTTCTTCGAGATCAGCAATTTCTATGATTGCTTCAAATTGTTCATCCGGTCGTCGAAAAGCTACGAGTCCTTTATCAAAGGTATATTTTTGAAGCGTATGACCATCAACAGGGCCTTCTATTATTAATTCGCGGTCATTAAATGTATACGTCGATTTGTGATAGGTTTTTATATGTTTCATGCATCCTCCTTGTAGTGTTAATGAAATATATTATTAAATACATAAAAATTTGCATATTTTTTGAATTATCAGTTAATTTTATTATATAATAAAAATGGAAATATTGAAAACGTTTACAAGGGGGATTTATTGTGAAGACAGAAATTTTTAAGGCAACAGCAGGTAATCATAATTTAAAGGATTATGATAAAACGTATGAGAACTTTGACTGGAAAGAGATTGAGAAGCATTTCTCATGGTCTGAAACAGGAAAAGTAAATATGGCATATGAATGTATCGATAAACATGTCGAAGATGGATATGGAGATAAAGTTGCATTACTTTATAAAGATGCGAGCAGAAATGAAAGCTATACATTTAAACAAATGATGGAGAATTCTAATAAAGCTGCGAATGTATTGGTGAAAGAAGCAGGCGTGAAAAAAGGGGATCGCGTCTTTATCTTTATGCCACGTTCACCTGAACTTTATTTTGCATTACTCGGCACGCTTAAGATTGGTGCTATCGTTGGTCCTTTATTTGAAGCGTTTATGGAGAAAGCAGTAAAAGATCGTCTGGAAAATAGTGAAGCAAGTGTCATCATCACGACAAATAGCTTACTTGGACGCATTCCACAAAGTGAATTACCGCATTTACAACATATCGTCGTAATCGATGATAATGTCGAAGATAAATACATAGATTTTAATCATCATTTTAAAGCTGCATCAACGGAGTTTGATGTAGAATGGTTAACACGTGACGATGGATTGATTCTGCATTACACGTCTGGCTCAACTGGACAACCTAAAGGTGTATTACATGTACAGAATGCAATGATTCAGCATTATATTTCAGGACTTTACGTATTAGACTTAAAAGAAGATGATGTATATTGGTGTACAGCAGATCCTGGGTGGGTAACTGGAACAAGTTACGGTATATTCGCACCATGGTTAAACCGTGCAACAAATGTCATCGCTGGGGGAAGATTCTCACCTGAAGGATGGTATGGTATTCTGGAACAGTTTAAAGTGACTGTCTGGTATTCAGCACCAACAGCTTTCCGTATGTTAATGGGAGCAGGAGATGAACTTGTTGAAAAGTATGATTTATCACATTTAAGACATATATTATCAGTTGGTGAACCATTAAACCCTGAAGTTGTAAAATGGGGAGATAAAGTATTTAAACTTCGTATTCACGATACTTGGTGGATGACTGAAACGGGTGCACATATGATTGTAAATATACCAGATATGGATATTAAATCAGGTTCTATGGGTAAACCATTGCCAGGTGTTCAGGCAGCTATCGTAGATGATTTAGGTAATGAGTTACCACCAAACAGAATGGGGAATTTAGCGATGAAAGCTGGTTGGCCATCGATGATGAAGACCATCTGGAATAATGAACCAAAGTATCAATCTTACTTCTTACCGGGTGATTGGTATATTTCAGGTGATAGTGCTTATATGGATGAAGATGGATATTTCTGGTTCCAGGGTCGTGTCGATGATGTAATTATGACTGCAGGAGAACGTGTTGGACCTTTTGAAGTTGAATCAAAGCTTGTTGAGCATCCTGCCGTTCAGGAAGCAGGGGTCATCGGTAAGCCGGATCCAGTTCGCGGTGAAATCATTAAAGCATTTATTGCTTTACGTGATGGTTATAAAGAAAGTGATGAGCTAAAAGAAGAAATCAGAGTGTTTGTAAAAGAAGGTCTTGCAGCACATGCAGCACCGCGAGAAATAGAATTTAAAGATAAATTACCAAAGACACGTTCAGGTAAAATTATGCGACGTGTACTTAAAGCATGGGAACTAGACTTACCAACTGGTGATTTATCAACGATGGAAGATTAAATGTAAATTTTACTTAAAATTTCTATGAAATTAGTCGACATCTTGAAAGCGTTATCTTATTATGGAATAGTAAAGACACTTTTAAGATTAGGAGAATGTGAAAATGACTAAATATTTATCAGATTTAGAAATCGCTAACCAAGCGACAGTTCGACCTATTTTGGAAATTGCAGAAGAAGCGGGAATCCCTGCTGATGCAGTTGAGCCTTATGGCCACTTTAAAGCAAAGATTGATACTTCTAAAGTGACTACAAACAAAGAAGGTAAGATTGTCCTTGTTACTGCGATGAGCCCAACACCAGCTGGAGAAGGTAAATCAACAGTAACTGTTGGTATCTCAGATGCATTTAAAGAGTTAGGTAAAAGTGTTATGGTTGCTTTACGTGAACCAAGTTTAGGACCTGTATTCGGTATGAAAGGTGGCGCTACTGGTGGTGGTCGTGCACAAGTATTACCGATGGAAGAAATCAACTTACATTTCAATGGCGACTTACATGCCATCACGACTGCAAATAATGCGTTAGCTGCATTCATCGACAACCATATTTATCAAGGTAACCAATTAAACATTGATCCACGTCGTGTTGAGTGGAAACGTGTTATTGATATGAACGATCGTACATTACGTCAAGTCGTTGTTGGTCTTGGTGGACCTTTCAAAGGTGTACCACGTGAAGATGGTTTCGATATTACTGTTGCTTCTGAAATCATGGCAGTATTCTGTTTATCAAATAACATCACTGACTTAAAAGAAAACTTAGGTAAGATGACAATTGGTTATACGTATGATCGTAAACCAGTTACAGTTAAAGATTTAGGTGTAGAAGGCGCGTTAACTTTAATCCTTAAGGATGCATTAAAACCAAACTTAGTGCAAACGATTGAAGGCACACCAGCCTTAATCCACGGAGGACCATTTGCAAATATCGCACACGGTTGTAACTCAATTATCGCAACGAAGACTGCACGTAAATTAGCTGATATCGTTGTTACTGAATCAGGATTCGGTTCTGACTTAGGTGCTGAGAAATTTATGGACATTAAAGCACGAAAAGCAGATATTAAACCAGATGCAATCGTTGTTGTAGCTACTATTCGTGCATTAAAAATGCATGGTGGCGTTGCTAAAACAGAACTTTCAAATGAAAATGTTGAAGCATTAAAATCAGGTATCCAAAACTTAGAAAAGCATATTGAGAATTTAAGATTATTTGGTGTTGAGCCGGTTATTGCTTTAAACAACTTTGTTACTGACACTGATGCTGAACGTGAATTCGTTCAAAACTGGGCAAAAGAACAAAATGTAAAATTAGCATTAACGGAAGTTTGGGAACATGGTGGAAAAGGCGGCGTTGAGCTAGCTAAATTAGTACTTGAAGTATTAGAAACACCACAAGATTTCAAACATTTATATGATTTATCTATGCCAGTTGAAGAGAAAATCCGTACAATTGTTCAAAAAATTTACGGTGCAGATGATGTAGTTTTTGCAGAGAAAGCTAGAAAGCAACTTAAAACAATTGCTGATAATGGATGGAATGAATATCCAGTATGTATGGCGAAGACGCAATACTCATTCTCTGATGATCCTACGAAATTAGGACGTCCATCAGGATTTAATGTTACAATTCGTGAATTAATTCCTAAAACTGGTGCAGGATTTATCGTTGCACTAACAGGTGATATCATGACAATGCCAGGTTTACCGAAACAACCAGCAGCTTTAAAAATGGATGTTGATGCAGACGGCAATGCAGTAGGGTTATTCTAATCCATATAAAAAAACTCACTAAAATTATTTTTAGTGAGTTTTTTTAAATAGAGCCTCCACGAAATGAATCGTGGAGGCTTGATTTATTGCGCAGTTTGATTATCTTTCTTCTTATCATTTGTTGGTTTTGCATTTTGATTTGCTTTTGATAAAGTATCTGCTGCACTTTGTTTGGATGAGATTTTCTTTCTTGTTTCAGGATCTAGTTTCTCACCTAAACGAGATAATACTTTATAGTCATCTAATATCTTTTGTGAAGTATCTGTCTTACTCCACACTAAGCTTTGCTTCACAGGTTCACCATCATCGCAAGATCCTTTTTGAGACATTGTATATTGACACATTTCAATCGTTTTAACACCATCAGGCTGATTAAATCTTTCGCCTACACCCATCTGTAGCTGATCCTGAGTGGTAATCTGATTGATAATATCACGCCATAATCGTAACTGGTAATGATTTTCTTCATCAAATGAAGTAGGGACGTCATATCCCATCCAGATGCCCATTGTTACTTTTGGATTATAACCGATAAATAAACTATCTTTACCTTCTTGCGCTGTACCTGTTTTTCCTGCCCAGTCCTGGTTGTACATAAATGTTCCTTTTAACTGATAACCACTACCTGTATCTAATACGCCACGCAGAATATCTGTCATAATATAAGATGTTTCAGGACTGTAAATGCGAATAGGACGCGCTTTGTGCTGATAGATGACTTTCCCGTCACGCGTTTTAATTGACTCAATCATATAGCTTTCCTGATAGTTCCCTTTATTTGCTAATGTAGAAAATCCATCGACATTGTTTTCTAACGTAATATCTGTTGCACCGAGCGTTAATGATAAGTTCTCTTGTTCTGACTTCGGTATATTAAAGTTCATTTTCTGCAATAATTCCCATGGCTTTCTATCCTGAATGCCAGAGTATAAACGTAATGTACTTAAGTTCAGTGAGTTCTCTAATGCATAACGCGTTGTTACAACGTTGTATTCCATTCTTGCATAGTTCTCAGGCGAGTAACCATTATAATTAAATCGTTTATCAAGTAATGATGCTTCTGGTGCAGTAACACCATACTCAATTGCTGGTGCATACGCTAATAATGGTTTGATTGTTGAACCCGGAGAACGTTTCGTTTTAGTCGCATGGTTATTTTGAGAATCATTATGATTACGCCCACCGATGAATGACAAAATTTTACCAGAGTCATTTTCTTTTAATAGAACGCCGACTTCCATATTGATTGGTTTTGTTTTACCATTAACATTTGCATTTCTGGCATAAGAATAGTAATTTGGGTTATCTTTAATCTGATCCATCGTATCAAAAATTTTCTTATGGATTGTCGTATCGATGATGTAACCATTATTTCGAATAGCACGATTTGCGATACCGACATATTTTTCTTCTAATACAGGTGTTTCATCTAATTCCTGGCGAGAAATATTATCTTTTTCAGCGAATATATATTTTAGAATATCAATTGCACGTGATTCAACTTCCTGAGTTAAGAATGGATACTTTTCGTTAGGTACTTCGAAATCTTTCGTAAATGATTTTTTTAGATTAAATTTTTTAGCCTGTTCATATTGCGCTTTCGTAATTTTTTTCTCTTGATACATACGCATTAGCACGTATTGTTGACGTTCAAAACCGAACTTTAAGTCTTTATCTTTCTTAATCTTTCCTGTTTGTAAGAACGGTGTGTATGTATAAGGATTTTGAGGCATTCCAGCAATATAAGCTGCTTGAGCGATATTTAATTTATTTGCGTCAACACCGAATATACCTTGTGCTGCAGCCTGAACTCCAGCAATATTTTGACCATTTGTATTGCGACCAAAGCTGACAACATTTAAATAAGCTTCAATAATTTCTTTTTTAGAGAGTGATTTCTCAACTTTAAATGAAAGCATCATTTCTTTTGCTTTACGTTTAAATGAAGTTTCATTCGTCAGCAGCTGGTTCTTAATGAGTTGTTGTGTTAGCGTACTACCCCCGCTTGTGACACCCATATTTAAAAACTCTTGTGCAGTTGCACGGATAAAAGCTTTTGGTACGATACCATTATGTTTATAGAAATTTTCGTCTTCTGTAGCAATTAATGCATCGACGACATGGGGACTCATTTTATTATACTTAATGACTTCACGTTGTACATCAGCATTAAGTGTACCAAGTGACTCACCGGTACCGAAATAAACGGTAGTACTCTGTGTCATTTCATATAATGATTTTTTCAGCGCAGTATTATTTTTTACGGGTTCATCTTTAACAAGCGCTAAAAAATAACCTGTGCCGAGTCCTAAAAGTAAAGTACCGATGAGTAATCCCGTTACTAACAAGAACAGAATAGTACGTGTAAGTGTTTCGTAAATACCGTGAAACCATACGTAAGGGGTAAATTCAATAGACTTAAAAGTTGATTTTATATTATCTTTCGTTTGTTTAGGTTTGAATATTTGACGTTGTTTTTTCGGCATACAAATTTCCTCCTGAATATTTTTTTAGTATATCATAATTTCAGGGACTTGACGTCATAGAATCTATTGTTTACACTAGTATCATAATTTAAATTGAACTGAATATAAAGGTTTTTAGGACAAGTAGTATGACACATTGAATGAAGAGACTTAGTGGTTGGTGCAAACTAAGCAATGAACATATGAATACACCTAAACTTTCGACCTTAAGGATAATGACCTTTTTCATTAATAAGTGATGATTTTATCATAAGTATGGTGGTACCGTGCATGAGCACCCTTACATTTTTTTGTAGGGGTGTTTTTTTATTTTATTATTAATCATTTATTGATTTTAAAGTCTTATCTATATCAGCAATTTAAACAATAAAATTTAGAGGAGGAACAAAGATGGCAAATGCATTATTAGAAGATTTAAGATGGAGAGGTTTAATCTATCAAGAAACACATCCTGAAGAGATTGAAGCATTACTGAATAAGGAGCGTGTCAGTGTATATTGTGGAACTGATCCAACAGCAGACAGCTTGCATATTGGTCACTTGTTACCCTTCATGACATTAAAACGATTCCAGCAACACGGTCATCGTCCTGTTGTATTAATCGGTGGCGCTACAGGAATGATCGGGGATCCATCAGGTCGTACAGATGAACGTACTTTACAGACATTAGATCAAGTTCAACGCAACGTAGATGGAATTTCTGCGCAAATGGAACAATTATTTGATTTCGGTGGCGATACAGGTGCGATGCGTGTTGATAATAAAGACTGGTTAGGTCAAATTGATCTATTAACATTCTTACGTGACTACGGGAAACATGTTGGTGTAAATTACTTATTAAGCAAGGATAGTATTGCATCACGTTTAGAGACAGGTATTTCATTTACGGAGTTCACTTATACAATATTACAGGCGATTGACTTCGGTCATTTAAACAAAGCACACAATGTTAAACTTCAAATCGGTGGTAGTGACCAGTGGGGGAACATTACGAGTGGTTTAGAGTTAATGCGTCGTATGTACGGTGAAGTGGAAGCATTTGGTATGACAGTACCATTAGTTGTGAAGTCAGACGGCAAGAAATTCGGTAAATCTGAAGGTGGCGCTGTCTGGTTAGATCGTACGAAGACTAGCCCGTACGAGTTCTACCAGTTCTGGATTAACACCCCGGATAGCGATGTAATTAAATTCTTAAAATACTTTACATTCTTAAGTAAAGAAGAAATTGATGCGTTAGAAAAGTCAGTTGAGACAGAACCACATTTACGTTTAGCTCAGAAAAAATTGGCTGAAGAAGTTACGAAATATGTACATGACGAAGCAGCTTTAGAAGAAGCGATCAATATCACTCAGGCTTTATTTAAAGGTGATTTAAAAGCCTTAACAGCAGATCAGTTACGTACGAGCTTTAAAGATGTACCGCAGAAAGCTGTAGAAAATACGAATCTGGTTGACGTATTAATTGAAGCGGGTATTGCGCCAAGTAAACGTCAGGCACGTGAAGATATTACGAACGGAGCGATTTCATTGAACGGTGAAAAAGTTACAGATACAAGTCATGAAATTACTTCAGCAGATAAAATTGAAGATGAATTTACAATAATTCGCCGTGGTAAGAAAAAGTACTTTATGATTACATATAAATAAATGATTTAATATTTAGAGATGAAGCATGTGCTCCATCTCTTTAATATTTCTTTACTGAAAGCGTTTAGAAGGCAATTTAGAGGGTAAAAATAAATACTTAATTAAAAGGAGAAATGATATGAAAAAATTATTAATACCTATTATTGGATTAGTTGTTTTATTATTAATTGTTGGTAGTATGTTAATTGGTCCATACAATAAACTTGTCGGACTCGATGCTGATGTGCAAAATGCGGAAGCAAAGGTTGATACACAGTTACAAAGACGTCTGGACTTAATTCCAAACTTAGTTGAAACTGTAAAAGGTTATGCAAAACACGAAGAAAAAGTATTTAAAGATGTTTCTGATGCACGTGCTAAATTAGCTGGTGCAAAAGAAAATGGTTCAATGGAAGATAAAGCGAATGCCAATGCCGAGTTAAACTCAGCATTAAGTCGTTTAATTGCGATTCAGGAAAATTATCCTGAACTAAAAGCAGATACGCAGTTTACAGGTTTACGTGATGAATTAGCTGGTACAGAAAACCGTATCGCTGTAGCGCGTAATGATTACAATGATATCGTTACAACGTATAACAAAGCGGTAAGAAGTTTCCCTACAGCATTATATGCTGGTATGCTTGGATTTGAAAAGAAAGAATTCTTTAAAGCCGATGAAGCTGCAAATAAAGCACCAAGTATCGATTTTAATGCTGATGGAGAAAGTAAATAATGTTAAAGAAAAAGTTCGCGATTTTTATCGCGCTCTTTTTAATCTTCACGATTACTTTACCGGCGAATGCAGCTGAGCCATTGCCAAAGCTTGAACAACCTATTTTTGTTCAGGACCATCTCGGCATATTCAAACAAAATGAAAAAGATTTTCTCAATCAGCGTGGTGAAACGTTACAAAAAGGTACTACCGCTGAAATCTTAATCATGACGATGCCGTCGATAGGGCAAGAAGTAAGAGGAGATTATGCACTTCGCGTTGGGCGTGAATACGGCGTCGGAGATAAAGAGAAAAACAACGGGATAGTGATTTTGTTTAACTTAGATAACGGTAATGAATTTAGAAATAGAGGTATTGAAGTACAAGTTGGTTATGGTTTGGAAGGCGTCTTAAATGATGCGAAAGTCGGAGCTATGATTGATAAGTATGCAATGCCTGATGTACAAAAGGCGCTTGCAGCTGATCCTAAAGGTGAAAGTGCTGAGAGTAAGGCGCTGTATGCTCAGGGGCTTGGAAAACTTTACAATGCAATATTTGATGAAGTCAGTAAAAGTTATGGATTCGATGGTGAAAAATATACGCGAGATACACCGATGGTCGATAATAGTTCAGATGGCATTAGTGTATTCGAAATATTGATTGGATTATTCTTATTATACCTTGTCATCTCTATCTTTATGGGAGGTGGCCGAGGAGGCGGTGGTGGTGGACGTAGACGTTCATCAGGACCAGTCATCTTCTTCCCAACCGGTGGAGGTTTCGGCGGCGGATTCTCTTCAGGAGGCTTCGGTGGCGGAGGCTTCGGCGGCGGTGGATTTGGCGGTGGAGACTTTGGTGGCGGTGGCGCCGGCAGAGGATTCTAAATAAAAAGGACTAACAACATAATTTGTTGTTAGTCCTTTTTTTACTATTTATCTTCGGTACTTCTTAATGTTAATTCAACTTCTTTTTCATTACCGTCACGGATAATTGTAAACTTTACTTTATCTCCAGCTTTTTTGTTCTTGTATATATAGTTGCGAACGTCACCATCAGTTTTAACATCCTGTCCTTCAATTTGAGTAATGACATCGCCTTCTTTAAATACTTTTCCGGCTTTTTCATCAGTGCTTGCAACAAGTGCTCCCGTGTTAGCCGATACTTTCATTTCCTCTAGATAATTAGCAGGAACATTTTCAATACTGACCAATGCAAGACCCATGAATGGGCGAACCACTTTACCATCTTTTACAAGTTGATCTATGATGACTTTCGTATCGTTTGAAGGAATTGCAAACCCTAATCCTTCGACAGTGTCTGCTGAAATCTTCAAGGTATTAATACCAATTAACTGCCCTTGATTATTAATTAACGCTCCACCTGAGTTACCAGGATTGATTGCTGCATCAGTCTGAATTGCTTTTACTGACGATTCTCCAGCAGAAGTATCGACTTTCATCGTTCTTTCTTTCGCACTAATAATACCTTCAGTAACACTACCTGATAATTCAACACCTAAGGGATTTCCGATTGCATAAACAGTGTCGCCAATACGAATTTTAGAAGAATCTGCAAACGGAATCGGCTTAATATTATATTGACCAGAGATTTTCAATACCGCAATATCAGTTAAAGCATCAGTGCCTATTAAAGTACCATCTACTGTTTCACCTGTAGATAAACGTACCTTTAAATCTTTCGCACCTTCTACAACGTGGTTATTGGTCACGATATATGCTTCATTATCAGTCGTCTGATAGATAACACCTGATCCAGTACCTGCAGGTGTCTCTTCACTACTACCACTATCTCCACGTAAAATATCGAAGATGCTGCTATTTGCCTGCTGCATATTGATGACACCAACAACTGCAGGTGAAACTTGTTCTAACATATCAGCAAGTTCTGTATTATTACCGGCAGTTTTCTGGTCCACCTGGATCGGTGTAGCATTTGGATTAGAAGTTGTTCCTGGAGATACTATATCAGGAAGGTGGGTTGCACCAAGAGTCAGACCTGAACCGAGGACTGCAGCTAATAATAATTTAAAAAAGCCAGGTCCATTATGCTTTCTATGTGTACGTGCCTCATCATTACGAACATATTGTACGGATTCATTAGCATCATATGATTCATTATTATGTATTATTCTTTCTTCATTATCATGTTGATTATATCTGTCCATTAAATTTCCCCCTAAATTAATTGAGATAATAAAATAAGATACCACTTCTATCTGAAAAATTCATATATTAAGCCTTAAGTTCACGAAATCGACAAATCAGCTAAGTATATTCATATGCATTTAATTTATGCTAAAATAAAATAGAGCTAAATTATGAAGTATATTTAAAAACAATCGAAAACAATTATATAATTCAAAGAATAAAAACAAAGAATAAAAAAAAGAATAAAAAATGTTATATCAAACAACAAGGAGCTCATAACATGTACAAATTTTTGGCAACCCTTATTTACCTTGTAACAAATATTCTATTACGTAAAGTTAAAGTAATAGGTAAAGAAAATATCCCTAAAAATGAAGCGTTTATCGTTACATGTAATCATAGAAGTATGGTTGAAATTATTATACTTGCAATGGCATTATACCCAAGAGAAGTGCACTATATGGCGAAACAGGAATTATTTAAAGGAAAATTACTTGATAAGTTCTTTAGATCTGTAAATGCATTCCCAGTAAACAGAGCGAATCCGGGGCCATCTACAATAAAGACGCCAGTAAAGTTAATAAAAGAGCATAAGATTGTTGGGATATTTCCAAGTGGACAACGCACAGATAATGCACCGATGAAAAAAGGAGCAGCTACTATTTCTGTAATGAGTAAATCTAAACTATTACCAGCAGCATACGAAGGACCGATAAAGTTTAAGGATGTAATATTTGGAAAAGAAAAATGTTATATTATGTTTGGCGAACCGATAGATAGTCAAAGCTTTACTGCGCAATATAAGAAGAATGAAGCAATTGAAGAGATTACACAAACATTAGAAAGTAAAACAAATACATTAATAACTAAATTAAAACACGAAGCGTAATTATTACGCTTCGTGTTTTAATGTTTTGTATAGATACGTCTCTTTGTCCTCTGGGTAAATAAATTCAAGTTTTATGATTTGAGGTTGGTTTGTTTTACTAGCGATAGCCTGTGTTTTTTCTTTGATTTTACTAATATATGATACTTTCTCAACTTCATTTTGAATTAATTTGTATTCTGTTTTTTCATCAGATGAGTAAGGATAAGACGTTTTTAGTACGATGATACTCATAAGTCTTCACCCACTTCCAAATTTTTATATTTAAGTTATAATACTATTTCCCCGTATACTGCTACTTTAAACGCATAACGTATAAAAAATTTATATCAAATAAAACTAAAACCATCATTAATGATCCCCCTATATAATATGAACGAAGTATTATTATTAATAGAGTAAAATATAGCATGTAAAATTATTAATAAATTCAAAAACAATATATTAAATATTCAGAATATATAGTATAATTTATTAAAAGTAACATGGGGGTGCATCATGACAATACATAGGATGAAAAAAGAAGATTCTGTAATAGAATTTATTGAAACGATAGAAGATGAAAAACGTAGAAAAGACTGTATTAAATTATTGGAAATATTTGAAGAAAGCTCTGGATTTATCGGAAAGATGTGGGGCCCTAATATTATTGGGTTTGGAAAATATCATTATAAGTTAAACGATCAAATAGAAGGAGATGCACCGCTCATCGCATTTGGTCTGAAGAAAAGTAAAATAAGTTTGTACTTTGCTCAGGATAATATTAATCGTGATCGTTATCTAAAGGAGTTGGGGAAACATACACTAGGGAAGACGTGTGTGTATATAAGTGATATAGAACAAATTGATGTTAAAGTATTAAAACATCTTATTGTAGATTCAATGAAATATCTTCAAAATCAGTATGATAATACATAAAAAAATAATGAATCAAGTTATGCACTTGTTTCATTATTTTTAATTTCTGTAGGAAAGAGACTGCGCTCTAAATTTTTAAGTTTTGTATAAGTATCATCATCTAAAGATTCAATTTTCTGTTCATCTGTAAACAGTGATTCAATTAATTCAATATCAATATCTGTAGCAGTAGATATTTGATATGCAGTTAATCTACCTTTAAATAGAAATGGAAGACCTTTCATTCAATCACCCTTAAATTAGTTATTAGTTTATTATAGCGAACAAACCATATAATTAAAAGTCTTTTTTTCAAATATATAATATTATTGCATATATGTTTGAAGATGTACAATAAATGTATATATGCTTAACAAAATATATATTGTATCCGTTGAGTTTAAATAATAAAATAAGGTGTAGTGTAAAATTTTATTTCATAGGAGGTAAGTATATGTATTCTTTCTTACAAAGATTAGGTAGAAGTCTGATGTTACCTGTAGCTGTATTACCAGCAGCAGCACTGTTATTGGGTATAGGTTACTGGATTGATCCAACAGGATGGGGTGCAAATAACCCTATTGCTGGATTTTTAATTAAGTCTGGAGGAGCAATTCTTGATAATTTAGGTTTACTTTTTGCGATTGGTGTTGCTCTTGGAATGTCTAAATCTAGAGATGGAGCTGTAGCTTTAGCAGCAGTTGTGGGATTTTTAGTTGTTACAACTGTTTTATCACAAGCTTCCGTAGCAAACTTACTGCATATCAAACCTGAAAAAGTTGATATGAGTTTTGGTAAGATCAATAACGTATTTATTGGTTTACTTGTTGGTTTCATCTCTTCTTGGACTTTTAACAAATTTCATCAAACTGAATTGCCGACAGCATTTGCATTTTTTAGTGGTAGACGATTAGTGCCAATCTTAACATCTGTCTTTGCAATGATTTTGTCAGTTATTTTATTATTTGTGTGGCCATTCTTCTTCGGATTACTTGTTTCTTTCGGTGAATGGATGATTGGATTAGGAGCAGTCGGAGCAGGTCTATTTGGATTCTTCAATCGTTTATTAATTCCCACTGGATTACACCATGCACTTAATGCTGTTTTCTGGTTTGATGTTGCTGGTATTAATGATATTGGAAAATTCCAAAGTAAAGATGCTATTAAGGGAGTAACTGGTATGTATCAAGCCGGATTCTTCCCGGTGATGATGTTCGGTATACCAGGTGCTGCGTTAGCAATGTATCATTCAGCAAAAACTGAACGTAAAAAAGCGGTAGCAGGTATTTTCTTAGCAGGTGCCGTAGCAGCATTTGTTACAGGTGTTACTGAACCTGTAGAGTTCTTATTTTTATTTATTGCACCAAGTTTATATTTAATTCATGCATTATTGACGGGTATTTCAATGTTTATTGCGGCAAGTATGCATTGGACGGCTGGGTTTGGTTTTAGTGCAGGAGCAATTGACTTTTTGCTTTCAACTAAAAATCCGAATGCTAATAACCCATTTATGCTCTTAGTATTAGGACTAGTTTATTTTGTATTATACTATGTAATTTTTAGAGCAATTATTAAACTACAAGATATTAAAACTCCAGGTCGTGAATCTGACGAAGATATTGCTAAGATGATTGCGCAAGAAGATGTGGATATGGGTCATACATCATCAGAAAATGTTGTCGTTAACACATCTCAACCTGGAAAATACGATAAACTTGCACAATCTGTAATTTCAGGTGTAGGCGGTAAAGAGAATATTGAAAGTGTAACAAACTGTGCGACGCGTTTACGTTTTGAACTAAAGGATAATTCAATTGTGGATGAGAACTTGATTAAACGTGCTGGTGCAGCTGGTGTAATGAAGGTTGGGCGCAAGAATGCTCAAGTTATCATTGGCACACATGTTCAACAAGTAGCAGATGTTGTAGATGAATATTTAAAGTAATGAAATGATGATTTAAAAACAGCCTTTTGGCTGTTTTTTATTTTATCTAAACTTTACTTCATTAATGTGATAACACAGTACCATAATACAATTTTTGGATATTCTATTGTTTTGTAATCGTTTTCATTCTATAATGATATTGTCTGAAAAATTAGAATAATTTAAAAGGGGAATATAAATGACTTTATTATTAACAGGTGATAATTTAACAATCGATGCGATTAGAAAATTCTTAAATAACAATGATGTTGTCGCTATATCTGATGAAGCTTTAAGCAGAGTGAAAAGAAGTAGAAAAACTGTAGAAAAAATCATAGAAAATAAAGAGACAATCTATGGTATCACAACTGGATTTGGATTATTTTGTGATGTGTTAATTGATCAAGATAAATGCAATGATTTACAAGTACATCTTATTCGTTCACATGCTTGTGGGGTGGGGCAACCGTTTCATTCAAACGTATCACTTGTTATGATGATATTACGTCTTAATACGATGTTAAAAGGGCACTCAGGGGTAACAGAAGCATTGGTCGATCAATGGGTATTCTTTATTAACGAACGAATTATTCCGGTTATTCCTGGGCAAGGTTCATTAGGAGCATCTGGAGATTTAGCGCCATTATCACACTTGGCATTGGCTTTAATCGGAGAAGGTGATGTTGAGTATCAAGGCAAAGTTGAAAATAGTAAAGATGTACTTGAACGTTTAGGAAGAAACCATTTATTACTACAGGAAAAAGAGGGACTTGCATTAATTAATGGTACACAGGCAATGACTGCTCAAGGTGTCATCAATTACATTGAAGCTATCGATATTGCATATCAGGCTGAATGGATCGCCTCACTTACACACCAATCATTAAATGGAATAACAGATGCATATAACGAAAATATTCATATTGTGCGTAATAATGATGCTCAAGTAGGTGTTGCTAAACGTATGCTGGATTGGCTTGAGGGTTCTCAATTAACAACGAGACAAGGTGAAGTTCGTGTTCAGGATGCTTATTCACTGAGATGTATCCCTCAAATTCACGGTGCAAGTTTCCAGGTATTCGAGTATGTTAAAGAAAAATTAGAAGCAGAAATGAACGCAGCTAATGATAATCCTCTTATTTTTGATCAGGGTGAAGAAACATTAGTCATTTCAGGAGGGAATTTCCACGGTCAACCAGTCGCTTTTGCATTAGACTTTTTGAAGATAGGGTTAAGTGAATTAGCGAATGTATCGGAGCGTAGAATCGAACGTCTAGTCAATCCACAGTTAAATGGTGGACTTCCAGCATTTTTATCACCGGAACTAGGTTTACAAAGTGGTGCTATGATTATGCAATATGCAGCAGCTAGTTTAGTGTCTGAAAATAAGACGCTTGCTCATCCAGCAAGTGTAGATTCTATTCCATCAAGTGCGAACCAGGAAGATCATGTGTCAATGGGAACAATTGCTTCTCGTCATGGGTATCAAATATTAGAGAATGTGAGAAATGTAATTGCAATTGAATGTATTATCGCATTGCAAGCAGCTGAAATCAAAGGTGCAGAAAAATTATCTGAGAAAACAAAAGCAAAATATGATGAATATCGTCAGATTGTTCCTAGTATTGTAGAAGACAGACCATTTCATAAAGATATTAAAACAGTGTCTGACTATTTAAGACAACAAGCTTACATTGAGAAATAATGGGAATAAAAAAAAACCACCACTGGTGGTTTTTATTTCTTCTTAAATGTTTCGTAATATCTACGGCCTTTCTCGTAATCCAGTCGACCTTCCCAGCGTGCGATAACTAATGTTGATAATGAGTTACCAACAACGTTAACAACTGTACGCATCATATCTAATATACGGTCGATACCGATAATTAATGCTAAACCTTCTGGGTGAATGTTCATTGCAGTAAGTGTTGTAATTAATACTACAATTGATGTTCCTGGTACAGCAGCCATACCTTTAGATGTTAACATTAATGTTACTAATAATACTAACTGTTCTGTTACTGATAAATGTACGCCATACATTTGAGCAATAGTCAGTGCAGCGATTGATTGGTATAGTGCTGAACCATCTAAGTTAAATGTATACCCTGTAGGAACAACGAATGATACGATTTCTTTCGGTGCACCGAATTTCTCCATTTTCTCCATAATCTTCGGTAATACTGTTTCAGAACTTGAAGTAGAGAAAGCTAGGATTAATTCTTCTTTTAAGATAACAAGTAGATGGAAGATATTAATCTTACAAAGTGCTGCTACACCACCAAGTACTACGATGATGAAGAATACCATTGATCCAGCTACTACTAATGCTAATTTACCAAGTGGAATTAAAGCACCTAGTCCTAAGTTGATAATTGTAACTGCCATAAATGCAAATACACCAATTGGTGCGTATTTCATAATTTGATTTGTCATCCAGAAGATAACGTCTAAGAATCCATCGAAGAACGCTTTAACAGGTTCTCCTTTTTTACCGATTGCTGCTAACCCTAATCCAAAGAATACTGAGAAGAAGATTACCGGTAATAATTGACCTTGAGCCATTGAATCGATAATATTTGTTGGGATAATATTAACGATTGTATCTATCATGTGGTTACCATATGTTGATTGGGCAGCTGCTTCAGCATTTGTTGTATATTTCGTAACGTCCCCTTTAGGTAATAGGTTTTTGTCGATACCTGAACCTGGTTTAAACACGTTAGCAAATATAATACCTAAACCGATTGCTACTGTTGTAATAATTTCAAAGTATAATAACGTTTTCCAGCCATAACGACCAACAGTTTTCATATCTCCAGTTCCTGCAATCGAAATTACAAGTGAACAAAATACGATTGGTACTACGATCATTTTAATTAAATGTAAGAAAATATCACCTAGTGGTTGAAAGTAGTTAACATACTCAGTTTTTCCGTTAAGCATGGCTCCTACAACAACACCAAGAACTAATGCTAATAATATCTGCATAGGTAAGCTTATAAATTTTTTCTTTTTTGGTTTTTTTATCTCTGTTACTGAACTCATTTTTCCATCCCTCTTTTCTTCCGTACTTGATTATTTTATTGCTAAAGCATAAAGATGTCAATTTAATTTTAATGTAGTAGTCTGAAAATTCTGTAGTTATTATGTTATAATAATATTGTATTGATTTACACTATAGATATTAATATGTTTGAGTTTTTATGTTATTTATCGATTAATCTTTATTCAATATAAATTGAATTGTAAACGTTATCACACCATAGATTATCTTATTGTCAAGGTGAAAATATTTTATTATTATAATGGAAATATAAAAAATGATATAAATATTTTTTGACATTATATTAATTTGTTAATATATTAAAATAACATTGGATTTATATGATTTATTAAATACACAGGAAAAGTCCACTAATACTAAAATATCAATAGGTATTAGTGGACTTTTAAAATTATATAGTAATGTCATCTAGTAGGATACTTTCAATCGTAACTGTTACATTACCTTTTAAAGCTTTTGTAATCATACAGTTATTTTCAGCTTTATCAATGATTCTCTTTAATTTAGGAATATTTACCTCCTGAACATCATCTTCAAGTGACTTGAGATAAACATTGTATGAAATACTTTCATATGTTTGAAGCCCTTTATCTACTGAAATTGTAGCAGTAGCGTCTACGTGATCAACTTCTATATGAAGATTATTCTTCTCAAAATATGAGCTTAAGGTGATAGTAAAGCAAGTTACTGCAGCTGACATTAACATTTCATCAGGATTTGTACCAATATCTGGTCCATTCATTTCCTCTGGAATTGAGATTTGAGATTTTAAATGTTTATTTTCTATTGTACCGACACCATTATATCCGCCGGTAAATTTTGCAGTGCATTTAAATGTATGTTTAACCATATTTTTTATCTCCTTTTGAAGTTATTGATGTATTGTTTAAAATATTTACTTGAAATTAATATTTATAGCATTAAATGAAATGTTATTAAACATTGCTATAGCTTTAAACAAGATAATAATATCACTCAAATGTAGTTAAGCGAAAAATTTAGATTTTGTTTTTCGTTAAATTTTTTATGCGAATTTTGAAAGATACACAACCCTTTAACATTTTTAACGAAAACTCAATGATTATTAAAGGTGTCTTAATATCCTCTTGTTATGATAGGTATATCCTAACGAAGGAGAGTGACAATGAAAAAGCCCTTTGGATTGTTTTTAGCAATAATCATTTTTATGCTATTCGTACCACAAGTGGTTCATTCAGTTTCACAACCAAGTAAAGATGTTATAACTGTAGCACATCGTGGCGCAAGTGGTTATGCTCCTGAGAACACGATGTCTGCCTATGAACTGGCACTCGAGATGAATGCAGATTGTATCGAAATTGATTTACAGTTAACACATGATGGTCATCTTGTTGCAATTCATGATAACACATTAGAGAGAACGACTACTGGTTCTGGCTTTGTATGGGATAAATCATTAGCGGAAATAAAGCAGTTAGATGCTGGTGTAAAGTTTGATCAAAAGTTTAAAGGTGAAAGAATACCGACATTTGATGAGATTTTACAGCGTTTTAAAAATGAGTCGATTGGTATTCTGATAGAGATAAAGACACCAGAATATTATCCTGGCATCGAGGATAAAATTAAACAATCACTTGTGCGTTTCAATCTGGATAAAGCATCTGATAGAATAGCGATACAATCGTTTAATCACCATGCTGTAAAAGTTTCAAAGTCTTTATTATCTGATATTAAACATGGCGTCTTAATCAGTGCTAAAAATCCTAGAGTTCATGATCGAGATTTACAATGGTTTAAGTCTTTTGCTGATTTTTATAATCCTTCTATTAAAATTGTCTCTCATGAACTTGTATCACGTGCACATCGTTATGGTTTACAGGTGAAACCTTATACTGTCCGAGATGCAACATTGATTGAACCGCTGTTAAAGCAGGGAGTAGATGCAATCATTACGGACTATCCTGATTATATGAAATCTTATGATCAGGAGATTGTTGTTCGAAATCAAACTGAAATTGAAAGTAATAATAATGTTTCTGTATATTAAAAAAACACCAATCGAAAGATTGGTGTTTTTGATTGAACAAAATATTAACGAGAATAGTACTCAGCGCGCTAATATTTCCCTTATATATCAATGGATATACATACTTTAGTCTGAAAGTTCCACCAAAAGTTCCACCACTTTTAATTTTTCATCAAATACATCAACTAACTTTGTTTCCATTTCCTCAGTCACATGTGCATAGTTACTGATAACTACTTCAGGTGTATTGCCGAGACGTTTTGCGATCGTCATAAAGGACATGTTCTCTCCAGCAAGGATTGTAGCATGGGTATGTCTGAATCCGTGTGGTGTGATATTTATGCCGGTTCTTTTCTTAACACGTTTAAGTAGATAAGTGATTGTAGTCTGTGCAATCTTTGTTCCTTTTTGTTCACTGATAAATACAAAGTCATTATTAGTAAGAGACTTTCCATCTTTAAAAAGTCTTTGAATATACCAAGCTCTATAGTTCTTTAAATCAGAAACTACTTGTTCAGAAATTGGTATTCTTCTTACTTTCTTATTTTTTGTCGATGATACTTTATTATGCTTACGTGATGCTTTAATTGTTACCATTTTATTATCAAGGTCAATATCATTCCAGGTCATCGCTAAAAGTTCACCTACACGACATCCAGTGAATGCAAGAAAGATAATTATGATATAATTAGATATAGGTTCATTTTTATATACATCAGCAATAATTGTATTCAAATCATTGAGGGTAACGTATTTCACGCGTCTATCCTCAATTTTTGGTAAAGTGGCATCTACAATTTTATTAGAATGAAGTAAGTCTCTCTTTACTGCTGCATTGATACATACGTTCATATAGGTATGATAAAGTTCAATTGTAGAAGGTTGCATTAAACGATCTTCTGAAATATGAACTTTTTCTAATTGTTTTATAAATAGAATTTCGTATTTCATTAAATCTAAATCTTTTAATTTAATATGACCAATAAAAGGTTTGATATAATCTCTTCCAGCTGAAACTCTACTTGCTTTAGTATTATCGCTCCATTGTGAGTTAATCTCTATCCATTTGTCATACCATTGACCGACTGTAAGCGAGGTTGGATTAACTTTTGCTATCTCATTATCATCTATATTAATAAGCATCTCTAACGATTTTCTATACGCTATCTTTTCATCTGTAAAACCTGATTCGCTTTTTTCTTTTCTTTTGCCAAACTCATCATAATATCTTAATTTATACATATACATTAACCCTTTTTGGGTTTTATACGAATATACGTTTTCATAACGTTTTGATTTCCTATATTGATATTTACTCATTTTATCCTCCCATGTGTTTGCGGGCACAGTAAGAGAAAACATAAGTATTTCTATCTAATTTATAAATTACCACCACCTTTCAATGAAACATATGTTCTGATATAATTTAAAATAAAAAGGTATATTGCCAAATGGAGGTCCTATGGATTTAAAATTACTATTGTCTATAGTTGCTGCAGGAATTCCTGGATTATTTTCATATACAATACTTGATAAGCTTAATCTTGTAAGCTATACAGAAAAACACAATTATGAAAAAACACTCCTCGTTACTTCTCTATCAAGTTTTAATGTTATTGCAAGTATAATAACACTTTTACTTTTAAAGATAGATCTTAATTTAAATACACCGAAAAACTTAATAACTATAATTCTAATATCTTTATCAGTCACAATGATATTAAGTATGATTGTATATCCATTGATATTTAAACTTATTAAATCATTATTGTTTAAACTCGAAGGTAAATTAAATATTCAGTCGAATCTAAAAACATTACCGAGAATAATAGAAAATGCACCAGAAGGCATAAACGATATTTATGTTTATATATTTGATGTTAAAGATAAAAAATATATTAGTTCTGGTGCAATTGGAGTATACAGTAAATTCGATGCTGAATTTTCTTTGTTAGGCCAACATGATCCTAGTGAATACAATGAAGTACTAAGTATTTATAACACTCATGATTATAAATACAAAGACTTTTATATAAATCTAGATAAAGGATTTTGTATGTTCATCTTTTATCAAATTTAGGCTTCGGGGGAGTTGGTGGTCGTTGTGGACTTAACTTTCCTGTTTCTCCACTTCTAAAATCTGTTTTAGGTTTATTTTTTGCCATAATTTCCTCCACAGCACATAGCTAAAATGCTATGTGTTTTTTATTTCCACAGTTTATTCAATTCAGGATTCTTTAAATCCAAAGTCAAAACTTCTCTATCAATATCTGCTTCTAACTTCCATAGGTAACTATCACTTGAATTGATGATTAACGTTCCGTTATCTTTATATTCATATTCTAAAGAAGCCAAAATATCAAAAGTTCCATTCCTATGTGGTTTAACTAAAGAAATACTTTTTTCATCTGTATATAAATTTAAGTTTGGTGAGCTAAATTCTTCTATTTCCCATTTTGTTATATGTTTCATTTGGTCCTCTTTCTAGAACGTACGTTCTGTTTTTAGATGAAATAAAAAGGCATATTGCCTTTTTAGAAATTTATTTATCCATATGTTGCAAAGCGTATTGAGCTTCTTCTTGAGTGAACTTACTTCCTGCTTCTGATGTCAATTGTTGTAATAATTCTTGATCAGACATTGGGAATGTTTCATTATAACTATTTGCAGCTTCAACAGCTTCCTCTTTAAAATCTGCTTCTACATTATCAATTGCGTATTGAGCTGCTTCTGGTGGAAAAGCATTCCCTGCATCGGAAGTTAATTGATCATACAATCCAGCTTTTGAAAATGGCATTATGTCTATATAGTTTTGTGCAGCAGCTAATGCCGCAACGTGGTCTCTAGTTATACTGGTATCTTCATTTGTAGAATTCTTTTCTGTATTTGAATTATTAGATGTAACTTCTTCCGTAGTTATTTCTTCTTCAACTGTCAAATTATCTTCATTAGCTAAATCTTCTTCAGAAGCGGCATCTTCATCAGTAGTTGTGTCCTCGTTTTCAGTTGTGTCATCATCTGAAGGGATAATATCCTCTACTACTTCTTTATCTTCTTCAGTAAGTTCATCACTAGGAGGCAGAAATATAGCAGAACAAGCACCGATTAATAACATTAATAAAACTAATCCTAAACAACCGAATAAAAATGGATTTTTTTTCTTTTTGACAACAATCGGATTTCCTTGTGCATCATAATAAACTTCTTCTTTTTTTGCCATAATATAATTTCCCCTTTGTCTTTTTATAATAATGACTTTGGAATAATCCATCAGTCTATTATCCCTAGTTAGTAAAATTTAATTAATATACCTCATGGAACTGAGTTATATTAAGTGGGTCTAGTAAAATCCGATAATTATTATGCATCACAACTAAACCATATTTTTGTTTTAAATGGTCAATAGATTTCATAACAAAATCTTGACTAACTTCAAAGTATTCAGCCATACCATATAAATTATGTATTCCATACCTCCATGCTTCAATTAATGAATCGAAATTTACTATTAGTTCATATCCTTTTCTTCTTGCCTGAGATTCTTGTTTTGCATTCTTTTTATAGTCAGTAATATCTCCAGCGCTTGTATAATAATGACCTATTTCTTCTGATAATACCTCTACACTTTTTTTATAGGATAGTTTTTTCTTCATCAAAATTACATTTTGATTTTCTAAATATAGACCTGACAAACCATAAGGCATATCGTCTCTCTCGATGATTTTACATTTTGGTACTAACCTACATAAATTTTCATAAGCATTGATTGTTATCAACCCCCTTGCGCTAATCGCTTATTAAAATTTATTTGTTTTAACAAACTCAATATACTTTATAATATCTTTCATTTGTTCTTCAGTAACATCATCATCGATATGTGCAGCGATAGTTTCAATGTTTGAGTTAGTAGATTTATTATCATTTAAATTATCTGTTTTTTCATTTTGATTAATATGTTTTGGAACATCATATCCCATTAACCAAGCCTCTGATACACCTAAAGTTTTACTCAACAAAAATAACTTATGCTGATCTGGTGAAGATTTACCGTTAACATATTGAGAAAGATGACTTTTAGACATTTTTATTCCAAGTGACTTTTGATATTTTTCACTTTTATTTAAAATATCTATTTGTTTTAAATTACGCTCTCTCATTATTTCTTTTAATCTTTCAGATGTTAATGTCATATTATTTTCCTCCTGAAGTATCATATAACTTATGATACAACGTCTTGAATAAAAGTTCAATAACAATGTTCAAAATTTTTAACTATTTTAATTGACTTGATTTAAATAATTGTGTACTATGAATGTAGTTCAAATATTTGAACGAATGGAGGTGCAGTTTTGGAGTTTGATTATTCTATGTTAAATGGTCGTATAGTTGAGAAGTATGGGACGCAATTTAATTTTGCAGTTGCTATGAAGATGTCTGAACGTAGCCTTTCACTTAAGTTAAACAATAAAGTTAGTTGGCGAGATGCTGATATGTTCAAAGCAATTGAACTATTATCTATACCAAAGCGAGAAATACATCAATATTTTTTTAAACCTAAAGTTCAATAATTTGAACATTTAGTTGGAGGTGTTATCAATGGCTAGGGGTGATTGGTTTGTCGATAAAAAGGAGCTATGCAATCGCTTGTGCATATCTCCTAAATACTTCGACCTACATTTTAAGAAGGACCCACGTATGAAAGTGTATGAAGTTGTACGGCAAGGGAAGTCCTGGTGGGACACAGAAAAAACTAAGGAAGTAACAAAAATAATTATGTATGAATTAAGTAAGTAAAGATGCGGGCACAGTAGAGATTTAATAAAAGGAGAATGAAGAATGAGATTAATTTTAACGATTATTGCAGGAATAGTAATTACATTATCATCACTATCATTTGCGTTAATATATTCATCTTTTACACAGATGGATGAAGGTAGTACAACTTTTTTAGCGTGTATCGTTGCTGGTATAAGTAACTTAAGTTTATATGCAAATTATGAAGGGGGGAAGAAACGTGTTAAAAGAAATCGTCAAATTAATTAAACCTGAGAAGAAATTACAGAAAGATGTATTTGATTGGTATGAGAAAGGCATTTGGATGGCAGAGGTCATTAAATGTAAATCAAATAACAAGTTGATCTATGTTGATTCTTATTTTTGTGAAGAAACAGATAAGTTTTATATCGAGTATTACATCAAATAAAAAGCCGCATCTATAAGAAATAGAAGCGGCATGAGCGAATTAAAAATATTTGATACATATATTGTATCACGAAGGACGGTGAAAATAAATGATTAAATATCTAAAAATAGCCCTCTTAACCTGCATCTTGGCGGAGGAGATTAAGAAAGCTAAGAAATCAAAAATTAATATTAGAGCAAATGAAGATTTTTCTAATAAATCACTTTATTACAATAAATCAGCTAATCCAGATGATTTATTAGAAATATCATCTGGATTAATCACTGATTATAACAATAATGATACTTCTAAATTACTAGAATATTCAGCAAGGCTAAACAGTCATATCAATAACTTTACTTGAAAGGTTAATACCGTGTTTCATTGCATCAATAGTGTTTTGGGCAGTTGATTTGTAGTGATACATTTCTGAAGTTGCAACTATTTCGTGGTTATCTGATTTTATTACGAAATAGTATTGACCATTACTTGCTTGACGAATAAAGAACGTCATATTATTCACCACCTTTCTTATTAGATTAAGAAAATTATAACAAATAAAGGAGCGATAGCATGAGCGAATTAAAAATATTTGATAATGAACAATTCGGATCATTACAAGTTTTAGAGAGAGATGGGAAAGTATTTTTTCCGGCAACAGATGTAGCACTTAAATTAGGATATTCAAATCCACATGATGCTATTAAAAGACATACTAAAGATAAGGGGGTCGTGTTTCACGAGGTCCTTTCACCAGGGGGCAATCAATCTAAGAAATTCATTAGTGAAGGTAATCTTTATCGATTAATTAGCAATTCTAAATTAGAAACGTCACAACAGTTTGAAGAATGGGTTTTTGATGATGTGCTTCCTACACTGAGAAGGACAGGTGTCTATCAGACAAAACCATTAACAACACAGGAACAAATTCAACTAATTGCAAAAGGTAACAATGAACTTGATGAACGCGTAACAGCAATTGAAACAACAATACCAGTATTTCCTGGTGAATCTAAACACATTCATCAAACAATTAAACGTAAAGCTACTGAAATAATGAAAAACCAATTTAATGGCATACCTATCAGCAAGATAAGCAGAAAGGTATATTCAGCCCTTTACAGAAGTCTTTATACAGCATTTAGCGTGCCAAACTATCAAAGTATACCACGTGGCAAATATAAAGATGCAATCAGATTTATAGAAACATGGCAGTTACAGAGTGAAGTTATTTATCAAATTGAAGCGGATTTAAGAGGTGAATAGAATGTCTAAGTTACTAATACATGATTATCCTATCCAAGTAAGCCCAAAGCTTGCTGTAGCAATAGGATTAAACGAAGCAATAATGGTGCAGCAAATGCACTACTGGTTAGATAGAAGTACTCATTTTATTGAAAATAGAAAGTGGATCTATAACACATATGAGGGTTGGAGAAAGCAGTTACCATTTTGGAGTGAATCAACGATAAAAAGAACGCTAACAACGCTTAAGAAAAAAGGTGTTATTATCACGGGAAACTTCAACAAAGCAAAGTTTGATAAGACAATTTGGTATTCAATCGACTATGAAGTAATTAAGCAAATTGAAGAACAATTCTATGCATCAGATCAAAATGACCTTATCGATAACAACGCTGATAATCAGTGGTCCAATCGAACAGGTCAAAATGACCTGACGAGTGGGTCACATAGAACAACTCCATTAGGTCAAAATGACCTGACGAGTGGGTCAAATCGACCTAATGGAGAAGGTCAAAATGACATGACCAATACCATAGACTACACAGAGACTACTACAGAGATTACACAAGAGACTACACCACCAGAGAAAAAAGCGGTGGCGGTGGACGAGAAACAATTTGCAGCAGTTTACAAATTCTATACTGAAAACATAGATCAAACACCTAACAATTCAATAATCAAATCTATGACAGAAGATTTAGATGAATTTGGCTATGACCTAATGATGTATGCAATGAAGATTGCAGCAAACAATAAAGCTACACGTTATGGATATATAGAATCAATATTTAAGAGATGTAGGGTTGAAAATATCAAGACAGTTGAGCAAGCAGAGTTAAAAGCTCAAGAGAAAGCAAGAAAAAATGGAAATTATAGGAATCAAGAAAGTAGAGAAATGACTCCTAAATGGGTTAGCAATGATACTCAAATTTCAGAAAATAATGAAGTTTCTCTCGAACTATACCTGGAAGCAAAAAAAGAAATTTATGAGTTAACCGAAAAGGAATGGACTGAAGATGCGATAGAAAAATTAACAGAAGAATATAACAAGATTTACAAAAAAGGAGCGTAAAACATGAACAACTTAATTAAAACAGCAAAAAAGAAACAGAAAGAAGCTTATGAAAGTCATGTAGAAAAAGCATTTGAAGTTGTTGGTAATAGAATTCTATTAGATGCTCAATATGGTATGACATCAACTTTTATCACAGAAGATATATTCTTCGAATATGGTAGAGAGGCACAAATATTATTTTCTAACAATACAGAAAGATTTATAAACGATTTAGCAGAACATCTTGAAATTGATAAAGATTTAATCAAGAGAGTTTATAACGCTAGAACAGATGGTGAAGCACGAGTTAACGCAATCCATATTAATTGGGGTGAAGCTGATGCTTAATCGAGTTGTGTTAGTAGGACGTTTAACAAAGGATCCTGAGTATAGAGTAACGCCATCAGGTGTGTCAGTAGCAACATTCACATTAGCAGTAAACAGAACATACACGAATGCTAACGGAGAACGACAAGCGGACTTTATAAACTGTGTAGTATTTCGTAAGCAAGCTGAGAATGTGAACACGTATCTAAAAAAGGGAAGTCTTGCTGGAGTGGATGGGCGATTGCAGTCACGTAGCTATGACAATCAAGAAGGACGCAGAATATTTGTAACTGAAGTTGTTACAGAGAGTGTTCAATTTTTAGAGCCTAAAGGAACACGTAATGATGGTAGTCAGTACGAGGAATATCCTCAAGCTCAATCACCTAACAATTATCAAGAGCAACATGATAAAGCACGACAATCTACACCAGCAACAAATCCTTTTGCTAATTCTGACGGTCCTATTGACATCAGTGATGATGATTTACCGTTCTAATCTAAGTGAGGTGTAAACAATGGAGAAAGAAATTATCAAAGTTTCATCAAGTGTAAAAATGCTACAAGTCGGTTCAAATGGGATTGCAAAAATTAGTTTAAGAAGCAGAGAAACAGGTGGAACAAGAGGTCCTTTACGTATTTATGATGCATATAGCTCAAATGGTAATTTACTTGGGATTGAAGGATTTTTCGAAGATGATATGAAGATTGAATACAAACAAGTAAGACCAGAAAGACAACCAACTATATTCGATTATTTTGATTAAAAAAATTCAGATGAGGTGAAACATGGATCGTTACGCAATTACAATTATTAGTCAGTTTATCAACTTTTCAAAATGTGAGATAGAAAAGTCTGATGGAAGAGTTGAAAAGAGAATATCTGTTTATTTCAGTAATTGACGTAAGAGAACCTTTAGAGGAAACACATGGAATTCAGTAGCTTACGAAATGGCCGGATTCATGAGGCAACCATATTTTAAAAAGCTATATATTGAACCGTTATTTTCAAGAGAGAGGTGGATGATTGATGATTCGCTTAGATAAAGTTTTTTTAGTTGTCTGTGTATTGTTTATGGGATTTAAGATACTTTCTAAATTTATTGAATACTGGATTACAGCTACTATTCCAGATGAAATTGAATATTATGAAGATGATCCATATTTCACTGAAAGGAAAGCGGAATATGAAATCAACAATTAAATCAAATGAATACAAACATAGTTTTAGAATAACAGTTAAAAAATCATTAATGATCATAAAATTAAGAAACATATTGAAGCGGTAATAGCCGCTTCTTAATAATTTATAGTGAGGGATGATAGTTTGGTAGCGAGACATAATAAACAAGGTTTCAGAGGACGCTGGCTTGAAGATAGGATTGAAGATACTAACAGAATGTATGCACATAGGAATATTGCAATAATCAACAAAATACCTACGCCAACACAAGTAATAAGAAGCAATGGAAAGATTGTTGGTGCACGATATGAAAAGAAATCCACAGTAGATTTTACAGGTATCTTAGATGATGGTGGTAGATTTATAGCATTTGATACAAAGGAATGCCAGAAAACTTCATTTTCATTTTCATCAGTTTTATCTCACCAGGTGCAATTTTTAAAGAAAATAAAAGATTTGAATGGTGAGGCATTCATACTTATATATTTTAGAACAATGAATGAGCTATACAAAATCGACATAGATGAATATTTAGATCTTATGAATAAGATGAGTAGGAAGAGTATTCCGTATTTATATTTCAAAGAAACGAAACAACCAATAGTAATGCATAAGTACGGTTATTTCTTCGATTATCTAGGTGCAGGACGTAAGAATATGGAGGTCATACAATGAGAACAAGAAGGCATAGAGCAATTATGTGGGCTGAGCAAGGGTGTAAGAAAAAAGTGCATAATAAGCAACAATTTAAATATAAAAATATAGACATTGAAACCGTTAGACAAAATATGTCAAAAGGAATAAATAATTATTTTAAAGCAGCTTTTAAAGCTGTAACAAGAATACTGGGAGGAAATAAAGATGGTAATTGATTTCTTGAAACATGAAGCATTCGTATTGCATAGACATATTAATAATGGGGACCAGTATTTATTTAAATTTGAGAACGGATATGGTGCTAGCGTAGTAAACCATTCATTTTCTTATACAAAAGGTAACGAGGACTTTGAGGTAGCAATATTATGGAATGATCATATTACCTATGATACCCACATTACAGACGATGTATTGTGCTATCAAAGCATAGATGATGTTATAGATGTTTTAAAGAAAGTTAAGCTATTGGTGGCTAAAGTTAATGCTTAAAGTTGGAGACAAGTTAATGTATGACGGTAAGGTTGCAACAGTAAGGTATTACGATTGTGCAGGTGTGTATGTAAGTGAACAGAGCATAGGTGAAGGTTTGTTTGATTTAACATGGGAACGTGCTTATGAAGGTGCATGGAAGTACCAGAAACAAGTTTCTGAGAAAGCAATGAGAGGTAAGTCAGCAGTGATTATAAATACAAAGACTTTATCAAGAGAAAATGAACTCTGGAAAGAGATATGGAATCATCTAAAAACATTTTTAGAAAGCAGTCAAAAAACTGAAATTGAATTCTATGGTGACAATGTATTAGTTGATACTCAAATTGAATATACAGATGAGATTAAAATATCGGCTGTATTACGTGAAATAAAAGGTCTAGAAAGATTTGTTAGATAGAAGCGGTTAGATGAAATGTAGATAGTAAAATTTTGAATCATTAGGGTGAATACAAATGAGTGAAGTACAAACATTTTTAAGAGTAAAGATTAATGGTAAGTGGACCAACTTAGGTATTGTTGCAGATGAAAAAGATATAAAAGATCATTTCGAATATGTACAAGATTTAATTGAGTGCAAGAATAACTGGGATAGAGTCAAGATTATATTTTCTGGTGAAGAAGGATTCAGAAACGAATTATTAAATGCTAATTCTGATAGCAATTACCAGGAAGGATGTAAATTCATGGCGTGGAAAGTTGTGGAGATAATGAATCTATTGGATGGAACAACTAATGCTAATGAGGAGGTTCATTGAGTGCTTAATATATACGATAATATCACCTGGGAAAATCGAGAATGGAAAGTCTATCATATCGACAAAGAAAACAATACTGTTCGTCTTCAAAGAACTGAAGATGGAACGGGAATTGCAACAGTGGTTGATTTAAGAGTATTAGAAAGTGATTATTACAAAAGACTTTACGAAAATGAAAAACAAAGAACTGACGAGTTAGAACAAAAACTTAGTGCAACCGCCGAAATTGCTTCAGATAGATTGATAAGAATATGTGATGTTAAAAATTTTATTTGTGAATCAATTGACATCGCTAAGGAAGATTATAAAAATTCCAAAGATGTTAATGAATATATCTGGTTAAAAGCGTTGCAGTATGTTTATTTATACACTATTTCAAATGCCGGATAGTGAAACAGAATATTGAATAGTGACCTTGCGACCGACATCAATGTCGGTCGCAAAATTAGGAGGAAATGAGAATGACAAGAGAATCATTTGACAATGCAAAATATAACACAGACAGAACAAACAAAGATATTAGCAATATGAAAAGTGTGGGATTAATCAACACAAAAGATATATCTGACGGTTATCACACGTTCGGACAACTGTATCATGATAGAGCGGTATTGTTTGCGATTATCTGTAACACTTATAAAGATAAAGCGTGGAAGTCTAAACAGCACCATGATGGAACGATGTTTGGAAAACCTGGTGTGATGTTTATTGTTGGTGTTGAGACACCACACGGACAGTACACTTATCATTATCATATTGAACCTTACTGGGATATGTATGACGTTAAAGAAATTGAAAGTGCACCTAAGTGGGACGGTCATACACACGAAGATATTGAGAGGTTATTTGGTTTGTTAAGTATATAACTCACGAAAGGAAAGAGGGATTTTGAATTATGAAAAAATGTGGAATGAGTTGAAAGAACATATTGGAACAGTAAAAACAAAAGCGTACGAAGAAGGATTTGAAGAGGATTACGAACGATATTTACATTTCGCTGAAGTAGTACGAAAAATAGAGAATGACGAGTGGGAAACAACTCGAAAAGGAGAATGACGAATGAATAATAAATATGGAGGAAACAAAATGAACACAATTAATTTAGACGGACAAGTATTTGATTTAGTGCCACGCCAAACGATCATAGCAGAAGAGATAAAAAAAGAATTCACAATGCCACATGATATTAATTCTGAGATTAAACCAGTAGTTGAAGAAGTTAATGATCCGACACCTCAAGCTCAACCAGCAGTTAAAGATGTGAATGGTATTCACGATGAGATTATTGACACACTAAACCAAAGAGATATGAAAGGTATCAATGAATATGGACAACCTTTAATTGAATCGAAACTATCTATCAGTGAATTACTTGATTACGGATTTGAAGAATCATTAGATGAATTGCAATATAACAGAGTGACTAAGAAGAGGATTGATGAAGTAATAAACTTATTAGCACCACACGAAGAGATACCTTTTATTGGTGAAGCTTTAAAATTGATTAGAGGAACAAAGGAGGATATTTAAATGGCAGACTTAAATAAAAATACAATCATTATAAAATTTGATGAAGATGAAGTCAATAAGATTATTACCCCAATACAAACGGAAGCAGAAAGATTAATTAATAAGCTGGATAAAGTTTTAGCGATTCAAAGTGAAATATTATGCAGTCAGCCAATTGACAAGATCGCATTAGATGTCACGAAAGTAAGTGATAAATTTGTAGATAAACTTTTAAGAACTAGCGTTATTTCCAGCGAAAAGAAAGATTCTATTAATATCATTGATGAAATAAAGGAGTTTTTAAAATATAGACATAAGTATTGTATGAAGAGAGAAGGACTTGATTCGAGATATAAAGATGAGGCACATGGTTATCTCATGGCTTTGCAGCGTATCAATGAATTAGAAACCTTATATAACAAATCTAATAAGTAAGCTCAAATAAAAAAAGCACCGCTTCACGCGATGCATTTAATAATATACGACACTATTATTATAACATTGATGTGGAGGGTGTGCATGACCATTAATACGATAAATAAAAGTAGAGTAGCATTGTTAGAACATTATTGGATAAATTACCAGGACTTGAAGAAGCAAAGAGAATATAGAAAGTATGAACTGTTATATGTAGAAGAAGATAACAATGTAGGTGGAGGGAAGTCTAACATACCAGGTAGACCTACTGAGAGTCAGGTTATTAAGTTAATGAATGATGCACGTTATAGTAACTTGGATAGTATGATCACAGCAATAGAACATATCTATAATACGTGTGATGAATATGAGAAGTTTATTATTGAGAATAGATATTGGAACAACAACATTGAGCTATACGAATGGGAAGATATAGCGCATGCATTAACAAAGCTAAGAAGCGGAGATAATATCATAAGTAGATATGCAGTATTACGCAAACGCAATCAGATACTTGATAAGTTTGCAGACATGATTGGTTGGATTGATTAGCGCACTTGCCGGGTCCGGGATGTGCGCGCACTTCTCGAACCCGCGAAGTGCGGTAAATAATCTGTTAATCTGATAACGTAGATAATTTGTAAGGGCATGCGATGTTTCGTATGTCCTTCTGTTATGAGGTGTATGATATGGCAACAAGATCACAGAGTGTCTGTGCACATCCTGGATGCAGCAGAACAACTGATAGTAGATACTGTGATATACATAGTAACAACACTAAGAGTAAACATAAACAGTATGAAGAGAGTAGAACAGATAAAGAGTATAACACCTTCTATCAGTCTAAGAAGTGGAAGGACATAAGACAAGCAGTCCTTCAACGTGACTTCTACATGTGTCAGGAATGTAAGCGTAATGGCATAACAACAGTAGGTAATATCGTTCATCACATTGTTGAATTGAAAGATGATTGGAATTTAAGACTTGATATGAACAATCTTGAAACAGTATGTAGTGCTTGTCACAATCAAGAGCACAAGAAGACAAAACAAGGATTGAATACTAGTAATCAAAAAGAAGTAATCGTTGTTGTGGGCTTACCTGGTAGCGGAAAGAGTACATTCGTTAATAACAATTTTAATAAAGAAAAAGATATAGTGATTGACCTGAATAAACTAATTTCAGCAATTACAGATAAACCTGAACATGACAGAACACTCAATGCATATGACTCAGTTGAGATTGCTAATGACATGATACGAAATGTTATAGACAATCTGACATTAGAGAAATATAAGTTTAAAAGAATTTGGTTGATTAAGACGACATTAAGTACATCTGAGACGAACAAATTGAAGTTGATTAATTGTAAATTCATTCACATAGTCAGAGCGAGAAGTATTTGCGAACATACTGTGAAGACATCAGGACGAACAATACACACAAACGTTTTCAAACAAATTGAAGACAACATCGAAAAAATGAAACAGATCATTCAAGTTGAAGAGATGGATGCGTATCAAAAAATAAATTAAAAAAAATTTTTATCCCCCCCACTTCTTATTTCTAAGAAATGAGCCGGAAACATCGGCGTCCCAGTCAACTTCACACAAAATTCGCTCAAAAAAATCTCAAATAGGTAAATTATGAAAGGTGGTGTAAATATATGGGAAATCAAGCCCAACCAATTGAACTTCAGTTGATTAAAGGGAACAAAAATCGACGTACTAAAGCTGAAATCGAAAAAAGACGAAAAGCTGAAGAGGCGTTGAAAGCAGCGAAAGATAAATTGAAGCCTCCAACATGGTTAGACAAAGGAGCAAAAAAAGAATTTAGATATATCGTTAATGAAATGTCTGAATTGGATGTGTTAAACAATTTAGACGTTCATGCATTAGCGATGTATTGCGATGCGTATTCAAATTATGTAGAAATCACAAAGCTAATAAATGAAAACGGTCTTGCTAGAACGATAAATCTAACTGAAGAAAATTCTGGTGAAGCAGTTAAAGCCATTTATATGGATAAAGAAGCAATTCTCAGAAAGAAACAATTCTATGATCAAGTAAGGCAACTTGGAATTCAGTTTGGATTTACACCATCGGCACGAGCAAAAATGGCACTATCACAAGCGAAAGCTGAACTCGCTGAAGAAGATGAGGAGTTTGATGTTTAATGGAATTAAGAAATTATTTAATTAAATATGCTAACGATGTATTAAGCGGAGAAATTGTAGCTTGTGAAAAACATAAGTGGGCATGTCTTCGCTTTTTAAATGACCTCGAACGAGAAAAGCTGAAACAGTTCCCTTATGTATTTAATGAAAATAAAGCTCTGAGATTTTTAAAATGGATGACTAAATTCAAACATACAAAGGGACCATTAAGGGGTACACCTATTGTTCCTGCACCTATACAGATATTTATTTTCTCTAATGTTTATGGGTGGGAGCATTATAAAACAGGTTATAGAAGATTTTCATTAGGATATTGGCAAGTCGGTCGTAAAAATGCGAAGTCTCAAACCTTATCATGCGTTGGATCATATGAAGCAAGTGCATTAGGTGAAGGTATGGCCGAAGTATATATCGGTGCTACAAAAAAAGAGCAAGCCAACATCATTTTTAATGAAATGTCAGCACAAATTAGAAACTCAGAATTCAAAGATAAGTTTCAAACTAAGTACGGAAAAATTGAACATCTTAAATCTAATTCTACTATCGTATCTTTATCAAAAGAGGATAACAAAAAGGGTGATGGTTTTAACCCGCAAGCTGGTCTTATTGACGAGTACCATTTACATGAAACTACTGAAGTTTATGACGTAATTCTGACTGGTATGGGAGCACGTTCACAACCATTACTATTCATCATAACAACAGCAGGTAATGACTTAAATAAACCATGCTACACCGTTGAATATGATTATGTATCTAAAATATTAAATCCAAATATACCAATTGAAAACGATAACTACTTTGTCATGATCAATGAGCTTGATAAAGGCGATGATATTAGAGATGAACGTAATTGGATTAAAGCTAATCCTATTGCAGCATCTCATGATGAAGGTATTGCTTATCTTAGAAAAATGATGCAACGTGCATCAGATGTTCCATCTTATATGAAAACCTTTTTAACAAAAAACATGAATGTATGGGTAGATGCAAAAGACAATGGTTACATGAAAATGGATAAGTGGAATGCATGTGGTGAAACATCACCTACGGATTTAACTGGTCGTGAATGTTATGTTGGTGTCGATTTGTCGAAAAAGATTGACTTAACATCTGTAAGTTTTGTTTTCCCTGCGCCAGACGGAACGTATGATGTACGATCACATTCATTTCTTCCGGAAGAAGCATTAAAAGAAAGAGAAAATACAGATAAAGTACCGTATTCTATGTGGGTTGAAGATGGCCATTTAACAGCTACACCTGGGGATGTAGTTGATTATAACTATATTGAACATTATGTTGAAATTATTGCCCAGGAAAATGGCTGGAAAGTTGTTGAGATTGATTATGACCCGTACAATGCAACTCATTTCGCATCAAATATGCAATATAAAGGATATAAAACGGTTGAAATATCACAAAGTATGAAAGTACTTAGTGAACCGACATCATTCTTTAGAGAATGTGTATTTGAAAAGAAAATTAGACATAATAATAATCCAGTTTTAACCTGGGCAATATCAAATGCGATTGAAAAATCAGATCCACAAGGTAATATCATGCTTGATAAACAGAAATCTAAAGATAGAATTGACCCGATTGCTTCAACAATATTCGCATTTGTAAGGGCAATGGTGGATGAAGGTCCATCAATTAATGACCATATAGCAAGTCAAGAATTTTCTTTTTAGGGGGTGAAGCGGTGTTAAAGAAGTGGATTAGTATCATTTTGATGTTTCTGGACGACATTTTTTTAATTAGTGGCATAGCTTTAATTAGCTTTGCTGCTTTTTTAATAGGATTAATTGTTGGATTAGTTACTTTGGGAATATTTCTTATCGTTTTAGCTATGTTGATAGGCAGGAGGAGGTGAATAAATGTTATTAGGTAGTCGAAGTAATAAAGTAAAAAATGAAATCTATACAGGGGATAGAAATTGGTTTAATACAATGTTTAATCCTGACATGTCGTCTCAAATATCTGAAGATACTGCTATAAAGACAAGTGAAGTATTTACGTGTATTAAAGTTTTAGCAGATGACATAGCGAAATATCCGATTTCAGTAAAAAGAAAAGAAAAAAATAAGCTAACTACTGAATCTACTCATCCAGTGCATATCATTTTAAACAAACAACCAAACCCACATATGACACCGTTTGTTTGGAAACGGCTCATGATATTTCAAATGATGTTATACGGTAATGCTTACAACGTTATTATGCGTAATAGCCGGGGAGAAGTATCTGAGTTATTACCGTTAAATCCTTTAACTACATCTAAGCAATATGACACTGATAAGCAAAAGTACATGTATTTCACAACAATTAACGGTAAAAGTTACTTATTAGATACAGATGATGTGTTGCACTTCCTGGAATTAAGCTTTGATGGACATGTTGGACTATCACCAATAGAGGTTATTAGAGAAAACCTTGCTACTAATATTGGTGGTAACAAACATCAATCAAAATTTTATCAAAAGAGTGCAATCCCTCGAGGAATCTTAAAAAGTGCTGAAATCGTTAATCCTGAAAACAAGCGAAAGCTACGTGAAGCATGGTATGAAGTAAATAATGATGAAGATGTAGCAATTGTTGATGGTGGATTGGATTTTACAACAATTTCGGTACCACAAAAAGATGCGCAATTTATTGAATCAATGAAATTTAATAAATTACAGATTGCAGGTATCTATAAAGTACCACCTCATAAAATTGGTGAACTTGATCGTGCAACATTCTCTAATATCGAACAACAATCATTACAGTATGTCATCAATACCATACTTCCTATCGTCACAAATTTTGAGCAAGAATGTAATATCAAATTGCTGAATATTGTAGATGAAACATCAAATCGCTATTGCAAATTCAATCTGGAAGCGGAATTACGTGGTGATTCTGAATCTAGAGCGAAGATGTACGAAACAATGCAGCGAATAGGTGCATATGACATCAATACAATACTTGAATTAGAAGACATGGCATTACTTGAAGATGAATTAGGAAATATGCGCTTTGGTAATTTAAATTTAGTACCTTTAGAGATTATGAAAGAGTATCAACTTTCTAAAGCACGTGGGAAATCAGATAAAGGAGGTGATACAAAAGATGCCAAAGAATAAATTTTATTCTATGAAAGTAGTTGATTCAGAAACCGCAGAAATCGATATCTACGGTGCAATTGAGTCTGATGGATGGTTTAGTGAAAGCTCAGCTAAAAAATTTAACAACGACTTAAAGGAAATTGGAGATGTAAGTACCATTTACTTAAACATTAACAGTCCAGGTGGTGATGTGTTTGAAGGTCAAGCTATTTATTCGATGCTTAAACGACATAAAGCACATATTGTTGCTAGGATTGATGGATGCGCAGCCTCCATAGCAAGTGTTATCGCAATGGCTGGTGATACAATCACTATGCCGAATAATGCAATGCTTATGATTCATGATCCATGGACTTTTGCAATGGGTAATAGTCGGGAAATGCGTAAGGTGGCTGATGATTTAGATAAGATAAACGAGTCAATTGTGAATACTTATCTAAATAAGACAGATGGTAAAACAACTGAAGCAAACATCAGAACAATGATGCAGGAAGAGACATGGCTCAGTGCAGATGATGCATTGAAGTACGGATTTGCTGATGAAGTCACAGAAGATGTTAAAGTTGCAGCGTCAATTGACAAGTCGTTCGCTGGTAGGTACAAAAATATACCTAAAACCTTAATGAAAAATGATGAATTAGAATCTGAAAAGGCTAAAGCATACGCTCAAATTATTGAGCTTGCTAAAAGATAGCTAAGAGGTGATCTAATGTCTCGACGGAAAGTTACGTCGTTAAATAACAACTCAAAGGCATACCAAACAGGTGATGCTTATTTTTTATGAAAAAAATCAAAAAAATTGGAGGAAAAGAGATGAAATTAAAAGATTTACAGGCATTACGTGCCAAAGCTTTAGATGAAGCTACTGAAGCTGTTGACAATGGCGACATGGATTTGTATAAAGCGAAGTACGAAGAAGCAGAAGGTTATTTAGAACAAATCAATGCATTAAATGATTTAGAAAAAGCTAAGACAGTCAATACAATTGCAGATTTTAACGTTATGCCAGCAGAACCAGTTACACCTGAAGCGAAAAATGAATTAAAAGCGTTCGTAAACTTTATGCGTACTGGTGATGTTTCAAATGCAATGGTAGAAAAAGTAGATGAAGATGGTGGTTTAATCGTTCCTGAAGACATTAGCATGAAAATTAATGAATTCAAACGTAATTTTGAATCACTTGAAAAATTAGTAAACGTAGAACCAGTTCGTCGTCCAAAAGGGTCTCGTTTATACGAAAAATTAGGAACGATGACACCATTTGTAGCAGTAGATGAAATGGGAGAAATTCCTGAAATCGATGGACCTAAATTCGAGCGTATCGTGTACTCTATCACAAATTATGCTGGTATTTTACCGATGTCAAATGACTTAATTCAGGACTCAGATGAAAATATCATTGCATATGCTGCACGCTGGGGCGCTCGTAAGTCTGTTATTACTCGTAACAAATTAATTTTAGATGCAATTAAGACGTTGACGGCAGTACCAATGGCGACAGTCAATGACTTTAAAATGGCAATGAACGTTACTTTAGATCCTATGTTTTTGTCATCAACTAAAATTATTACGAATCAAGACGGTTTACAGTGGTTAGACACATTAACAGACAAAAACGGTGCTTATTTAATGCAGCCATTAATCACAGACCCAACTAAGAAACAAATTGCAGGTAAAGAAGTTGTAGTTATTGGTAATGCCTTCTTACCATCTGAAAATGGTAAAGCTCCAATGATTATTGGTGATTTAAAAGAAGCAGTTACATTGTTCGACCGTCAAAAACAGTCTATTTTAACAACAAATGTTGGTGGTAAAGCATTCACTCGTAACTCAACTGACATGCGTTTCATTGAACGTGAAGATGTTCAGTTAGTAGATAAAGCAGCTGTAGTTTATGGGCAAATTGATGTAAGTTCAGTAACTGCGCCGGCTGGAGTATAAGGAGTGATTGATAGTGACTATGATCACCGAAGAAGTTAAAGAATTTTTAAAAATTGATGGTGATGATGAAGATGTCACTATCAATTCATTAATTGAAACAGCTAAACCATTTATTTACGCCAAAACAAATTATAAATTTGAATATTTTGAACAAGAAAATCCACAGGCGCTATTAGCTTTAAAGATGCTTTGCTTACATTGGTATGAAAACCGAGAACCAACCGGACAAGGTGAGTTAATTGCAATGTCTCTTAAATCTCTACTTATCCATTTACAAATAGAATATGGAGCATTTATCTATGTACCAAAGACGATATAACAAATCGGACAAAGTTGGAAAACTTGATAAAAGATTAACTGTATTTTCTGAAAAGGATAGTAGTGATGATGGCTGGGAAAGCAATGTTATTGAAGTTGTGGCTAAAATTTGGGGACAAATGATTGATGACAGGATGTATGATTATCGCAATGCTTTGAATGAAGGTACTAATAAACTTATCTATTTCAAGGTAAGATACAATAAATTGCTCAACACAAAAATGCTAGTTGAATACAAAGAGCTTAAGTACGAAATTATAGATATTCTTGATGCTGATGAGCGACAAAAGTATATGACGCTTGTCGTTGAAAGGAAAGATTTATGAGTGTAGAAACAAGTGGTTTTGATGAGATTAGAAATAATTTTAAAAAAATTGCGATGCGTATCGAAGGAGCTAGTGACAAAGCATTAATTGCAGGAGCAAAAGTACAACATCAAGCAATAAAAGATAATCTGACAATTGATACTGGTAAATCTCAAGAAAAATTAAGTATTGGTGATGTTGAAGTTGTAAATGGTGAACCTGAAATACCAATAGGTTGGCATAGAGGTGATGGTGTAATGTATCGAGCTCATTTTGTTGAGTGGGGTACTGTTCGTATCAGACCACAGCTAAAAATTACTGAAGCGGTCAAAAAGTCAAAAGACAAAGTGAGCAAGGCAATGATTGAAGTTATTAAAAAGGAGTTGAATTAACATGATGGATGATCCCTATAAATTTATAAGAGATATCTTAATTAATTCTCCTGAGATAACTAAGATTATCCCTGCATCGAATATCAAAAACTTTTCGATACCAGCAACATTAATCACTCAACCACCTTACATTAGAATCACTGTGATAGATATCAGTGACGAAGAATTCGGAGATGGTCAAATTTTAGCTGGTGGATTAAAAATTCAAATTGATATATGGCAAACAAATGGTTTATTAACTGTAGGTAACAAAATTAAAAAGCTTTTTAAAGAAAAAGATATACATTGTATTGATGTATTAGAACCACATTCAGAAAAAATAAATGATTCTCTAACGCTTTTCCGAGACGGAAGGCGTTATTTTTATGCATACGAATTAGATGAAAATGAGATTTATTAGCTGGCAGTCGAGAGATTGACAGCTTTTTTTATACCAAAAATTTATTTTATTAGGAGGATTTATATTATGGCATTGAAACAAATCGAAGAAAAAGCAGGTTCATTTGTAAATATTAGTGGTTTCCACTTAACGGAATTAACTACAGATGAACCAGGTAAAGCTCCAGCATACGGTGATTATGTACATGTACGAGGTGCACAAGAAATTAAGGTTGACCCAGAACAAGAATTGATTGAGAACTGGGGAGACGGTGAGGTACAAGAGTCAGCTGTATCACAAGGTAAGACAAAAGTTGATATGCAGGCATTTGCTTTAAAACTTGAAGTGCGTGCATGGTTACAAGGATTAGAAGTAAATGAAGACGGGGTTGTCCTTAAAAAAGGCGGAACTTTAAATCCTGCTGTAGTAGGATGCTCTTTCTATAAAGAAAAAGCAAACAAAGACGTAGAAATTGTTGCTTTAACACGTGGTACTTTCCAAATTGGTGGAGATGACGGGAAAACAGCTGAAAATAAAACTGATTTCGGTAATGCATCAATGAACGGTGAATTTTCTCAAAGATTATCTGATGGTATGGCTGAATATCGTGCGGTTATTAAAAAGGATGATAAAGCTTCATTAGATAAATTCTATACATTAGTATTCGGCAAACCTTTACCAGAAACAGCCTTACCAAAAGGATGGACTGTAGCTGGAACACCAGCAGGAGTTTAGGGGGGATAACTGATGGCAGAAGCTAAAAAGAAAAAATATGAAGTTATTTTAGATTTCACTGATTTAGAAGATAACAATAAGGTTTATACAAATGGTAAACCTTATCCTCAACCAGCTAACAAGAAAGTAAGTCCTGAGCGTATTGCTCAATTATTGAATCACCCTAACGGTAATTCATATATCAAAGAAGTAGAAGAATAAGTTAAAGGGGATCATATCCCCTTTTTAATTTTGCGCAAAATTAAAAAATATAATCTATAAGGATGGTAATTAAAAATGACAGAAGAATTATTAAAAGAAGCTGAAAACTTAGTGACAGAAAATGTTGATAGTGAAGTAGAATACGAATTTTTAAAAGAAATTGTTTTAGTAAATAGTGCAGGTGCTGAACGAACTGTAACTGCACCTAAAGTAGTTCCTGGACGTGTGTATCGTAAAGCTATTTCTTTACAATATAAGACAAGAAAAATTATGTACAAAAATGATGGTAAAGGAAACTATGAACGTGATGAAGAAGGTTATTTAGTACCGTCTGAATCAACTGAAGAAAGTGAATTACAAGTTTTAGATTTGTATGAAGAGTTTATGGTTGAATACTTCAATAATCAATTTACTGTAGATGAATTACGAGAAGGTTTAGATGCTAGACATTATCAAGAAACTTTAACACATGCATACAATAGTGCGTTGGGAAACCCTACGGTAGAAGTGAAAGTAACACAGAAGTAGATGACGATGAAGATGAAGAATTAAATCATGATGAAGTATTAAGAATCATTGATAAAAATATAGGAATGATAGCGAAATACTTTAATATTAGCCCGATGGATATTATGGAAGGTGATTATCATTTCTATATTCATCAGTTCAATTTAGCAACTGAAGATGAATATGAAGAAAAATCAGAACCAAAATCGAAAAAACAAAAAATAGAAAAAGTAGACAGCCTATTCGAAGCGTTCGGAAGTAACTGAGCCGAATAGGCTCTTTTTTTATGGAAAGGAGAGTGAAATATGGATGAAATAGCTGGTAAAGCCGTCGTCAAAGTTGGTTTAGATGATACTCAGATTAAGCAAGGATTGACTAATTTAAATGCTAAAATGAAGCTTGCAGATGAAACGTGGAAATCTTCTTTAGCTACTTTTAATAAATCAGATCGTTCAATAGAAAAATTAACAACAAGTATTAAAGGTATGACTGATAAATTAAAAGTACAAGAAGAGATTGTAGAAGCTCATAAAAATCGAGTAGCTAAACTGACAGCTGAATACGGTGAGAACCATACTAAAGTGCTTAAAGCGAGTGCCGACTTGAAAAAACAAGAAGGTATATATGGAAATTTGCAACGATCTATTAAAGAGATGAACAATGAAGTTAAATTGAATACGCAAAAAATGAAAGAGAATGCTATTCAACAAAAGGTTGTTTCTGGCCAACAAGAAAAGTTGATGAAAAATACAACTATGATGGAGAAAAAACAAGCCTCACTTTCATCTCAATTGAAACTCGTTGATGTTGAGTGGCGTAACAATGTTGCAGCTATGCAACGAACAGGAAAATCTATAGACGTTGCTAAAGCAAATTTAGATGGGCTTAATAAAAAGTATGAACTTCAGAGAAAAGTAGTTATCCAACACTCTAAAGAACTACGAGATTTAACAAAAGTTTATGGAGAAAATGATGATCGTGTAGTTAGGGCGACTGCTGCGCTTAAAGAGCAAATGGGCGTCTTTAAAGAAATGAAAGGAAACATCAATAATGTTACACGTGAGATTCAAGAACTCAATCGTGCCGAACAGATAAATAATAATCCGTGGACTCAACGCACTAAAGATTTACAAGCATACAGTGATAGAATGCAAGCCATTGGAGATAAAGCGACTGGGATAGGTCAAACTATGACAATTGGTGTTACAGCACCAGTAGCTTTAGGAATGGGATTTGCTATTAAGAAATCTATGGAATTTGAGACATCGATGTCTGAAGTACAAGCTTTAACTCAAGCTACTGGTAAAGATTTTCAAAGACTTAAAAACTATGCAATTGAACTGGGTGAGAGTACAGCATTCAGTGGTAAAGAAGCAGCAGACGGAATGGCTGTTTTAGGTCAAGCCGGTTTTAAAACAAATCAAATTATTGATGCAATGCCAGGATTGTTAGATTTAGCAGCTGCTTCTAAAATGAGTTTAGCAGATAGTGCTGATATTGTAGTGTCTTCATTAAATTCATTTCAGTTGAAAGCTAAAGAGTCAGGAAGAGCTACAGATGTTCTAACTATGGCTGGGGCAGAAACCAATGCTTCACTTAAAGATATGGGTGAAGCAATGAAATATGTTGGTCCGGTAGCGGGCTCACTTGGATATACCTTAGAAGATACTTCAGGAGCTATTGGTTTACTTTCTAACTATGCGATAAAAGGATCACAAGCAGGTACTTCATTGCGTATGGGATTAATGCGAATGAATGCGCCAGGTAAGAAGTTAGCGAAAGAAATGGATAATATGGGCATTAAAGTTCATGACTCATCCGGAAAAATGAAAAATATGGCTGGCATCATAGATGAATTACAGACTTCTATGGCAGGAATGTCTAAAGAAGAACAAGCAGCTTTAATTACACGTATAGTCGGTGTTGAAGCTTCAACTGCTTGGATTGCTTTAATGCAAAAATCACCAGCAGAAATAGATAAATTCACAAAATCATTAAGTAATTCTAATGGATATGCAAAAGAATTTGCTAAAACCATGCGTGATAATCTATCCGGTGATTGGGATAACTTTACTGGTGGATTAGAGACGTTTGCATCGAAAATATATGATGACTACACACCAGCACTACGAGGCATTGTAAAAGCTGGAGATTCATTAGTACAGACAATTAGTGAAGCACCTAAACCTATAAGAATGTTAGCAACAGGCATGGCAATATTAGCAGCGGCGACGGGTCCAGTATTAATTGGATTCGGAATGGTGGCAAATGGTGCATCTGCAGCAAGTAGAGGTTTATCTGTATTAACAGGAAGATATGCGATCAACACGGCAGCAGCTGAAACAAATGCTGCAGCAAACATAGCCACAGGTACTACTTTCGGCAAACAAGGGAAATTATTAGGTGGTGTAACTGGACTTTTCACTAAGTTTGGTAAAGCATCTGGAACAGCTGCAACATCCACAGGATTACTTGCTAGAGCAGGTGGATTACTAGGTAATGGTCTTAAGTTGATGACTGGACCTGTTGGTATTACTTTGGCAGCAGTTACTGCTTTATATGGTGGGTTTAAACTGGCATATAAACATGTTGATTGGTTCAGAGAAGGCGTTGATAATACTGGAAAGTTGCTTGAAGAAATTGCTGGAAGCATTGATTTTCAGTGGGCTAAGGATATGGGTACTACTTTTAAGATTGGTGCTGGATATGCAAGAGATTTAGCAGGAGGTCTTGGTGATGTAATTAAAAAGGAAATTGAAATGGCACCAGGCACTCAGTTAATTAAGTCAGGATTTGGTGTAATTAATGATGCTGTTTCTAAAGCTACTGATAAAGTATCTATCTATGGAAATGGAGTTAGTAAATCTACAGAAAAAGCTTTAAAAGGATATACTAATTTATCTGATAAGGCAAAGTTGGAATTAGAAAAACTAAGATCGTCTCATAAAATTATAGGTGATAAACAGTATAATGACCTCGTTAATATTTATGAAAAAATGACGAATACAGCTGTTAATAAAATTAAACAACGACAAACAAGAGAAGTCAGTGGATTGAAGAAATTGTTTGCAGAAACGAAAGGTTTAAAAGCGGCAGAAGAAAATAAAATTTTAGCAGATATAAAATCAAGAAATAATAAAGAAATACAAGATGTAAAAGATCTTGAAAGAAAAAAGAACGCAATTATTGCAAAAGCTCATAAAGAAAAGCGAGCTCTAACAAATATTGAAGAAAGTAGAATTGTGGTTCTTCAGCAGCAAATGGATAGAAAAGTTGTGGCATCTTTAAGTAAGAGTGAGAAAGAACAACGAATCATTTTAGGTAGATTAAGGGATAACAAAAAAGCATTATCAATTCAAGCTGCTGCCGAAGTCATCAAAGCATCAGCTAAAGAACGAGACAAGACAATAAGTGACGCAAAGAAGAAAAAGAAAAGTATTATCGATGAAGCAATTTATCAAAGAGATGTTACGAAAAAAATTTCTAAGGATCAAGCTGATAAAATCATCAAAGATGCAGAGAGACAGTATAAAGGTTCAGTAAAAAATGCGAAAGAACAACATAAAAAAGTTGTTGATGAAGCGGCAAGACAAAATAAAGGCGTTAAACGCGAGATAGACTCACAAACAGGTCATGTATTAAGTAAGTGGCAAAAATTAAAACGTCAAACAGGACCAATTCTAACAGGTATAAAAGTTGCTACTGTCAAATCATATGAAGATGCAAAAAAAGGTGTTGCAAAATGGATTGGGCAAACTGCATTAGATACCTTAAAACGCTGGAATGGCATAAAAAAATCTACTATAGGTGTAACAGAATCGATACGTAAATCAACAGTAAAAAAATACGAAGATTTAAAGTCAGGTACTGTTAAATGGCTAGGAGTAGCATCTACACAAATGTCTAGTAAGTGGGGTTCTATTAAGAAAAATACAACTTCATTAGCTGAGGGTGTACGTAAAGTTGCAGTTGATAAGTTTGAGCAAATGTACAAAAAATCTACTGGTTGGGTTACTTCTATTGGTACATTCATAGACAAAGCTAAATCAGGTATATCTGCAAAAGCGAGTCGACTTGGTGAAAGTATTTCTAAAGCTGCAATCGGTGGCCTTAATAAGATGATTGATGGTGTGAACTGGGTAGCTAATAAGTTGGGAATGGATAAACTTCCACATATCAAGTATTCAACAGGTACAATTGGTAAAAAACCTCTTTACGATACAAGAAGTGGTGGACATCCTGGCGGTTTAGCAACTGTAGCTGATAAAGGACCAGGGAACGGTAAGGGTGTTCGTGAATTAGTGCAATTCCCAGACGGACGCACAGCGTTGTTTGAAAAAGAAACGACGTTTAATATGCCGAAAGGTACTCATGTTTATAGTAATAAAGAAACTGAGCCAATTTTAAAAGGTATCAAATATTCAACAGGTACAAAAAAGAAAAATTTAGTTGAACAAATTGGAGATGCAGCGAACTGGACTAAACACACAGCTTATGGCGTTGCTGCTAAAACAGGCGCAAATGCATTTACTAATTCATCTAAACTTGTGGGTGGCAAGAAAACAGCGAATGCTTTAAAATCTACTGCAAAAGTTGGAGAAAGTGTCGAAGACATTATGAAATATGCAGCTGATCCAAATAAGTTAGTAGACTTTATACTAAAAAAATTCGGTGTAGATTTTTCTTCAATCAAAGCATTACCAAAACAGATATTAGATAGTCAGTTTAAGAAGATTAAAAAAGGTGTAGCAGATAAATTCAGCGAATGGTTTGCAGCTCAAGATGGTGGTGAAGGTGGCGATGGTCGTTACATCGATTTATCTCATGGTATCAACTTCGGATTCATGCCATCAGCAGCACAAGCAATGGCCGCAGGATATCCATTCCCACGCCGACATTTAGGTCTTGATATTGACTATCCGTATGGAACAAAAGTTTACAGTACGGTTAGCGGTACGGCTACAGGAGCATCGGGTTGGAACGGTGGATTTGGTCAAAATGTAACGATTAAGTCAGGAATTTTAGAAGTTATTTTTGGCCATTTAAGTAAATTAGCATTCCAAGGCACTAAACAGGTTAAACCAGGTGATTTCTTAGGACTTTCAGGTGGTGACCCAGCACGTCAAGGTGTAAACGCTGGTAGTTCATCAGGAGCCCATTTACACTATGAAATGCGTAAAAATGGAGTAGCATTTGACCCGACCAACTGGTTGAAACAAAATAACGGTGTTCGTAAAGGTGCAAGTAGTGGACCATCTGGTGTAAGTGGCAACGCTTCTTCATGGGCATCAGTAATTCGTAAAGCTGCTGCACAAATGAATGAAAGAATTACAAATGCAGATGTAAATGCAATTGTTGCACAAATTCATAGAGAATCTGGTGGTAATCAAACCATTGTGCAAGGCAATATCGGTGACATTAACAACTTAAGAGGAACACCAGCACGAGGACTACTTCAATATGTACCAAGCACATTTGCTAATTATGCGGTTAAAGGTCACACAAATATTAATAGTGGCTATGACCAATTATTAGCCTTCTTTAATAATAGAAATTGGCGTGCTAATAATCCTGCTGGAAGAAGTGGATGGAGTCCGAATGGGGCTAGAAAATATGCTGATGGTGGAATCATCAAGAAGCCTCACTACGGTTTAGTTGGTGAAGATGGACCAGAAGCAATTATTCCATTAGATCCTAAAAAGAAAACTAGAGCTCAACAATTATTAGCTTATGCGAATGGCGTAGTTAATAAAGATGGTCGTAATTACGTAAAAGAACCACCAAAAACACATACGGTTAAATCTGGTGATACATTATGGGGAATCTCACAAGCAAATAAGATGACTGTAAGTATGTTAAAACAACTAAACAATTTGAAGTCAAATCTTATTTTCCCTAAACAGATTCTTAAATTAAGTACTGGTGCTTATAAATTAGTGGGAGCAATCAAGGAACATGCTACTGCTATCAAGCAATCAATCACTAAAAAACCAACAACAGTTAAACCTAAAGTTCAAATGACCTCAATCACTGGTGTAGTAAGTAAGTTTGCTGATGGTTTAATTCGTTCAGGTACAATCTTTAAAGACTTAAAAACATCGAAAACTGATTTAGCGTTCGGTAAATTCTTAGAGTCTAAACTAAAAGGATTAAACTCTAGTAATGTCAAAACGGTCATGACAAATGTTTCGGACATTAAGAAGAAACTAACTGAAATTGATAAGAAAAATGACAAACTAATCAAAACTAACACAGCAAAGATTAAATCAGCGACTGTTAAAAACTTTGACGAACAATTAAAGATAGATAATTATAAAGCTGAGAAAGCATTGAACGGTAAAAAAGGTACGATCACTGTTAAAACTAGAATTGCTGCAAGAGATACGACGATGATTGATAGAAATCTTGCTAAATCTAAGTTAAATAAAGCAGCACATGAAAAGGATTTAAAAACATTACATGCTTATGAAGATAAGCTTCTTAAAAAACGTGCTACTTTAAAGACTAAGAAAGAAAAAGAAAACAATGCTAAGTTATTAGCTAGCACTAAAAAGCGTATAGCTGATGAACAAAAGCAACGTGATAAAGAAGTAGCAAACATCAAGAAGTATGAAGCACAACGTGCAGATGCTTTAAAACTTAAGTACAAAACAGAAAAGAAATATGTAGCAGGTCGTTCTGCATCAGCGTTAGATAAATTAATCAATACATCTACTAATAACATTGGTAAGAATAATACGTTGATTAAAAACCTTAAGTCAGAAAATGCATTGTATGCTAAACAATCAGCAACTCTAAATAAAATTAAAGGTGCTGAAATACTTAAATCTGATGTACTTAAAAAGATTGCTGCAAGACGTGAGCAACTTGTAAAAATGATGGAAGCTCTGAAAAAGAAAGAAACATCATTAAAAGAAGAAAAACAAGGCTTTGCTGATAGTATTAGTGAGAACTTACAATCATATGCTGGTTTTGGTGGCGCAAGAGGACATACTGCTCGTGATTTTGTAAGCTGGATGCGTTACAGATTAGGTAAAATGCGTACATTTGCTTCTAATGTTCAAAAACTTAAAGGAATGGGCTTAGATCCTAAACTTATTCGTGAAATGTTAGCAGGTGGAATTGAGAATGCTATACCTAAAGTTGAAGCTTTAGTTAAAGGTGGCGGCGGATATATCAGTCAGATTAACTCACTTCAAAAAGAAATTGATGGAGTAGTTAAGTCGATTAGTACTGAGCAATCAACTAGCTTATTTGCAGATGAATTAGCAAGTAATAAACGTCGTCAAGATGTCGTTACTAAAGCTATGAAAGATAATGAAGTAAGACTTGATAAATTTAGAAGTGGTAAAGATAAAGTCATCAGTATGAAATCATATACTGATTTAGAAAATAAAACTTCTAAATATAAGTATCAAGCTAAGCCATTACCTAAGAAAACAACAACTAGCAAAACACTTGCAACATCAGGTAAGTATAAAGTTAAATCTGGTGATAGCTTATGGTTAATCGCTAATAAGTATAAGACTACTGTAGATAACCTTAAGAAATTAAACGGTTTAAAATCTAATCTTATACATCCTAACCAGACTTTAAAAGTACCTGGTGCAGCAAAGTCTCAAAAAGTTGTTAATCTTGAAGCAGCTAAGAAGAAACGTGAAGACGAATCAACTAAATTAATCGTTAATACTGCCAAGAAATTGAATGTGGTTGGTAAAAACGATAAATATGCTGCTCAACTTCAAAAAGAGATTGCTGACATTAGAAAAACTACAACTAAGAAAGATGATGCACTTGTAACGAAGTTAGAAAAAGAGATGAAAGAGAATAAAGCATTAACAAAAGAAATGGTAAATCTTTTATCTCAAATCCTTAATAAGCCAACTAATGTTATTTTAGATGGTCAGAAAGTAAGTAAGACTGTAGAAAAGAATATCGTTACAAAAGCTAAGACTACAGCTAGAAAGACAGTAACACCTAAACCAAAAACACCAGTTAGGAGGAAAGCTTAATGAGTAATAATATAAGGGTTGGATTTTACTTCAATGATAAGCATAGTAGTGATTTTGATATAAGAATCGCTGGTGTGCTTTCACCTCCTCCAGAAATTAAGAAAATAACAGATAGCGTTCCTCATATGAATGGTGAGTACGATTTTACTTTCGTGTATGGTGCACCCAAATATAACAATCGGCACATTGATGTCGATTGTTTTATTTTATGTGATCATAATCAAAACATGGCTCAGACAGAAAATGAAATAATAAATTGGTTATATGGTACACCTTTTATAAAGTTGACCTTTGACCACCAGGAGAACAGAGAATATACTGCAAAACTTGAAAGTATAAGCTTTGATGAACCTGATTATAATATGAGAAAACTCTCATTCAAATTACAGTTTGAAGCTAAGCCTTTCGCATGGGATGTAGTCCTCGAGAAAGAGGTGTTGTAGTTGTATACAGTCAAAGTTTGGAACATGAATGAAGATCCAAAATATATTTGGGACTATCGTAAATCAGATAATCTGATGAAAAGTAGTACTTTAGATAAAGAGTTGGAAGCTGTTGACCAATTTAATTTTGAGTTGATTGATAGTGACATTAAGCTGAAGTCGTTTGTATCATTTGTTGAAGTGAAAAATGAAGTTAAGAATAATGTAGTATTCCGTGGACGTATAATGACACCAACAACACAAATGAATGAGGATGGAACATATAATACATCTTATACTTCAGAAGGTGCAATGGCATATCTTGATGACTTCATCCCATCTAGTGATATGAAAACAGACTTAACGCCACAACAACGATTTACTGAATTAATCAATATTCACAATAGTTTATTAGGTGCTGATACTTATAAGAGAATCAATATTGGTACTGTATCGGTTACGCCAAAGATACCTGAATCTGAAACTGCTGAATATGATGATACTGCTTATTTCATATTAGATCCTGAGAAATCTATTCTTACTCACATTAGAGAATTGATATTAGGGGTATACGGTGGTGAAATCGTATTAAGATATGAAGCTGATGGTAATTATATAGATTGGGTTGATAAAATCGGTAGCAAGAAATCAACTGAATTAAAAGTTGGAAAGAACATGAAGTCATTCCAGCGACAGATTGACCCGACAGAAGTAATCACAAGATTGATTCCGTTAGGCTCATCTGAACCAACAGCGTGGGAAGGTAGTAAACGATTAGAGATAATTGAAGACCCAAGAAGTGGCGGAAAGAACTATATAGATATACCGGAACTCATAGCATTGTATGGTATTCAGACAGGTGTAGCAATATTCGATGACGAATACACCCCAGACACTCTGTATGACCGTGGAATGAAAGAGAAGATAGAAATTATGAAGAAGTATGCAAAGATGACAACTGAAATTCAGTTGTTAGATTTGTTTACGATTGGTTTAGATCCAGATGATTTTGAGCGTGGGAATTTCTATCATACGATATTACCTCGTTATAGTATTGATGAAGATTTGAGAGTTGTAGGAACATCATTTGATGTTATTCACCCACAAAATAAATCGTGTCGAATCGGTGATAAAGATCTAGGAATATTAGATGTGTCTGATATTAATACATTGAATATTATTAATGAAGCTGTTCCACCCATGCTGGATAAAACAGTCAGCGAAATCAGACAGGAAATAGAATCAGCTGAAAGTGAGGCTGTAAAAAGTGCCGATGATTTAGCTAGGCAAAGAGTTGAACAGTTCAAAAGAGATTCATTCGAGCCTTTTAAATTGTCTATTCCTGATGTTATGAACACAAAATTATCAGACTTCAAAAAAGGTGAACTAGGAACAATCATCAACAATACGATTACCACTAATGGTCAATCTATCACTAACGATGTAGTGAATAAGATTAATAGCAGTACAAATGTAATTCGTAGTGATGCTATCGTAGTGGACGCTGCAATGATTAATAAAATAGCTGCTGACCAGACTTTCACAGATAAGCTAGTCGCAACTGATGCATTCATAAGAAATATAATGGCGTCAAACATAGTATCTGAAAAGATTAAGGCGACTGATATTGATGCTAGTCAATTAAATTTGTATTCTATCGCTGATGGAACCGGGAAAATCCCTGGCGCTATTACTATTACTAGGCCAGATGGTGCGAAGTCTGTAATCAATGGTTTACAACAGTTTGGGTTATCGATATGGCGTTATCATCCGCAATTTGTTAATTCTAAGGTAAATATTTCAGGTGTTTATTTTACAACTACTTCAACTGATTTAGTTACTTTTGATGCTTTTGCTTTCAAACATGATAGCCGTTTTGTAAAAATAAGATTAGAAGCATATACAAGTTCTAGTAATGGTTATGGGATTCTAAATGTTGAAGGTTTTTCAGGAACTAATTTTCAGAGAGGTTTGACTATTTGGGGTAGCGAAAAACAAACGTATGAACTAGTTATCGATGCTGGTATACCTACAGGCGAATTGAAGTACTTTTACTTGAGGTTTTCATCTTATAGCGCCAGCTATACTATGAACGCGCGTGAAATTATTATTTATCAGGAGGGATAACATATGTGGGCTATAGGAATTAAAAACGGAATGGTAACTACGGGTGGATTAAATTTAGTGATTGACGGAACGTTTACAGAATTTATTCCAGTCCCTGAAAATGTAGCTAGACAAATTTGGAAGTTAGAATACTTAGGAGAAGGTAAATATAAAGTTAAAGAAGGGCAGATATTATTATCAGTAGAAGAATTAAATTATCAACGTGATAATGAATTTAATATTGAAGAGCCTGCACCAATTGAAAAGATTAACATTATCGAACCAATCGAACAAAACGAACTGCAACAACTAAATAAAAAAGAAGATGAAGTCGTATCTGAATAAGATGCGGCTTTTTAATTTAAAGGAGGGTATCAATGGATATTAATAGTATCAAAACGAAAATTAAACAGCACAAGCACATAACCCTTAAACAGAAAGATAATACATCACCTATTGAACTATATCTATGTGGTAATGACGGAAAAGTAATGAGCACGTTAAGCGGACAGGCAACAGTAACTTTACTTGATACAGTGGATAAAGTAGTAAGAGCCACGATCAACGCAAATGTTTCTGGTGGTAGTATCTCATTTGTTGTCACACAACATTTAAAAGCAAATCCACACAATTTAGAAATTACGATTGATGGTCGTAAATTTCCCTCAGATGGTGAGTTTACTATTCAAGTTGCATCAACACATGATATGGCCGAACTAAATATTATTAGTGGTATAACTAAAGAACAGATTATTAATAATTTAACAAGCGATGTAAAAGTATATTTAAGTCCAATCGTAACGGGATATATGAGTGAGAACGCATCATTATTTAAAGGCGAACCATTTAGATACACCGACTTTACATCTACTCAATTGGCAGCATTAAAAGGAGCAAAGGGTGATACCGGCGCACCTGGTGCTAAAGGTGAACCATTTAAGTATAGTGACTTTACAGTAGAACAATTGAATAATCTAAAAGGCGATAAAGGAGATACAGGTATACAGGGGCCGCCTGGTGAAAAAGGGGACGGACTTCAAATTGATGGTGTTGTTGCTACAGTTGATGAATTGCCTACAGGGACTACTAAAAACACTTACTTAGTAGGCACTACACTTTATTTTAGAAACTCTGGCAGTTCTACGTGGGTTAAAGGTCCAGATATAAAGGGAGTAGACGGTAAAGCCGGAACTGTGGTGACAGTAGCGAATGGTTATCTAGTTTTGGATGGTGTACAAACTAATACTAAATTAGATTACAATCCTGACTTCACAACGTTTAATAATCATATTAACGATAATATTAAACATATTACTGCTGCTGAACGTACAGCATGGAGTGGTAAAGCGAATGCAACGCATACACATGTAATTAGTGATGTTACAAATCTTCAATCAGCGTTAGATGGCAAAGCATCTGCCGAACACAGTCACGATACTGTATATAGCAAATTAGGACACACACACGCTATTTCAGAAGTAACAGATTTACAATCAGCATTAGATGGTAAATTAACTAAAGCACAAGCTGATACGTTATATGCGCCTATAGGCTCATCAACAGGTACACCAACCGCACCATACAATGTTTTAACTTACATTGATGTCGTTGCAAAATTCGGATTGAAAGATACTTCATTAGCTGAGAATGCATCATTTGATAACTATGACGGTATCAAAGCGTGGGCTAACCATGTAAATAACAATAGTGGCTATGATTATTACGTTGATCCACGCGTAAAAGAAATTCGTTCGCGTAGATACAGACAAGTAGACAATGAACAAAACACGTTAGCGGGTACACCGGACGACATCATTTGGAAGGGTAAAAACTTCCGCATTTTCGGTAACGGTGTAAAATTCGTATCAATGCCGACGGAAGGGTTTCAGCGTGGTTTTGATTATATTGTCGGTGATTACTACCGTTCAAAAAATTGTCATTTAAATTTATTTAAATTTGTTGGTTGTGAAAGTTTCAGCATTGAAGGGTTGATAGTTGACGGTGAAAGCCAAAATATCACGTTCCCGACAACAGCAACACAACAAGAAAACGCCAATATTAAATATAACGGCAAGACTTTAGCAGAAACACATGGACACATGGCTGAATTTACAGGTTGTCGATTCTTTGATGTGAAACGTTCAAAATTCTTAAATGCATCTGTAGACTGTGTAAACATCTCATCACTTATGAATATGTCTACATTTAAAGCTAAACATACAGACTTCTTCACGTTCGATGAATGTGTATTTTCTGGTGGTGGAAGATTATCGTTCGCAATGATTGGTGGTACTAACTTTGAAATCACTCGAAGTGAGTTCACTAATGCCGGTACAATTAAGAACTCACAAGGTAAGCAAATCTTCTACAGTCCAGCAATGGGATTAGACATTGAACCACATTTCAGTGAGATTGCAGGAGATAACGACACAGCAAGTAAGTGGCGCTCAGACAAATGGAATGGTCATGCGAAGATACGACAATGTCTATTTGATAACAACGCCGGTGGTGGTGTAGCGAATACATCAACAATGCTTACGAAATTCTTAATATTTGAACAGAACGTATTTAAACCTGGTACTGCTGGTAAAGGTAACTACTACATGATTAACTCATCGTTACGTGGATGTAAATTCATTGATAATGATTTTAGAGGTGGCATGACAGATGGTAACTATGCGAAGATTATTCCTTTCGGCGCAGGATTGGTAAATGAACAGACTGGTGTTATTAACGGTGAACCATCAAATGCAACAACTGAATTCATCGGTAATAGCTTTGAAAAGTGTGATTTCTGGACAAATTACGATGGAACACAGACATATAATGATGTCAACGCTGGGCAGTACGGTTTACACAGAGTATTCTTTGAACGTAATAACTTCTTAGACTGTTTAGTTCAATATAAAAACAGACGACAATTCACATTCATTAACAACGTGTTTAACTGGTCATCATCAGAAAGTAAGACGACACAGTTATTAATGCGTAACAGTATATTGAAAGATAATATCTTCAAATCTGATAAATCGGGAGCAATCACATTTGATTTCGGTAGTGGCGATCAATTATCAGTCATCGAAAATCTAATGGCACAAGTTGGTAAGTTTACGATTGTTAGCACATCTAAAGCTACTAAAGTTAAGACACGAAACGATGAAAACTTGGACATCTACTATCAGACACCTTTAATGGATTATCTACTTGCTAACGGTGGCACAGGTGGTACACCAACACAACCAACTGATACGACACCACCTAACGCACCGACAGTAAATACGGTATACGCTAACAGCACAACAATAACAGGTACTGCTGAGGCGAATAGTACCGTATTATTCACAGGTGGATTTACAGGTCAAACAACTGCAAATAGTAGTGGTTCATTTACGATTGTTGCAAGTGGTTTAGTAGCAGGTCAGACAATCACAGTCAAAGCAAGAGATGCAGCAGGAAACATTTCAACAGGAACGACTGTAACGATTCAAGCAGCGCCATCTAGTGATACGACTAAACCAGTAATTAATGATGTAGGAAACTTCACAACATACTTATTAATTACAGTAAGTGAACCAAGTACAGTAACTGTAACAAGACCAAACGGCACATCATCTACTGTAAATACTGAAATCGCAGGTTCGACTCATGTAGCGGAATATAATTACACTTCACAAGATACATCAGGAACATATAAATTTATAGCTAGAGATGCTGCAGGTAATGTGAGCACTGAATTTAGCGCAAGTTTACCAGGATATACTACAACTACACCAACAACAGGAAACTTATGGCCTACAACATCATTTAACTTCACAGGTAAAACGATTCCACAAGCCGGAGGTAGCGCTAGTAAGTTAGCTGTAAACTCAGCGTTCACAGTATCTAATAACGAGGCTCACACGTTAGATATGACTGGTAGTGGAGATACAATCACATTTAATACTGTGGCTGATAGAACGAAATGGGGATTCTTTACATTAGAACCTAACACGCAATACACAATCAGAGTGAAAGCAAGTGATACAATCGCTAATGCATCAGACTTAGTGACAATGATTGGTGTAGGCAACTACATCTGGCCGAACCCACGCGTGGTGGATATTACATTTACTACAGATAGTGCTGGTAAGTGGGGTTATGACTTTAACGGTGTGACTTATGGTAATGCAACATCGTCATTTGTATTCCATCGCTCTAACGGTGGTAAGGCTTCTGTTACGACATATAAAATATGGTTAAATAAAGGTTCTGCAAGTACAGCGACATGGTCCTCATAAATTTATGACACCTCATAATGAGGTGTCTAATTAAATTTAGAACACACATTCTCTTATCATTTTCTTTTGGATAGAGTATATTTAAAAGAAAAATTAAGGGGATATTTGAATGGATCAATTTGTAAGAATGCCTGGTTATTGTGATATATGCGGTAGAGTTTATCAACCAAATGGAATAGGTCTTGCAGGTGATGTTCGAGATGCAAATTTCGGTAATATCATTTTAGGAACTTGCCCAGTAGATGGTGGTGTAATTAGAGGGATACCTGGGCGTTATGATTTGATAGATGGAATATTGAATGTTAAAGCAACTTCGAATATTAAAGAATTAAATGCAATAATTAAAGTTTTAAAGAATGTTAAAGCTTATGAAAGCATTGAAGATGTAGAGCGAAAACTAAGTGTGGTTGGTGAGGATTACTCGCTGGTAATTGATTTTATAAAATCGATAATAGCACACCCACATATAAAGAATATTCATATTGCTATAAATATAGTATTGGGTTTAATTGCAATAGCTGGTTTTGGATTGCAAGTTAAAGATGAACTCACAGAATCAACTACCGACAAAAATACTACTGAATTAGTTAAGATAGAAAAAGAAAAATTAAAAGAAAAAAAGAAACAAACAAAAATTTTGGAAAATATTCAATGTAATAATGACGAAAAAAGAATGCCGCATTTAGAGAGAAAATCTAAAATTAAAGAAAAAAAGAAATCAAAATATAAAAAAGGAAGAAAGTAGGTTATTTCATGTTGATATTTTTAATGATAATGATGATCTTAATATTTTTTTCTTCAACTTTATTTAGCATTGGCCAAAATGCAAGGATACGAAAACTAGAAGAAAAATTAAAAACAAAATAATATCCAACCTCTAACTTTAATTAGTTAGGGGTTTTTATTATACAAAAATTTAAATTACAGGAGTGATGGAATGCATATAGACGCAGATGGTATAAGTTTTGAACACTTATCAATATTAAAATTTTATTTATTAGGTACGGATTTAAGAATGATTTACATTTTATTAGCGTTTATGACGTTTGATATTATGACAGGCGTTTTTAAAGCGTGGCAACAGCATAATTTATGGAGTAGAAAATCTATGTTTGGTTATTCAAGAAAACTATTAATTTTCGGAATAGTTATTATGGCTAATCTAATGGATCAAATACTTGAGCTAAACGGAGTATTGTCGATTGCTACAATTCTTTATTACATAGGAAATGAAGGATTAAGTATAGTGGAGAACCTTGTGATATTAGGAGTACCAGTTCCTGAATTTTTAGCAGAAAAATTAGCAATATTAGCTAATGGTAAACGTTCAATCACTACTGATATTAAAGAAGAGTTTAGCACTAAAAATTCACCTGATTTACCTGGAGGCGAATTAGAAGTAAAGGTAAAAGTTGAACCGGAAGAAATTAAGAATATGAATAATAACTATGGTCCGGAGGTATACAAAAATGGCAGATAAACCAATCATGAAATATAAGATTCAAACAAAATACGTTGGAGCCCCAAAATATCGTTATAGAACTGGTAAACCGACGTGCGTTGTTTTGCATGATACAGGTAATGATCGCAGTAATATAAATGGTGAAATTTCATGGATGTCTAGAAACATAAATGCTGCTTTTGTTCATGCATGGGCAGATGGCGATAATATCATTGAAACAGCCGATACTAACTTTTTGTGTTGGGGAGCTGGCCCAGGAATCAATAGTGATGCGTTACAAATTGAATTAGTACACGAGCACACTAAAGAACGTTTCTTTGAGTCTGTAGATAGATGGATTTTTTGGGCAGCGTATCAGTTATACTATTATGATATTAAACCGTCCGATGCAACTGATGACGGTGTAGGAACTATTTGGACTCATGAAGCAGTATCAAAATTCAAAGGACGTACAGATCATGTGGACCCTATGCCATATATTAAATTGCGTTCGAAGGCGTTAGGATATGAGATAACTTGGAAGATGATTTATCTAAAGTTAGTAGAATATTATAACGTTCTTGAAGCTGGTGGAGATACATCTGAGATTGAACGAATTGATGAACCTATTAAAACTAAAACTACTTCAGTTAAATCGACTAAAACTGAGAAAATACCTAACTCAATCAAAGTAGAGAACACAAAATGGCTTAGCACTATTGCGAAAGAATATAATGTTTCGCTAGACCATCTTATAAAAATTAATAGATTCAAAAAGAATGAGCGTATCAAAAAAGGTACGCTTATTTATTTAGTCAAAAATACTAGTGATGAAAAGAAATCGCCTAAATCTACTTACAAAGTAAAAGAGAATGATACATTGTGGGGCATAGCAAAGAAACATAATCTTTCATTAGAAGAGATTAAAGCGTTAAATAATTTAAAAACTAATATAATTTTTGAAAATCAAATCCTGAAGATTAAAAAAGATAAAGTAATTAAAAAGAAAGCACCTATTAAATCAAATAAATTAGTAGGACTAAAAACTAAAGAAGAAATGTTAGCATTCGCAAATGCTTCTGTAGGACACTATTTCGATTACGATGGAGCCTTTAAATTTCAGTGTTTTGATTGGGCTAACGCCTATTGGCACCAAATGTTTAAACATGGTTTTACTGGCATGCAGGCAGCAAATATTCCACAAAATAATATGGCTCAACTATTAAAAGAAGGTAAAGTATATAAATTTGGTGGAGATATAAAAATGGAAGAAGGGGACCTTCCAATTTGGGATTGGGACCCTAATAGCACAGAAGACTTTGGTCATGTAGCAGTTGCAATAAAAGTTGGAACTACAGGTATGACGGTTGTAGAACAAAACGTAGATGGCACAGCAAGTAAACCAGTGAACATTAGAACGTGTAATTTTAATGGTGTAGCGTGGTTTATTAGACCGAACTTTAAATAAATATGTATTTAGCCACAAGATATAAACCCTTACTGTTTTGATAGCAGTAAGGGTTATTTTTTATTTGTCACAAATTAGAAAAGATGTTATATTATTTTTAGATATGGTAGACGAGTATTCATATTCGTTAACTTTCCACCCTGTAATACCTTTTGGTGTTGCAGGGCTATTTTTATGGCTAAATAGCCGAATTATATTAACTTCGTTCATTTTACCGAATCAAATAACCTCGACAATATATTTAAATTCCAACTTCCTTTTCTCTCTTGTATAACAATCAAACACTTCTACTAATTTCTCGTGTTCAATTATCTTTTCAATTACAACATCAAATTCATGTATTTGATGATCTTCAAAGTATTTAACGATACAAGCTGATGGAAAGATTGCATAGTGATGTATTTTGATATTTATCTCTATCAACTGTTCATCAGATAAGTAGGGCATATATTGATACATCTGAGATTTAATTTGTCTTCTTACATCTTCATATTGCTGTGGCATCGTAGCAAATGGGGCCCACTTAATCATGCCGCGTCCTTTCGGAATATTACGTTCCAAGTACTGTGGTGGAATATTTTTATAATTAGTTTCATTTAACATACTGTTAGGGACTTGTGGGTGGATTGGATTAAGATTATGGCACTTCATTTTCTATCATTACTTTCTTGTATGATGCAATATACCTTATCAGGATCATTGTCTATTCCGTTTTCAATCGTGATATTGATTGGTAATAAAGAAAATTCACGCTGATTTGACTCTGTAATTAAATCATCTTTATATAACATATGATAGATTTTAGTTTTTGGAACAATTTCATCAACCTCTTTTAAACCAAACTTTCTTTCTTGATATTGATCTTTAATAATTGAATAAATAGTTTCATCAATAATTGTACATTCTAAACAGTTCACGTTAATCATCTCCTTTCAAATATTATAGAACATATGTTCGTATTATTTCAAGGTACTTATGATTAAATTAATTAATGGATAAAGTAAAAATCACTTCAAAGAATATTGAAGTGATTAAGTACCGTGCCCGCATAATTTAAAAAGTTCCACCAAAGTTCCACCAGTTTCATACTAAAACATACTATAATATGCTAAGTTGATAAAAAATAGAGAAAAATAAAAAACGCTACACCCCTTGATAATAAAGGGATTGTAGCGTTTGATGATTAATAAGATATAATCTATCTTATTAACGAGAATAGTACTCAACGATTAATTGTTCGTTAATTTCAGCAGATAATTCGCTACGTTCTGGAACGCGTACGAAAGTACCTTCTAATTTTTCTGCATCGAAAGTTAAGTATTCAGGAACATGGTTAGATAATTCAACTGACTCAACGATGATGTTTAATTTTTGTGATTTTTCACGAACTGAAATCACTTGACCAGGTTTTAATTGGTATGATGGGATATCTACGCGAGCGCCATCTACCATGATGTGACCGTGGTTAACTAATTGACGTGCTTGACGACGTGTACGTGCTAAACCTAATTGGTATACTACTGCATCTAAACGAGATGCTAAAAGTGCCATGAAGTTAGCACCGTGAATACCTTTCATTTTACCAGCACGGTCAAAGATTGTGCGGAATTGACGTTCGTTGATTCCATACATGTAACGTAATTTTTGTTTTTCTTGTAATTGTAAACCATACTCAGATAATTTTTTACGTTGGTTAGGACCGTGTTGTCCTGGTGCGTAAGGGCGTCTTTCTAATTCTTTACCAGTGCCGCTTAAAGAAATTCCTAAACGACGAGATTTTTTCCAAGTTGAACCTGTAAAACGAGCCATAATGTGACTCCTCCTCTTATTTTGTTTTTTATGTAAAAAACAAAAATATGATAAATGCTTAAGTCGATATGGTGTCATTCCGTGTCTTCGCCTTATAGCTTCAGTTACACAACACGCCAACATAGGGGACACTATAGAGCGCCTTAATATTTATCTGCTATCTTCGTTTATTCACATAGATGTTATTATAACATGTTAATATGTATTGTCAATAACGAATTAAACTAATTTTGATACGTGTTTCTCAAGTATTGATACGAAATTTTCTAAGCCTGCCTGATCTTCAGCAGTAAAGCGATCTTTAATTGGCGCATCGATATCCAGCACGCCAAAGACACTATCGTTGATGATGATCGGTACAACGATTTCAGATTGACTTGCCGCATCACATGCGATATGACCAGGAAATGCATGGACATCTTCGATACGCATCGTTTTTTGTTCGCTCACTGCAGTACCACAAACACCTTTTCCGACAGGGATTGTTACACATGCTGGTTTACCCTGGAAAGGTCCAAGTTGTAATTGACCATTTTTCATCGTGTAGAATCCAACCCAGTTTACGTCAGTAAGAAATTCATTGAGCAGTGCACTCGCATTTGCCAGATGACTTACAATATCATCTTCTCCTTCAAGCAAAGCATCAAGCATTTGATTGAGCGTTTTATAATTATTGATATGACTAATTTCAAACATACTATCACTCCATTTTTAAAATTCTTATTGTTAGTATTCATTAGTGTAACGAATTTGAGAACTTTTCACAATTAATTGTTTTTGTAATACCTATTTTACGTTATAATAGGTAAGAGTACTTTGGAAGGAATGAAAATTGATGATATATGCCATAGTTGGAATAATCGTATTAATACTAATTGTTATTGGTATTTTGTTTTATTTAAGAAATCAAAAAAGAGCAAGTGTTGAGCGTGTTGAAGCAAGAAAAAATGAAATCAAAAATTTACCGTTCCAGGATGAACTCGTAAAAGTGAAAGTTTTAAATTTATCAGGTCAGGCAAATAACCGTTTTGATAAATGGAAAAAAGAATGGCAGACTGTTTTAAATGAAGATATTAAAGCTTGTGAGTTAACTATAAATGATGCGGATGAAGCGCTTGATAAATTTAAGTTTAAAGAAAGTGAAGAGAAGGTTGCAGAAACCCATCATTTACTGGATCAGATTGAAAAGAAATATCAGCATTTTACTGAAGAGATTAATAATTATCTATCTTCAACAAAAGAAGATGATAGAAAGTATGATGACTGTAAGATTATTTATAGAGAAGCTAAACGTGATGTGTTAGCGAACCGTCATCAATTTGGAGAAGCTGCTGATCCGCTGGAAGCTCAAATTGAAACGTATGCACCAAAAATTGAAGTATATGAAGGTTTAGTTGCAGCGGGAAATTATGATGATGCACATGAACATATTACTGCGCTACATAATGAAATGACACGTTTAAAAGAAGATATGGAAGATATCCCATTACTTATTCGTGATGTCCAAAAAGAATTGCCGGGACAGTTTCAGGATATTCGTTTCGGATGTCGTGATCTGAAGATTGAAGGTTACAATTTAGAGCATGTTAAAGTGGATAGTAATCTACAAACATTAAAAGGTAAGCTTAATTTAGTAGAACCATTAATCGCAAGACTACAATTAAATGAAGCAGAAGCGATTATTAATGAAATCAATGACTCACTTGATGAAATGTTAGAGTTAATCGAATATGAAGTGAAGGCTAAGAATAACGTAGAGACAACGAAAGAAAGCATTACCGATCAGTTATTCCATGCAAAAGATATGAATTATACTTTACGCACTGAAATTGAATACGTAAAAGAAAGCTATTATATCAATGAAGAAGATATTCAAAAAGTTCGTCAGTATGATAATGAGATTCAAAGTTTAATTACAGTTTATGATGAAATCTTAACTGAAACAGCTAAATCGAGTATTCGCTATACTGAAGTTGAAGATAATCTGAAATATATCGATGATCATGTGAAAGTTATCAACGATAACCAGGATAAGATTCAGCAGCATTTAACAAATTTACGAGAAGATGAGCAGGAAGCGCAAAAGAACATATTAAAGATTCAGGCTAAGAAAGAAGAGATTTATCGCCGATTACTTGCATCGAACTTATCAAGCGTACCTGAACGTTTTATTATCATGAAGAATGAAATTGATATTGAAACACGTGAAGTGCACCAACTATTCAATAAACGTCCGATGAATGTGACACAAGTCCGTGATAAAGTAAACAAAGTATTAATTACGATGAATACATTTGAAGCAGAAGCGGTTGACGTCTTAGAAAATGCGAAGTATGCTGAGAAATTGATACAGTATGGTAATCGATACAGAAAAGAAAGACCAGATGTAAACAAAGATTTAAACGAAGCAGAGCGATTATTTAGTAACAACCGATATAAGCGTGCGGTAGAGATTGCAGAAGCTGCGATTGAGCGTGTTGAACCTGGTGTTACGGAAAAGATTGAAGCAAGTGTATTAAATCAAAGACAATAATAAAGCATTAAAAGACTTGAATTCGTTCAAGTCTTTTATTCATTGAGGTGAATTTATGAATTATTTAGATAATTGTGCAACAACAAAACCAGATCCGGAAGTATTAAATACTTTCAATACAGTCAATACGAAATATTTCTATAATCCAAGCAGTCCTCACGGCAAAGGTATAGAAGCGAGTAAATTACTTGAATCCGCTCGAGATCAGATTAAATCATTATTAGGATTAACCCATCAATCAGTTATTTTTACGAGTGGTGCAACAGAATCAAATAATCTAGTGATAACTGGTATGGCACGCAGTAAGAAACAGTTTGGAAAGACAATCATCACTTCTAAACTTGAACATCCATCAGTGTTAGAAACAGTAAGAGCACTGGAAGAAGAAGGTTTCAATATTAAATATGTTCAGTTTAATGATGATGCCACGCTTGATTTAGTCCATTTTAAATCGATACTTGATCAGGATGTCATTATGGTTTGTTTAATGCATGTTAATAACGTGATGGGTGCAATTTTACCGATAAAAGAGATACATGATATTATTCAGGAATATCCAAAGATTCATTTTCATGTAGACTGTGTTCAGTCCTTTGGTAAACTGCCAATCGATGCTGAACTGATGGATAGTTTTGTATTAAGTGGTCATAAATTTAATGGCCTAAAAGGTCAAGGGATATTGGTGTTTGATCAACTCGTAACAATTACTCATACATTGTTCGGCGGTGGTCAGGAATATGGTTTTAGAAGCGGCACAGTAAATGTTGCAAGTGACGTATCTTTGGCAAAAGCGATGCGTATCGCTTTAAATGAACAAGATGATAATTTTGAACGTATGAAAGCATTTAAAAATACTCTAGAATCTAAAGTGAGTCAGTATCCTTGCATTCGTGTAAATTCAGTAAAAGACGGTGCACCGCATGTTGTTAATATTTCATTTGTCGGAGTAAAAGGTGAAGTTATCGTCAATAGTTTTTCGAAACATGGTATTATGATATCTACAACGAGTGCCTGTTCATCAAAGCGAGCAAAGTTAAATGAAACATTAACTGCACTCCATGTACCAGAAGATGCGATTACTGGAAGTGTACGTATTTCTTTTGATAAATATACGACTCAGGCACACATTGAAGCATTTTTGAAAGCATTTGAATTGATCTATGAAGAGATGAAGGAGCTATTAAAACGATGAAATTTGATCATATTTTAGTAAGATATGGTGAACTGACATTAAAATCAGGTAACCGTAACACATTTGTTAACCAGTTAAAAAGTAATATAAAATATGCTTTAATCCCTTTAGAAGGATATAAAGTATTAGCGAATAGAGATAGAATGTATGTTGAAGTAACAGAAGATGCGAACGTTGAAGAGATTATGCGTCGTATTTCTAAAGTATTTGGTGTGCACTCAGTAAGTCCTGTCGTTAAAGTAGAAAAAGATATCGAAGCAATTAAAGAAGCGGCTGTTGTATTAGCTAAAGATATTGATGAACCAGGCAAAACATTTAAAGTGGATGCGAAACGTTCTGACAAAGGGTTTCCGTATGAAACGTTTGATTTACAACAAATTCTAGGTGGAGAGATATTAAAGCACATCGAACATTTAACTGTAAAAGTGAAAGATCCAGATTACAAGCTATTAGTAGAAATTCGTCGTGATGCAGCATACCTTTACTCACGCGTTATTAAAGGCGCAGGTGGATTGCCGGTTGGTACAGGTGGAAAGACATTATTAATGTTATCTGGAGGTATCGATTCACCGGTTGCAGGAATTGAAGTGATGCGTCGCGGCGTTACAATTGAAGCAATACATTTTCATTCTCCACCATTTACGAGTGAAGAAGCGAAGCAAAAGGTTATAGATTTAACTCAGATTATGGCGGAAACTGCCGGTGAAATTAAACTTCATCTCGTACCGTTTACTGATATTCAGAAGATGATTCATAAGACAGTGCCTGAGAATTTAACGATGACCTCAACGCGCCGTATGATGATGCGTATCGCTGATCAATTTGCCCGTCAAATTGATGCGAAAGCACTTGTCAACGGAGAAAATTTAGGACAGGTAGCTTCTCAAACATTAGGCAGTATGTATGCCATTAACGCGGTTACAAACCTACCGATTCTACGCCCTTTATTAACGTATGATAAAGAAGAAATCGTAATTAAAGCGAAAGAAATTGGTACGTATGAAACGTCTATCTTACCATTTGAAGATTGCTGTACAATATTTACACCGAAAAATCCTAAGACTAATCCTAGACTAGACAAAGTTGAAAGCTTTGAAAGTAAAGTTGATTTTGATGCAATGATCAAAACTGCGATTGAAGGTATAGAGACAATCACACTTTCAAAAAATAATCAAAAAACAGAAAGTGACTTCTCTGACCTTTTATAAGGAGGTAGTTTGATGTTAGATAAAAATGTTGTAATTGCTCATCGTGGAGCGAGTGCCTATGCACCTGAGCATAGTTATGCATCCTATGATTTAAGTCACTTTGATATGCACGCAGACTATATTGAGCTGGATGTACAGATGACCCTGGACGGAGAAATTATCGTGATGCATGATGAAACGATTGAACGGACAGGACTCACGCAAGGAACAATCAAAGAAATGACACTTGAAGAGATTAAGCGTATACACATCGGCCAATGGTTTAATGACAAATTTCCTGAACTTGCACGTGATTATTATGCCGAACAGACTGTCCCGACATTACGAGAAGTGTTTATGCGTTATGGACTAGCGAACTATTATATAGAAACAAAAGCGCCAGATATTTATCCAGGTATGGAAGAACAATTGACGATGATTCTAGAAGATTTTAATTTGTTAACGGAAGAGCGAATGGCGAATTACCAAACTGTCATTCAGTCGTTTAGTCTGGAAAGTTTGATAAAGATGAATCAGTTAAAGCAAGGCATCCCATTACTCTTGTTATGTAAGAAAGGCATGCTGCGTGATATGAGTGATGATGATCTCAAGAAGATTCATCAGTTTGTTTATGCGGTTGGTCCTAACTATAAAGATTTAGATCAAGCGTTAATTGAACGTATGCACAGAATCGGCTTTCTTGTCTTCCCATACACTTTAAATGATGAAGTGGATATGGAGCGACTTATCAATGAAGGCATTGACGGTGCATTTACGAATTATCCGGACTTACTTAGAAAGCAATTTCGAATGGATAATGGAGAAGTGTTTGAAAGTTAATGTGAAAAAGCTAGCGACTTTATTTGTCGCTAGCTTTTTTGATACTTAATTAAAGAATGCTTCTCGCTTGAGTTCTATCCATTCATCAGCTTCGGGGTTCTGTTCAACAAGCTGATTTACAAGTATGTCATGCCAGATAAAGTTCTGCATTAAATAAATTTGTTGTGGATCAATTGAGTAATAAGCTTGTGACTGAATATTTAGATCACTCCCATAAATCATCTCGCCTTGATCATTGATGATAATAAACCATTGTTTATCTTCGATTGTATCTGTATAACTTGTGTGTCTATGGACAAAAAGTTGGTTGTTTTTGTGGTTAAAAGTGTGATTATCATTGAAGATAATACCTTTTATAGCAATATTTCTGTCTTTTAATAAATCTTCAATATTGCTGAGTGTACCTGGCCATAAAGAAACATATAGTATTTCTTTCGTATTGTTGATAATCTCTTTTACTTTCTGGATAATATCTTCTTTTGTTTGGTAAGTCTTTATAATAATATCTTCTGGTGTAACTGTATTAATATTGTTTAAATTAGTCTGTAAGTCATTCATCGTATTTTCATATTCATGTCGTTTACGATCAATAAAAGTTTGATATGGGAGTGCTACATAATAGATTTGTTCAGCTTCATCAATTTTTGTAACAATTTCTTTTTCAATTAATTTATCAAGCGTATCGTATATTCTGGCACGTGGTACTGCAGAGAGTTTACTGATTTGATAACCGTTTGCTTTACCTAATTTGATACATGCTAAGTAGCATTTTGCTTCATAGCTACTTAATCCAAGATGCATCATTTGTTTAATAATATCTTGTTCCAAAAAAACACCTCTTTACGTCATTTTAATTTTGTTTTATAGTTACTATTATAGTAGTAACTAAAGGAGCATTCAATGTGGATATTCAAATTTTACTCATTTTAATTATTTTCGGATTTTTAGCTGCATTTATCGATTCCGTGGTAGGTGGCGGGGGACTGATTAGTATTCCTGCATTACTCGCCACAGGTATGCCGCCATCTATGGCATTAGGCACTAATAAACTCGCATCATCATTTGGATCATTTACGTCTGCGATTTCATTTATCCGTTCCCGTAAAGTGAATTTTAATATTGTTGCAAAACTGTTTCCGTTATCATTTATTTTATCTATTATTGGTGCATTTGTTGCAACAAAGCTGCCGCCAGAATATTTAAAGCCACTTGCAATCATTATGTTATCACTCGTATTAATTTACACGTTATTTAAAAAAGATTGGGGCGATATTTCAACGTATCATAAACTTACAAAGAAAAAACTGATATTATTTATTATCATCATTGGTTTAATTGGATTTTATGATGGTTTTTTAGGCGGGGGAACTGGTAGTTTCCTGCTGTTTGTCTTTTTGATTATCGGATTTGACTTTTTAAGTGCTGCAGGAAACGCGAAGGTCTTAAACTTTGCGAGTAACTTAGGTGCGTTATTATTATTTATTGTATTAGGGCAAGTCAATTTTACATATGGACTAAGCATGGGCGCTGCGATGATTGCTGGTAGTTATGTTGGTAGCCAGTTTGCCATTAGAAAAGGTGTATCATATGTTAAAGTACTATTTGTATGTGTGACTGTATTATTAATCGGTAAAAATATATTTGATTATATTAAGGAATACCTATAGGTGACTATTAGGTATTCTTTTTTGTAAAGAATCTTAAAATTACCTTAAAAGCGAATGGATATTCTTCTCTGCTATTAATAATCTGTTATGATTAAGTAGAATAAAAATATTGGAGGATGAATTGATGAGTAAAAGAGTTATTGCAATGATTATTGCGGCAGTTTTATTTATTTTGGGAACATCTGTAAGTTTCTTTACAAGTGCTGTAACAACGAATTTTTCGAAATCATTTGAAGAAGCTACAAGTATGAAAAGTGATGAACTAAGTACTACAGTACTTGAAGGTACAGATGGATCTAACCAAATTGCACGTGTTGAAGTAGACGGTGTAATCCAGGATACTGGGGTTCCAGGTTTGTTTGATGAAGCAGGATACAACCATACGAAGACATTACAGACATTAGAACAAATTAAAGACGATGACAATATTAAAGGTCTGATGCTTGTAGTGAACTCACCAGGTGGTGGCGTGTATGAAAGCGCTGAAATTCATGACGCAGTAGAAGCTATAAAAAAATCAGGTAAAAAAGTGTATGTTACGATGAAAAATATGGCTGCTTCTGGTGGATATTATATTTCTGCACCAGCTGACAAAATTTATGCTTCAAGTGAAACAATTACGGGTTCTCTTGGTGTAATTATGCAGTCTATGAATTATAAAGAATTAGCTGATAAATATGGTGTTAAATTTAATACGATTAAAAGTGGGCCACATAAAGATATTATGAGTCCGACAAAAGAGATGGATGAAGAAGAGCGCAAGATTTTACAGAGCTTTGTTGACGAAAGTTATAATGCATTCGTAAAAGTAATCAGTGATGGTCGAAATATTGATACTGCACAAGTGAAAAAAATAGCTGATGGCCGAATTTATTCTGGATTACAAGCTAAGAAACTAAATTTAATTGATGAAATCGGTATGGAAAAAGATGCATTAAAAGCAATGAAAGCAGATTTGAAAGCGAAGCATGCAGAAGTCATCGAATTTAATGCGGATGATTCATTTTTCGGTAAAGATTTCTTTGCAGCAAATACATTCGTTAAACAATTCATGGGACAAAGTGATGTTGATCGTGTTCAACAAATCCTGTCAAAACGTCAAGGTTTAGAGCCGATGTATTTATATGGGGAGTAGGTGAGGAAAATGACAGAACATTTTAATGAAAGTAATACAGTCCGTCAATATTCTCCAGTCGATAGTGGTCAATATGTAAGCGAAAGAGCTAGCGGTACATATACGCATAAGCGTAAACTTGAAGATGAAATTTTAGCGTTGACCCATGCGGGATTCGGTATTCGTCTAATAGCATATCTTATTGATATCATCCTCATTTCAAGTATTAAAGGGATTATCATTGGACCGATCGTTGGACTAGGCGGATTACAGGATACTTATTTTGGCATACGATTATTCTCGGTAGAAAATATTTTAAGTGCGATCATTTATTTCAGCTATTTTGTATTGATGACTTACTGCTTTAGAGCGACTTTAGGTAAGATGATACTTGGACTAAAAGTGTTAAGTTTGAAAGAGGAAAAGCTTTCTATCGGTACAGTACTTACAAGAGAATTATTCGGTCGATATATTAGTAATTTCTTTTGGTCACTGCTTTATCTTGTTGTATTATTCAATCCGAAGAAACGTGGGATTCACGATTTACTGAGTGATACATTTGTTGTAAGAGAAGATAAGGAGCCAATCAGACAATTTATTTTAAATGAAGGCGTCCGTTAAAATAATGCTTTTAGTTTTATAATTTGTCCTGTTCATGGTAAATTATTAAGTGAATAACACTTAAGGAGGAAGACAAATGACTCAAGTAACTTTTAAAAATAACCCGGTAACATTATTAGGTGAGCAAGTAACTGTAGGTACAGCAGCGCCTGATTTTTCAGTATTAGATACAGATTTAAATGTTAAGACACTAGCTGACTTTGAAGGTAAGAAAAAATTAATCTCAGTTATCCCTTCAATTGATACTGGTGTATGTGAACAACAAACACGTAAATTCAACGAAGAAGCTAGTAGCATTGATAATGCAGTTGTAATCACTATCTCAGCTGACTTACCATTCGCTCAAAAGAAATGGTGTGCAGCGAACGGTTTAGATAACGTCGTTACATTAAGTGACCATAAAGATTTATCATTTGGTACAAACTACGGTGTAGTGATGGAAGAATTACGTTTATTAGCACGCTCTGTATTCGTATTAAACGATGCTAATGAAGTAGTTTACACTGAAATCGTTTCAGAAGGAACGAACCATCCCGATTATGATAAAGCAATCGAAGCTTTAAAATCAATCTAATTTACAATAATAATGTATAGATGCTGCCCCGAGTGGGCAGTTTTTATTTGAAAGGAAACAATGATGATAGAAGAATTATTTAAACTTATAGACGATAAAGCCAAAGCTTTTCAGAAAGAAAATGGACACAGTTTCATTGAGAATTTAGGTCTCGCACTTGAAGATATTTATATGAATGAACGTGAAACTTTAGAACGTAGTACGGTTATTGACCGACGTAAAGCATTTCAATTCAGCTATTTAAGCATGTTAAAAGAAGAGATGATTCAACCAAATCATCAGATGACACCGGACAGTATTGGTTATTTAGTAGCATATGTCATTCGTTTATTTATGCAGGATAATAAAGAACTAAAGATGCTTGATCTGACGAGTGGTACTGGACACCTTTCAGCGACAATACATGAACAAAATCCGGAAACGACATTTGATCACGTATTAGTAGAAGTAGATCCTGTATTATCAAGATTAAGTGTACATTTAGCGAACTTTTTAGAAGTGCCGATGGATGTTTTCCCGCAAGATGCCATCATGCCATTACCAGAAGGTGATTTTGATATAGCTGTAGGAGATTTTCCGATTGGTTATTATCCGGTTGATGAGCGCAGTCATCAAATGAAGCTTGGCTTTAAAGAAGGACATAGCTATAGCCATCATCTTCTAATCGAACAAGCGATTGCTTCATTAAAACCAGGAGGTCTTGCATTTTTAATCGTTCCAAGCATGTTGTTTGAAGGTGATAATGTAGAACAGCTTCAAAAATTTATTGCTACAGAAACAGTTATGCAGGCATTTTTAAATTTTCCAACCAGTCTATTTAAGTCAGAAAATTTGCGCAAAAGTTTATTAGTGCTTGAGAATAAAAAGGTGACAGATTCAAAGCCAGTGGAAGTTTTGCTGGCCAATATACCGGATTTTAAAGATGAAAGAAAAATGAAAGCCTTTTTAGATGAACTTGATACATGGTATTCAGAAAATCGTAATAAATAATTACTGTATTATTGTTGCTTTAAACCTGTATTAATGATTAAATAAGAGTGTTAAAAATTATTTAGGAGGATTTTCATGAAGAAAATTATGGCAATTAATGCCGGGAGCTCGTCTTTAAAATTTCAATTATTCGAAATGCCATCAGAAAAAGTACTAACTAAAGGTTTAGTAGAAAGAATCGGATTGAAAAATTCAGTATTTACAATTACGGTTGATGGTGAAAAACGTACAAGAACTCTAGATATTAAAGATCATGAAGAAGCTGTTGATATGATGTTAGCACGCATGATTCATTACGATATTATTAAAAGTGTCAATGAATTAGATGGAACAGGACATCGTGTTGTTCAAGGTGGAGATTTATTCCCGACTTCAGCATTAGTGAATCGTGACGTAGAAGAAAAAATCGCAAAGTTAATTGAACTTGCGCCATTACACAACGCAGCAAACTTAATGGGTATTCAGGCTTTCAGAAGAATGTTACCAGATATTCCACATGTTGCAGTATTTGATACTTCATTCCACTCAACAATGCCTGAAAAAGCATTCTTATATAGCTTGCCATACCAATATTATAAAGCACATAAAGTACGTAAATATGGTGCGCATGGTACAAGTCATAAATATGTAGCACAACGTGCAGCAGAAATGATGGATAGAAAACCTGAAGAAGGTTTAAAGATTATCTCTTGTCACATCGGTAACGGTGGATCAATTACAGCAGTAAAAGATGGTAAATCTGTAGATACTTCTATGGGCTTCACACCACTTGCTGGTATTACGATGGGTACTCGTACAGGTGATATTGACGTTGCTACAATTCCTTATTTAATGGAAAAATTGCATAAATCAGCTGAAGAATTATTAAATGTATATAATAAAGAGTCTGGTGTATTAGGTATTACAGGTATTTCAAGCGATATGCGTGATATTGAAATCGCAGCTGAAAAAAATGAAGGACGCGCTCAACTTGCATTGGATATCTATGTAGATAGAATTCAAAAATATATCGGTCAATATGCAGCAGTTATGGGTGGTGTTGACGGTATTTTATTTACAGCTGGTGTAGGTGAGAACTCTGATACAATCCGTGAAGCAGTATGTGAAAAATTAGAATTCTTAGGCGTTAAAGTAGACCCTGAGAAAAATAATGGCTTACGTGGTAAAGAAGCAATTATCTCAACAGATGATTCTCGTGTAACAGTAATGGTTATTCCTACAGATGAGGAAGTAATGATTGCGCGTGACGTTATGGAATTCGGGGAGTTAGGTGAATAGATTTAAGATGCTACCTATTTGTATTGAATAGGTAGTTTTTTTATTGTGGCAGCGTTAGCTGTACCGAAAGCGGTAGTAAATACAAAATACAACCGTTTCCGAACATGCATTTATTATATACACCAACAAAAATAGAGCTAAAATGACGATGATCATTTTAGCTCTTTTATTTTCGGAGGATTGTTATCTGGGTATCTTGTGATTTCTCTGTAAATCAACGAATGCACAATAGAAGCAAGTTGCAATTGCTAAAATAATTGCAATTTCCATTTTACACACCTCCGTATTGATTCATTCTATTTATTCTGGTCCATAAATTCCTTCGTAGCTACTTCAGGTTCAAAATTATCCGGCATTGTTTCAGTTCTAACAACTAACACATCACATTCAGCATGACGCACAATTGCTTCTGAAACTGATCCAATGATGAAGCGTTCAACTGCATTTAATCCAGTTGAACCACACATGATAAGGTCAGCATTTAATTTCTGAGCAATTTTCTTAGGTATAATTGTTTTTGGAGATCCATACTCAATTAAAGTTTCAACGTTATTTACACCGCGAGACCCAGCAACTTTCTTGTACCCATCTAATAATGATTCAGCAAACTGTGTTGCACGTTCAGAAATAGAACGGTCATATGCTTCAACACTTGCATAACTTCTTGTATCAATAACATTGATGATGTGAAGTGTTGCATCGTTACGTTTAGCAACCTCGACTGCTTTATTAAATGCCCATTCCGCTTCGCTTGAACCGTCAACTGCAATTAAGATGTTTTTATATACTAACATAAATATCCCTCCATTTTTTATATATTGCGAATCTTTTCTACACTTTAATTATAACACTAATTCTGGATAATGTATGTGACACCGTCGTTAAATTTTTCATCCTAATGATTTAAATATAATTTAAAACAAAAGGGTTTGCGTTTTAGCATCAAAGTGCTAATATGGTGATGTAAGCGTTATTATTTATATATTAAGGGGATGAATTTTAATGATTATCGGAATTCCAAAAGAGATTAAAAACAACGAGAACCGTGTAGGTTTAACACCAGCTGGGGTACACGCTTTAATAGAAAATGGACATACTGTGCGCGTTGAAGCAGGTGCAGGTATGGGTTCTTATTTCACTGATGAGGATTACAAAGAAGCGGGAGCTGAAATCGTTTCTGTTGAGCAAGCGTGGGATACAGATATGGTGATTAAAGTAAAAGAACCGTTATCAGCAGAGTTTGGATATTTTAAAGAAGGATTAATCTTATTCACTTATTTACATTTAGCACCTGAAGTGGAACTGACAAAAGCTTTATTAGAGAAAAAAGTGGTTGGTATTGCTTATGAAACAGTTCAATTACCTACTGGTGGACTTCCATTATTATCTCCAATGAGTGAAGTTGCAGGACGTATGGCAACTCAAATTGGTGCACAATTCTTACAAAAAACAAACGGTGGTAAAGGGATTTTATTAGCAGGTGTTCCTGGTGTTGAAAAAGGTAAAGTGACTATCATCGGTGGTGGACAAGCTGGAACTAACGCAGCGAAGATGGCTGTAGGTCTTGGAGCAGATGTTACCATCTTAGATTTATCTCCAGTTAGATTACAACAATTAGATGATCTATTCGGTAGTCAGGTTCAAACGTTAATGTCTACACCTTTAAATATTGCAGAATCAGTTAAAAACAGTGATTTAGTAATTGGAGCTGTATTAATTCCTGGTGCTAAAGCCCCTAAATTAGTAACTGAAGAAATGATTAAAACGATGAGTCCAGGTTCAGTTGTAATTGATATCGCGATCGATCAAGGTGGAATCTTTGAAACTTCAGATCGCATTACGACGCATGATGATCCAACATTTATTAAACATGATGTTGTACATTACTCAGTAGCAAACATGCCTGGAGCAGTGCCTCGTACTTCAACAATGGCGTTATCGAATGCTACGATTCCTTATGCATTACAAATTGCAAATAAAGGCTATAAACAAGCAGCTTTAGATAATGAAGCGATCTTAAAAGGCTTCAATACTTTAGATGGTAATGTTACTTTCAAAGCTGTAGCTGATGATCAAGGTTTAGAATATGTTGATGCAAAATCATTATTAGAAAAGTAATTAAATGTTGTATGTAAAAGAGGAGTGCCATTTCGCACTCCTCTTAATCTTTATACAATTTTTGTACCATGGACTTCCTGAAAAGGAATAAGTTCAAGTAAATCATTTAGGTTATCTTTATTTAAACCGCCACCAGGCATAATTTCTATATTTCCTTTTGAATGTCTTAATAGTCGTCCTAATTGATTAACATTATCAAGTATTGGTGTTGATTTGTCTTCACTACCATGTGTTAATATACGCTTGAAATTCATATCAATTAAAGCATCCATTGCTTTTAGTTGCTGCCTTAATGGAATCTGATCAAAAGCCATATGCATCACACAGGGTACTTCCTGTGCTGTCTTTCTTAAATCATGCATTGTTAACGTATCCAGATCATTATCTTTTGTTAAAGCACCAAAAACGAATGCATCAACGTTTAATGATTGTAATGCGATAATATCTTCGCGCATCACTTCTTTTTCAAATAAGTTATAGGTAAAATCACCGCCACGTGGACGTATCATTACTGCCACTTCGATATTTAGTGGATGACAATATTCTATAGCAAGTTTTACAAGACCGAAACTTGGTGTTGTACCACCAACAAACAGATTATCACAAAGTTCAATACGATTTGCACCATGAGTTGCTGCATAGATGATTTCATCAAATGTTTCAACTACCGCTTCTTTTATCATTTTTCATACCTTGTCAATACTTCATAACCATCTTCAGTCACTAAAATATCATCTTCCACACGTACTCCGATTTCACCATGTAAATAAATACCCGGTTCAATTGTAAAGCACATACCTGGTTTCAATATATCATCATTGGCAGAAGAGATATCTGGAAATTCATGCACAGTTATACCTAAGCCATGCCCTAAACGATGTGGGAATGCTTCACCATATCCTTTTTCAGATATATAATCACGAGCGAGTGCATCGATTTCACTAATTTTTACACCAGGTTTAACACCTTCTATTGCACGTTGATTTGCTTCTGTAACAATCGCATGAATTTCCTGATGAAATGCTGGTGGATTTCCAAAAGCAATCGTTCTTGTAATATCTGAGCAGTAACCATTATAAATAACACCTAAATCAAATAATACATACTCATCATTTTTTAGCTCACGGTTACCTGGTGTCCCGTGAGGACTTGCTGCATGGTCGCCGAAAAGTACAGTCGTATTGAAACTCATACCGCTGATACCTTCAATTTTTAAAATTTCCGATTCTAAATATTGTGCCACTTCTTTTTCTGTAATACCTTCTTTTAAATGAGAAACACCGATTTGCAATGCTTTATCAGCAAATTGCGCAGCATTTTTTAAAATTTCAATTTCATCTGCTGTTTTAATATTACGCATATCTTTAATGATTTGATCTATTGCATTTAATTGGGCAGCTTTAAAAGTATCAAGTAAAGCTTTTTCACGCTTGACAGTAACATGTTCTTCTTCAATATATAACGGTGCATTATCCGGGAATCTCGTATTTTGCTTCGCAACTATAAATGCATCTTCAGTGTCAGAGTAACCATAAGCAGTTAGATTTGATGCTTTCTTTGCATCTTCGACTTCCATATTTGGTACTATGAGGAGAGCTTTGTTTTGAGTTACATATAAAGCAGTAAGTCGTTCATGTGGATCTGACAAGAATCCACTGAAGTAATTAATGTTATCTGGTGTCGTAATCCATGCATATTCAATGGATTGAGATTGCATCAATTGCTGTAAATTTTTTAATGTTTGTTTCATAATCATGCTCCTTTTATTTCTGAGTAACTCTAGTTTATGAAAGATAAGAACATTATTCAATCAATAGTATCTTACAATCTTTTTAAAACATTCATTAATAATGTATAATGAACTTAATAAAAAGGAAGAGGTGCTAAATATGGAAGTATATTTTCATGGACAATCTTGTATTTCTTTTGAAAGTAATGGAAAAAAGGTTTTAGTAGATCCTTTTATTACAGGTAATAAATTATCAGATTTAGATGCTTCAACTGTTCAAGCTGATTATATTTTACTAACGCATGGTCATGGTGATCACATTGGTGATACAGTTGAGATTGCTAAAAGAACAAATGCGACAGTCGTTGCAACACCAGAAATTGTTTCATATTTAGGTGGGCAAGGGATAGAGCATGCACATCCGATGAATATCGGTGGTAAATGGATGTTTGATTTCGGTTCAGTAAAGTATGTACAAGCATTTCATAGTAATTCCTTATATGATGACGAAGGAAATATTATTTATTTTGGGATGCCTTGCGGACTTATTATTGAAGTAGAAGGTAAGACAATTTATCATGCGGGAGATACTGGCTTATTCTCGGATATGAAGCTTATCGCAGAACGTCATCCAGTTGATTTATGTTTTATACCGATTGGTGATAACTTTACGATGGGGATTGATGATGCAGCATATGCAATTAACACATTTATTAATCCGAAATTGACTGTGCCGATTCATTACAATACATTCCCGTACATTGAAGTGGATCCAAATGAATTTAAATCACAAGTTAAAAGTCCAGTAGAAATTCTGGATGCAGGACAATCAGTAACACTTTAAGCATTAAAAGTAATGGAAACTAGGTGGCAAATTGACAAAACATGAACAAATCATCGAGCATATATCAGGTCTAGCAGTAGGTAGTAAGATTTCGGTTAGACAGATTGCAAAAGATCTTAATGTCTCAGAAGGTACAGCATATCGTGCAATAAAAGAAGCTGAGAATAACGGTATCGTTTCAACGATAGAACGTGTTGGAACTGTTCGAATCGAAAAGAAAACAAGAAACTCAATCGATCGCCTGACATTTGCCGAAATTGTTAATATTATAGATGGACAAGTATTAGGTGGCAGAAGTGGTCTGCACAAATCGCTGACGAAATTTGCGATTGGTGCTATGGAAGTAGAAGAAGTCAGTAAGTATATCGGAGAAAATACACTGCTGATTGTAGGTAATCGAATCGAAGTTCAAAAGCTTGCTTTAAGTAAGGGTTCTGCAGTTTTAATTACAGGTGGATTTGATACTGCTGAAGAAGTTAAGAATTTATCTGATCAATTAGGATTACCGATTATTTCATCAAATTTTGATACATTTGCCGTTGCAAATATGATTAATCGTGCGATTTACGATCAATTAATCAAAAAAGAAGTGCTGACAGCACAAGATATTTTAATTAAATTAGATGAAACACGTTACTTAAAGGAAAATGATTCAATCAGCGATTGGCATGCATTATCAGAAAGCTCTAAACATACACGTTTTCCAGTGTTAGATGCAAACAATAAGTTAAGCGGTATGGTGACAAGTAAAGATATCTTTAATCAAAATCCTTCTGAAAAGATTAAGAAGGTTATGACTAAGTCACCGGTTACTGTTAACTTAAATACGACTGTCGCAAGTTGCGCGCATATTATGATATGGGAAAGTATCGAACTGTTGCCAGTCGTATCGCGTTATAATAACTTAATCGGTGTTGTTTCTAGAGAAGATGTGTTAAAAGCGATGCAATCAGCGGACAGACAGCCACATATGGGCGATACATTTAATGATCAGATATTAAAGAAGATGAAGTTTAATAATGATCAAATTTCAATACAGATCACACCTCAAATGTCTAATCAGTATGGTAGTTTAAGTAAATCTGTATTTCTTGCAATTATTGAGGAATCAGTTAAATTTCATATGAAGAAGTTAATTCGTGGAGATGTACTGATTGATAGTATCAATATCTTTTTCATCCGTACAGTCCAGATAGATTCTATTCTGGATGTTGAAGTAAAGTTACTGGATATGGGACGTAAGTTTGCAAAGATTGAAATTGCGATTATGCAGAATAATAATGCGGTGGCAAAAGCAATGACAATTCTTCAGGTGATTGAACATTATTACTAATCAAAAAAGACAGTGAGACAATAGTCTTAGCTCTCTTCTGTTTAACAGCTTAAACGGCGGAACAGAAGTTGCCCCTACGACAAAAACCGAACAAAAACTATAAATCAAAGCGCGATTTATTAGTTTTGTCCGGTTTTTGCTTGTGGCAGAACACTTCTGTCCCAGCCTCTCTTTTAATCATAATTATTATCTTCTGCTTTGCTGTTTTTTACGTAATGCTTCCCATGCTGCATCTTCTTCATCAAAGTGATTTTCAAAATACTTTTTAGCCTTTATTGCATATTGATAATTATATATTGCATATGCAATCAAAAGGGTACATATGATATATGTGAAAGTAGCTGGGAAATTTAAAATCTGAGTTACAGCAAATGCTACCATAAATATAGAAAAGCATTGACGTGCACGTGCTCTATACCAGGCACGTCGTACATCTTTGACTTCTCTAAAGTATTTCGCAATATTATAAATAGTAAAAATAAATGCGAAAATCATTATTGTAACAAATGTCATAAGAATATAAGGGAAAATTGTTTCCATCTTTAAACCTCCAGTCTTAAAGATTATAGCATATCTTTAAGACCTGTAAATCTATCAAACAAAGGAGAAATTATGAATAAAACTGAAATTGGTGCATTGATTGAAAAAATTAATGCTTTTGACACGGTTATAATATTTAGACATGTACGTCCTGATCCGGATGCACTAGGTTCTCAACTAGGATTTAAACATGCAATACAGAAGCTATTTCCAAATAAGAATGTGTATGCAGTAGGAAGTTCAGTTGACAATTTAAACTTTATCGGTGAAATGGACGAAATAAATGACGAGATATTTACAGATGCACTTGCCTTAGTGTTAGATACGGCAAATGCACCACGTATTGATGATGAGCGCTATCAGTTGTGTAAAACTATTATAAAGATAGATCACCATCCGCCGGTAGATCAATATGGTGAAATTAATATCGTTAATACGGATAGTTCATCTACAAGCGAAATAATCTATGAAATTCTGTTAAATATCGGTTATGGTACGGACTTAATTACACGAGAAGTTGCGCGCTGTCTTTATATCGGTATCGTAGGTGATACAGGGCGTTTCTTATTTAATAATACAACGAGCAAAACGATGGCGATTGCTTCAGAACTATTAAAATACGATATTGATCATACGCAGATGATCAATCAAATGCAGCAACGTGATTTAACTTCTATTCGATTTCAGGGATATGTGCTACAACATTTTAAACTTGAAGAAGGCGTAGGGTATATATTCATTACGAAAGAAATATTAGAACAATTTAATATATCTGCCAGTGCAGCATCTTTATTTGTTAATAGTCTTGCGGATACACAAGGCATTAAAGCTTGGGCGTTTGCGATTGACGAAACAAGTGAGATTCGAGTACGTCTGAGAAGTAAAGATGTAGTGATCAATGAACTTGCAGCAGAATATAATGGTGGTGGCCATCCATTGGCGAGTGGTGCATCTGTTTATAGTGTAGAGGAATTAGAAAGATTAATCGCGCAATTAAAAGCGTTAGTAAATGCTTAATAAAATGAGGTGAATAACTTGGTAGTACATTTAAATATTCATACGTCATATGATCTGCTTCATTCAACAGTTAAGATTGATGACTTGATTAATCGTGCCAAGTCGCTTGGACAAAAAGCAGTTGCGATTACTGACTTAAATGTACTTTTTGGTGTGCAGTCATTTTATTCAGCTTGCATTGATGCCGGTATGAAACCGATAATTGGTATGGAAATCATCCTGACAGACGGTATTGAAGATTGTTATACAGTTTTATTAGCCAAAAATAATGACGGTTTTAAAAGCCTGATGCAGTTGTCTTCACGTATACAACTGAAAAATCTACAAAAAATATCAACTGATATACTGCGTCAATATACTGACCAGTTAATCGTTATCTACAAACAATTAGATGCGAATCAGGAACATTTTGTGTTGGAAGATGCCGATTATTATGTCAGTCACGATAGTACAATTGAAGCTAGGCGTGTATATATCGATGATGTGCGATATTTATCGCCGGATGGTATCGTAGATTTAAGCATCTTAAATGCAATTGATGATAATAAAAAGATACCGCTAGAGACCATTCAATTAAAGTCTGGAACAAAGTATATTAAATCAGATGAAATATTATTAGATTTGGGTATTTCTGAGCGTACCATTCAAGCGACAGAAGAAATTGCTGAAGCATGTAACGTTACACTTGAGAAATCAACGCATTTACCAAAATATCCGGTACCTGATGATTTATCAAGCGATGCTTATCTTTATAAACTCCTACAAAAGCAAAAAGTAAAGTTTCCTCAATTTGATGAAAAATATGAAGAACGATTAATGTATGAATATGAAGTCATTCAAAGCATGGGATTTTCTGATTACTTTTTAATCGTTAGTGATTTAATCCATTTTGCTAAGACAAATGACATATTGGTAGGTCCCGGACGTGGATCATCAAGTGGTTCTCTCGTAAGTTATGTGCTTGGGATCACTACTATTGATCCGATAGAGCATGATTTACTTTTTGAGCGTTTTTTAAATCCCGAACGTGTAACGATGCCGGATATTGATATTGACTTTGAAGATAAAGAGCGCGATAAAGTAATTGAATACGTCATTCAGAAATATGGTGCATTCAATGTGAGCGGTATCGTGACATTCGGTCATCTGTCTATGAAAGCAGTGATGCGTGACGTCGGACGCATACTGCAGTTTTCAGAAAGTGAGTTAAAAGAAGCAAGTTCAATATTGAGTAATAAAAGCTTTAATAATTTAATCGATGCATATGAAGATGATACATTTTCAAGCTTTATTGATTACAATGAACGACGCAAAAAATGGTATCAGATTGCAAGGTCGCTGGAAGGTTTACCACGTCATACATCGACACATGCTGCAGGTATCATCATTCATGACCAGTTACTTACAGATTATGTACCTTTATTGATGGGTGAAGAATACCCACTTACCCAATGGAATATGACAGAAGTAGAAGCGGTTGGATTACTTAAAATCGATTTTCTTGGTTTACGTAATTTAACGATTATACATAATATACTACGTTCTATTAAGGCACAATATGGTAAGACGATAAATATTGAACAAATTCCGATGGATGATATAAAAGTTTACGAGCAGTTATCCAGCGGAGATTCAATGGGAATATTTCAATTAGAATCAGACGGAATACGCAATGTGTTAAAACGATTAAAACCAGAAAATTTCAATGATATTGTTGCAGTTTTAAGTCTTTATCGTCCTGGTCCGATGGAACAAATACCGTTATATATTGAAAGACGTCATCATCAGCAAACAGTTCACTTACCGCATGCTGATTTAGAGGATATACTATCACCTACTTATGGTGTAATTATCTATCAGGAGCAGATTATGCAGATTGCAAATCGGTTTGCTGGATTTAGTTTTGGTGAGGCGGATATTTTAAGACGTGCTATGAGTAAGAAGAACCATCAGACATTACTGGCTGAACAGGAGCATTTTGTATCGGGTAGCATGAAGAATGGTTATTCAAAACAAGATGCGACGGCGATTTATGAATTAATCTTAAAGTTTGCTAATTATGGATTCAATAAAGCACATGCTGTTGCGTATGCAAAAATATCATATATTATGATGTACTTTAAAGTGCATTTCCCAAATATATTTTATGCCGCGACACTCAGTAATCAAATTGGTGTTGAGCATAAAACAAAAGAAATTATCGCTGAAGTTAAATCAAGAATGATCAATATATATCCCGCTGATATTAATCAGGCTGGCTGGTATTACAAGGCGCAAAAGACAGGTATCATGATGTCACTCGGTATGATTAAGGGCGTAGGGTATAGAAGTGTGGTTGAAATTGTTGAAGAAAGAAAAAAAGGACCATTTAAAGATATCTATGACTTTTGTGCCAGAATTCCGAAACGCGTTAAATCTAAAGCATTGCTGGAAGCATTGATACATGTTGGTGCTTTTGATCAATTTGAGCAAAATCGTGCAACTTTGCTTGCTTCACTTGATGCGATTCTTGATGTTGAGAAAGAAGCTTTTGGTGAAATGAACTTTCTCGAGTCTTTAGGACTCAATAAGAAGAAAATCTATCATTATCATGAAGAGATGTCGGATGATCAAAAGGCTAGTTATGAGCTGGAGTATCTTGGTTTCTTTATTTCAAGACATCCAATCGAATCAATGTTTAATGAACTACAGTATTTACCCCTATATCGTATGAGTCAGAAGGTAAATGACCAATATATTTTACTCTGGATTGAAGGATTAAGAAGAGTTAGAACAAAAAAAGGTCAACCAATGGCATTTGTACAAGCAATGGATGGTATACAGCAGATGGATCTTGTAGTTTTTCCAACAGTATTCGACCGATACGAGCCATTGATTCAAACCAATAAGCCCCTTATTGTAAAAGGAAAATTTGATGTTAAGAAAGATAATCAAATCATTGTAAACGAAGTCATTAAAGTTGATGAATTTATTAAAAATATTCATTTGAATGCGAAGCAGTTATTTGTGAGAGTGCCACTTCAAAACGCAGAACAAATTAATAAACAAGGTGATATTGAAGTGATTCAGTTTGAGCAGAATGAAATGAAATCGTTAGGATTTATTCAAAGAGACAAGCTAGATGACTTTATGTCTCGATACGATAAAGCAGATATTCGTCTAATTTAACATTTCAAATCATTTTAATATATGGTATAGTATTCCTTAGTGGTCTGACCACTAAGGTTTTTTTATTGATGCGAAGGGGGAAAAACCTTGAATCCAATACCAAACAAAGGATTTAATGCAGTAATAACTGCGATTAATGAAATTATAAAAACTAAAAATTTAACTGCTGGCGATAAGCTACCTTCTGAACGTTATTTGAGTGAAAATCTTAATATTAGCAGATCAAGTGTTCGTGAAGCACTTAGAGCTTTAGAAATGCTTGGTGTGATTGAAACACGACGTGGTGAAGGTACTTATTTAACAGAAATGGATAATAATCAATTTATAGAAATGATAGCAGGCTATGTTGTGACAACAGAAACACAGCAAGCTGAAATTACTGATTTTATACATATGATAGAATCAATCGCAACTGTTGAGGGTACGAAAGTACAACATTTAAGTGATGCGATTGAATCACGTAATACCATCATGTTTCGTGTATGGAAATTATTGAAACAGTTTGAAAAGACATATGATGTTGAGGAGTAATGGATATGTTCAAAGATATATTTAAGCGTAATAAGAAGAAAAAATATGTAGCTGTACAAAACATGAAAGATACAGAAGTTCCTGAAGGTATCATGGTCAAGTGTCCTAAATGTAAGAAGATTATGTATACGAAAGAATTAAGTACGAACTTAAATGTTTGTTTTCATTGTGATCATCATATGGCATTAAGTGCATATGAACGAATAGAAGCAATTACTGATAAAGATAGTTTTGAAGAATTTGATGCAGTGATTGCTTCTCAAAATCCACTTTCATTTCCAAACTATGCAGAAAAGTTAGAAAGCGATAAAGAAAAGACTGGATTAAATGAAGCGGTTGTAACTGGTGTTGGTAAAATAGATAGAAATCGATTCGGTATCTGCGTGATGGATTCTAGATTTAGAATGGGGTCTATGGGGACAGTAGTCGGTGAAAAAATAAGCAGAGTGATCGATTACTGTACGGATCATGAACTTCCATTTGTCATCTTTACTGCCAGTGGTGGTGCACGTATGCAGGAAGGTATTCTGTCTCTGATGCAGATGGCTAAAACAAGTGTAGCGATAGAAAGACATAGCGAAAAAGGACTCTTATTTATTTCATATATGACACATCCGACAACTGGCGGAGTTTCTGCGAGCTTTGCTTCTGTAGGTGATATCAATTTAGCTGAACCAGAAGCGTTAATTGGTTTTGCGGGTCGACGTATTATTGAACAGACAATCAATGAGAAACTACCTGATGACTTTCAAACAGCTGAGTTTCTGCTTGAACATGGACAACTGGATAAAGTAGTACACCGTAAAGCAATGAAAGAAACGTTAAGTAAACTCATCGCGATACATACGAAAGGAGTATAAATATGGGGCTTGAATTTGAAAAACCGTTAATCGAACTTGATAGGAAAATTGAAGAATTAAAGAAATATATGGCTACTGAAGGTGTAGACTTAAATGATGAAGTAAAGACATTACAGATTACGAGAGAAGAAAAATTCAATGAAATCTATGATAACCTTACACCTTGGCAGCGTGTTCAAATTGCACGACTTACAGAACGTCCAACAACACTAGACTACATTCATTATTTATTCGAAGATTTTATTGAACTGCATGGAGACCGCAATTTTAGAGATGATCCAGCAATTATTGGCGGAGTAGCACGATATAAAGGACAACCTGTTACAGTGATAGGACATCAACGCGGAAAAGATACAAAAGATAATATATATAGAAATTTCGGAATGGCACATCCGGAAGGATATCGTAAAGCATTGAGATTAATGAAGCAGGCAGATAAATTTAATCGTCCTATTATACTATTTATTGATACGAAAGGTGCATACCCTGGTAAAGCAGCAGAAGAACGTGGACAAAGCGAATCGATAGCCAGAAACTTGGTTGAAATGGCGGGTCTTTCTGTACCGGTTATTTCGATTGTTATTGGAGAAGGTGGTAGTGGTGGTGCTTTAGGTTTGGGTATATGTAATCGATTATTAATGCTTGAAAACTCAACGTATTCTGTTATCTCACCAGAAGGTGCCGCAGCATTGTTATGGAAGGATAGTAGTTTAGCACAGCTCGCTGCAGAAAGTATGAGAATTACGGGACCAGACTTACTGGAACTAAATATTGTAGATGAACTGATTACCGAAGTTAAAGGTGGCGCACATTTAAATATCGCTGCTCAAAGTGAACATATTGATATTTCTATTGAAAAACATTTAAATGAGTTATTGCAATTAGATAAACAGGCATTAAAAAATCAACGCTATAATAAATTCAGAAAAATTGGAAGTTCAATGTAAATTTACATGTCGGTGAATGATGTAATGTAAATTATTGAAAAACAATGAAAACGCTTAAAATAAAACCCGTAGATGCTTATTCTAACGGGTTTTTAATTTGTTCAAAGATAAAACGTTTACATCTGTTATAATACATGATTTTAATGGATATAAATATTGGATTGTGTTAATTTAAAGGTATCAATAGACAAAAGGTGAGGAAAATACTATGAAAAAGATAGCAGTATTAACAAGTGGTGGGGATGCGCCGGGCATGAACGCTGCAGTGCGTGCAGTCGTGCGTAAAGCAATGTACCATGATATTGAAGTTTATGGTGTTTATCAAGGATATCAAGGCTTAGTGACTAATAATATTCATAAGATGGAACGTGGTACCGTCGGAGATAAAATTCAACGCGGTGGTACTTTCTTGCAATCTGCACGTTGTCCTGAATTTAAAGATCCGGAAGTGCGCCAAAAAGGTATTGATAATTTAAAACAACTCGGCATTGAAGGATTAGTTGTAGTTGGTGGAGACGGTAGTTACCGTGGTGCACAACGTCTAAATGAAGAAGGTATTAAGACAATCGGTATTCCGGGTACTATTGATAATGATATTAACGGAACTGATTTTACAATCGGTTTCGATACAGCGTTAAATACAATTATAGAAGCGATTGATAAAATTCGTGACACTGCGTCAAGTCATGAACGTACGTTTATTGTTGAAGTAATGGGACGAGATGCAGGTGATCTTGCTTTATGGTCAGGACTTGCAGGTGGAGCTGAGACAGTATTAGTTCCTGAACATAAGAAAGAAATTAAAGAGATAGCAGATAAAATACAACAAGGTATTGAACGTGGTAAGAAACACTCAATCATTGTTGTTGCTGAAGGTGTTATGAGTGGTCACGAATGTGGTGAACAGCTTAAAAAATATATCAACGTGGATACGCGTATTTCTGTGTTAGGGCACATGCAAAGAGGTGGATCTCCATCAGGATTAGATAGAGTATTAGCAAGTAGACTGGGTGGCTATGCTGTAGAATTATTAATGAATGATGAAACAGGATTAGCCGTTGGTATTCAGAATAACAAATTATCTAAAACATCATTTGATGATATCTTCTCTGCAACGCATACTTTAGATGAACAAATGTATGCTTTATCAAATGAGTTATCAATTTAAAATAACTATTTAATATAATTGTTTATTATCACTGTTGAATGAATACTGAATTAGAATTAACTTTCTTAATTGAATAGAATAAAAAAAGTTACCGGAGGCTCATAGACATGAGAAAAACTAAAATTGTATGTACGATAGGACCAGCATCAGAATCGCCAGAAATGTTAGAGAAATTAATGAATGCTGGAATGAACGTAGCACGTTTAAACTTCTCACATGGTAGTCATGAAGAGCATAAAGCACGCATCGACACGATTCGTGAAGTGGCTAAAAAATTAGATAAAACAGTAGCGATTCTTTTAGATACTAAAGGACCTGAAATTCGTACCCATAACATGGAAAATGACAAGATCGAATTAGTTAAAGGTTCTACAGTTGCAATTAATATGAAAGAAGTATTAGGAACGCCAGCAGAATTTTCTGTAACATATGAAGATTTAATCAATGATATACATGTTGGTTCAACGATTTTGTTAGACGATGGGTTAATCGAATTAATAGTAAAAGATATCAAACATGAAGAAGGAAGAATTATCTGTGATGTGATTAATGCAGGTGAATTAAAAAATAAAAAAGGTGTTAATCTACCAGGTGTTAAAGTGAATTTACCAGGTATTACGGATAAAGATGCGCAGGATATAATATTCGGTATTGAACAACGTGTTGACTTTATTGCGGCATCTTTCGTTCGTCGTGCAAGTGATGTTTTAGAAATTCGTAAAATTTTAGAAGATAGAAATTGTGACTTCATCAACATCATACCTAAGATTGAAAATGAAGAAGGTATTGAAAATATTGATCAAATATTAGAAGTTTCTGATGGATTAATGGTTGCTCGTGGAGACATGGGTGTTGAAATCCCGGCAGAAGAAGTACCATTAGTACAAAAAGATTTAATCCAGAAATGTAATGTTGTGGGTAAACCAGTTATAACTGCGACACAAATGCTGGATTCAATGCAACGTAACCCACGTTGTACACGTGCAGAAGCAAGTGACGTTGCAAATGCGATTTACGACGGAACAGATGCTGTGATGTTATCTGGAGAAACTGCAGCAGGTTTATACCCTGAAGAGTCAGTTAAAACGATGCATAACATTGCTTTTGCAGCAGAAGAAGCTCAGGATTATAAGCGCTTATTATCTGACAGAACGAAATTAAATCAGCCTTCAATGGTCAATGCAATTGGTGTATCTGTAGCACATACTGCATTAAATTTAGATGTTCAAACGATAGTTGCTGCAACTGAAAGTGGAACAACTGCACAAACAATTTCAAAATATCGCCCACATGCTCATATCATTGCAGTAACACCTTATGAAGAAACTGCTCGTCATATGGCACTTGTCTGGGGTGTTATCCCAGTAATTAAGACAGGGAAATCAACGACAGACGAATTATTAGATAAAGCAGTTCAGGCAGCAATAGAAGTAGGAACAGTTGAAAATGGTGATTTAATTATTATCACTGCAGGCATTCCTACAGGTGAAGCTGGTACAACAAACTTAATGAAAATCCATTTAATTGGAGATGTGATTGCAGCTGGACAAGGTATTGGACGTAATGCAACAGTTGGTAAAGTTTTAGCTGTTAGATCTGCAGAAGAATTAGCTGATAAAGACTTATCTGATAAAGTCATTGTAGCTCCATCTACGGATGCTGACATGGTTCCATACATTGAAAAAGCTTTAGCCATTGTAACTGAAGAAGGTGGCTTAACATCTCATGCAGCAGTTGTAGGTTTAACATTAGGTAAGCCAACGATTGTAGGCGTTGTAGACGTTATGGAAAAACTTGAAACTGGTACTTTAGTAACAGTAGATGCAGAACACAATAAAGTTTATGTTGGACATGCAAAAGTAAATTAATTGTTATATAACTAAGTGAATTTGAATATAAAATAAGAAGCACAGGACATTATCCTGTGCTTCTTATTTTATATTATTTATTATCATAGTTATGTGGATCAAAACTTCCTTTTTTAAATCCACCTTGTGCTGCGTACATAATTGCTAATAATACAAACCACAATGGCGATACGAATAATCCCATTCTTGTATCTTCAGCCATAAACAATAGACCGAACATAAATACAAAGAATAAAAGAATAGCGATAGCAGAAATTTTGCCTCCAGGTAATTTGTATAGACTTGATTGATGTAACTGTGGTCTACGTTTTAAGTAAACAAGATATGCTGCAAGAATGATAGACCATACAACGATAAAGAATACTGTCGCAACGGTTGTTACTAATGTAAATACTGCGTTTGCATTTGGCATAAAGTAATTCAGTAATACAGATAATAATAACAACACGCTAGAGAATACTACTGCGTTGGCAGGTACACCTGCTTTATTCGTACGTTGGAAGAAACTATCGTTTCCTTTTGAATAGTTCTTACTTAAACCAAATAACATACGGCTGTTAGAGAATATACCACTGTTACAAGACGATGCCGCAGAAGTAATTACAACAAAGTTGATTAAGCTTGCTGCAAATCCAATTCCGATTAATCCGAAGAATTTAACGAATGGACTTTCGTTTGGATCGATTTTATCCCAAGGCGTGACACTCATAATGATGATCAATGAACCGATATAGAACAATACGATACGCATCGGTACACTGTTAATTGCTCTTGGCAAAGTTTTTTCAGGGTCTTGTGCTTCACCAGCTGTTACACCGATTAACTCAATCCCTACAAAACTAAATATTGCCATCTGGAAGCTTAATAAGAATCCGTTTGTCCCATTTGGGAAGAATCCACCATGTGACCAAAGGTTTGTAATCGTTGCTACGCCAAAGTTTGTTTTAAAACCGATGACAATAAGTACGATCCCTGTAATGATTAATGCAATAATTGTAATAACTTTAATCAATGCAAACCAGAATTCTAATTCACCAAATAATTTAGCAGTTAATAAGTTTAAGAACATTAACACAAGAATACATAAAAGTGATGATAACCATGTCGGAAAGTCGGGCCACCAGAACTGTACATACTTAGCAATCGCTGTAACTTCCGCCATTCCAGTTACGACCCAACAGAACCAGTAAGTCCAGCCGGTAATATATCCTGCGAAGTCTCCTAAGTAGTCTCGGGCTATATCTGTGAAAGAATGATAGTTGGTATTAGATAATAATAATTCTCCTAATGCTCTCATAAATAAAAATAAAAAGAGTCCGATAATTATATAAGTAAATAATATGGATGGACCCGCCAGGTTGATTGATTTTCCTGCGCCTAAGAATAGTCCGGTACCAATTGCGCCCCCAATCGCAATCAGTTGAATATGTCGATTTGACAATGAACGTTGTAAATCATTTCGTTCTTCGATACTACGATTATGATTTGCCATACTAAACCCCTTTTCCTTTTTAGTACCTATATTATCTTACTAAAATCTGAAAATTACAAACATTTTTTAAAATATTCTTAATATTTTTAAGAATTAATTAAATGATAAAATAAAAATTTAAATATAAGTAAAAGTTATCACGTAAGATAAAAATTTTCTAAGTTCCTAATTCATTCACAAAAGTGAGGACATTAGATATAATTGAGTTGTGAAAGCCATTACATTTGGCATAACAAAAACTATGGTGCAAAGGGGAGTCAAAAATGGCAGAATTAGTGAAAGGCCTTGAAGGTATTGTTGCTTCAAACACTAAAGTAAGTTCAATTATTGGTGATCAACTTACTTATGCAGGATATGAAATAGATGATTTAACAGAAAACGCACAATTTGAAGAAGTTGTCTTCTTATTATGGAACTTCCGTTTACCAAATGCGGAAGAATTAACTGATTTTAGAAAACAGTTATTTGAAAATATGACTTTGCATCCAAGAATGTACAGTCACTTTGAAGATTATGCAGCAGATCATGTACATCCTATGACAGGGTTGCGTACATCTTTATCTTATTTAGCACATTTTGATCCACGTGCTGATGAATTTAATGAAGATGCGCATATGAACAAAGCGATTCGTATTCAGGCTAAAGTAGCGTCACTTGTAGCAGCATTCGCTCGTGTTCGTCAAGGTAAAGAAGTCGTGAAACCGAAAGAAGACTTAAGTTATGCAGCTAACTTCTTATATATGTTGTTTGGTGAAGAACCAACAGCTGTACAAGAAGAAGGTTTCAATAAAGCGTTAATTCTTCATGCGGATCATGAATTAAACGCATCTACATTTACTGCACGTGTTGCTGTTTCTACATTATCTGATATGTATTCTGGTGTAGTCGCTGCAGCTGGCGCATTAAAAGGACCATTACACGGTGGTGCTAATGAACAGGTTATGAAGATGTTGAATGAAATTGGTTCATTAGATAATGTGGATAGCTATGTAGCAGATAAGATTGCTAAAAAAGAGAAAATTATGGGCTTTGGTCACCGTGTCTACAAAAATGGAGATCCACGTGCTAAATACTTAAAAGAAATGTCTAGAAGAATTACTGATGAGACTGGTCAAAAAGAATTATTTGATATGTCTGTACGTATTGCTGATATTTTAAAAGAAAAAAAAGGTTTATTACCGAATGTTGATTTTTATTCAGCAACAGTTTATCACTCAATGGGTATTGAACATGATTTATTTACACCAATCTTTGCAGTATCTCGTACTTCTGGCTGGATTGCGCATATTTTAGAGCAATATAGTGATAACAGAATTATTCGTCCACGTGCAACATACGTGGGTGAAGTTGGTCGTAAATATGTTCCGATTGAAGAAAGATAAAATGATTAAAAATGCATTTATAAGGTAAACTAAAGTAAGAAATATTAATAATGGAGGCAAAATAAAAATGGCTGAAAAAATTACGAATAATAATGGTGTTTTAAACGTACCTAATCATCCAATCGTACCTTTTATTATCGGTGACGGAACAGGTCCGGATATTTGGAATGCTGCTGTTCGCGTATTAGATGCTGCAGTAGAAAAAGCATATAATGGTGAGAAAAAGATTGAATGGAAAGAAGTTTTAGCAGGTCAAAAAGCATTCGATAACACAGGTGAATGGTTACCACAAGAAACTTTAGATACTATTGAAGAATACTTAATTGCGATTAAAGGTCCATTAACTACACCGATCGGAGGAGGTATCCGTTCTTTAAACGTAGCATTACGTCAGGAATTAGATTTATTCGTATGTCTTCGTCCAGTGCGTTACTTTGAAGGTGTTCCTTCACCTGTTAAACGTCCTGAAGATACTGATATGGTTATTTTCCGTGAAAATACTGAAGATATTTATGCAGGTATTGAGTATAAAGAAGGATCTGACGAAGTTAAGAAAGTGATTGAATTTCTGCAAAATGAAATGGGTGCTAAAAATATTCGTTTCCCTGAAACTTCAGGTATCGGTATTAAACCAGTTTCTAAAGAGGGAACTGAACGTTTAGTTCGAGCAGCATTAAACTATGCGCTTGAGCAAGGCCGTAAGTCATTAACATTAGTACACAAAGGGAATATCATGAAATTTACTGAAGGTGCCTTCAAACAGTGGGGATATGATTTAGCTGAACGTGAATTTGGTGATAAAGTATTTACATGGAATCAATACGATAAAATTAAAGCTGAACAAGGTGCAGAAGCGGCAGATAAAGCGCAAAATGAAGCGATTGCTGCTGGCAAATTATTAGTAAAAGATTCAATCGCTGATATTTTCTTGCAACAAATTTTAACGCGTCCTGCTGAGTTTGATGTTGTTGCAACGATGAACTTAAATGGTGACTATATTAGTGATGCATTAGCAGCACAAGTAGGTGGTATCGGTATTGCACCAGGAGCAAACATCAACTACGAAACTGGACACGCTATCTTTGAAGCGACACATGGTACTGCACCAAAATATGCTGGCTTAGATAAAGTAAATCCATCTTCTGTTATTTTAAGTGGTGTGTTAATGTTAGATCATTTAGGATGGAAAGAAGCTGGAGAATTAATCACAAAAGCGATGGAAAAATCAATCGCTTCAAAAGTCGTAACATATGACTTTGCACGTTTAATGGATGGTGCAACTGAAGTGAAATGTTCTGAGTTCGCTGACGAATTAATTAAAAATATGTAATTAGAAAAGTAGTCTAACTTTTAAGGATAGTATTATGAATGAAATTCATAGTTACTATCCTTTTTTTAAAAGATTAAGGGGGAGTTATCATGACAAAGAAAAAGATTTCAATCGTAGGAAGTGGATTCACAGGTTCAACAGCTGCATTTATTGCAGCGAGTAAAGGAATAGCTGATATTGTCCTTGTTGATACTTATGGTAGTCTAGATCCCACAACAGGCAAGGCATTAGATATTATGCAGGCAATGCCGATATTACATCAAAATGTCGACATTAAAGCAAGTAATGATTATGCCGATACGAAAGATTCTGATGTTGTATTGATTACATCAGGTATCGCCCGTAAACCAGGTATGACGCGTGATGATTTAGTGCAAACCAATCAAGGTATTGTAGAAGCTGCGACGAAAGAAATTGTAAAATATTCACCGGACTGTATTATTATCGTGCTTACGAATCCGGTAGATGCAATGACTTATGCTGTGTATAAAGCATCTGGATTTGAACCGAATCGTGTTATCGGTCAATCAGGTGTGCTGGATACAGCTCGCTTTAGAACATTTGTAGCACAAGCATTAGATGTGGCAGTGACTGATGTTACTGGATTTGTGTTAGGAGGACACGGTGATACGATGGTGCCATTAATCCGTTATTCATCGGTGAGTGGCGTACCGATTGGAGACTTAATGGATGAAGCAACAATTGATGGCATCATTGAAAGAACACGTAATGGTGGTGCTGAAATTGTAAACTTATTAGGCACGGGATCTGCTTATTATGCGCCAGCTGCTGCGATGGTTGAGATGGCTGAAGCAATTATCAATGATAGTAACCGTGTATTGCCAGCTATTGCATATTTAAATGGCGAATATAAACAGGAAGATATTTATATCGGTGTACCAGTTAAGTTAAATAAAAATGGAGTTGAGCACGTCGTAGAATTGCAACTTACAGATGATGAACAACAAGCATTTAATAAGTCTGCTGCTGCAGTGAAAGATACAACCCAATCATTAAAGTCTTCAAATTAATATGAATATATTAAACGATAGATTGATAATCCTTCTAATTGTAAAGAGAATGTAAATTATTCTGTTATAGCTTGAAGAATGTTGATTTGTTGTAGCATTTCAATATTCTTTTAATATATAATGAATATGATAATTGTTTGGAGGGATTGGATGAGTCAGAAGGTTCTGGTAGTAGACGATGAACAATCTATCGTAACTTTACTACAATATAATTTGCAACAATCAGGATTCGAAGTTGTAACAGCTTATGATGGTGAAGAAGGTCTAGAAAAGATTTTCAGTGAAAAGCCAGATATCGTAGTATTAGATTTAATGTTACCTAAAATGGACGGCGTAGAAGTATGTAAATCTGTTAGAAATGAAAAAAATCAAGTGCCGATTTTAATGTTAACTGCAAAAGATGATGAATTTGATAAAGTACTTGGGTTAGAATTAGGTGCAGATGATTATATGACGAAACCGTTTTCTCCAAGAGAAGTTATTGCGCGAATAAAAGCGATTCTTCGTCGCTCAAACACGATTAAGACAGTCGAAGATGAAAAGGATAATAAAGAAATTATTATCGGTAAGATAAAAGTATTACCGGAACATTTTGAAGCATACCGTAATGATGTATTGCTTGATTTAACACCTAAAGAATTTGAATTATTAATATATTTGATAGAACGTCAAGGAAGAGTAATTACACGTGAACATATGCTTAATTCTGTATGGAATTATGAGTTTGCTGGTGACTCCCGCATTGTTGATGTACATATAAGTCACTTAAGAGAAAAGATAGAAGATAATCCAAAACAGCCACAATACATTAAGACTGTTCGAGGTCTTGGATATAAATTAGAAAGTCCAAAACGCGAATGATCAGTTTTAAAAGTAAATTGTTATTAATACTTACAACAGTTATTGTTGTAAGTTTTCTTTTACTGGGAACACTATTGTATCTTACGCTTGCGAAGCAATTTATTGACAGAGATAAAGCAGGATTAACTAAAGATGCAAAAATCTTTGAAGCGTATGTAAGTGGCGACAAACGTGTGGAAGATTTAATACATGAATATGAAAAATCATACAATTCATCAATTCTTATTCTCGATAAAGATCAGCATGTTATTTATAAAACAATCGGTACATCAAAAAATGAATTTGATCGTTTTATTACAAAATACACATTAGAAAATAAAGATATGGTTAATTACCGTTATGATGGTTCAAACGAGAAAAGTTTACTACGTTATAAAAATAAACAAACTGTTTATATTTTAAGCGAAATAAAAACAATCAATGACATTGAAGAGATCATCATAAAATATTTTGGTATCGGATTATTATGTATGCTTCCGATAATATTTATCATTGTACGTTATATCAATAAAAGCTATATCCAGCCGATTAAAGAAGTAACATATGCTTCAAAGTTATTATCTGACGGTAATTATAAAGTACGCGTACCTGAAAGTAGCGTTACTGAGACAAAAGATTTATTTAGATCAACAAATATTCTTGCCAGAACACTTCAGGATCTAAATAATGAGCAGAAATTGCAACGTAATCGATTAGAAACAACATTACAGAATATACCGAGTGCAACAATGCTCGTAAACAATCACGGAGAAGTGGCAATTGCTAACGAAACGTATATTAATCTTTTTAATAAAGGCCAACCGATAGCGCATGGGCATTATGAAACAGTGATTAAAAATCAATCGATCAAACAAATGATTAAAGAAGCAATAGCGATAGAAAAACCAGTCAACGATACATTGAATATTACAGTCAACGTTCACAAGAAATATTTTGATGTTGCAGTAGTACCAGTGCTATCAAAGAAACGAAAGAAAATAGAAGGTATCGTTATCGTATTACACGACATTACTCAACTTAAGTCTTTAGAACAGATGCGTAAAGACTTCGTGGCAAATGTATCTCATGAATTAAAGACACCGATCACAAGTATTAAGGGCTTTACTGAAACATTAATCGATGGAGCTAAAAATGAGCCTGAAACACTTGATATGTTTTTAGAGATTATTTTGAAAGAGTCTAATCGTATCCAGGTGCTTGTAAGTGAATTACTCGAATTATCTAAAATTGAACAGGCGAATCATTTTGAAATGACGAAAGTCAATTTACCTCAAAAAGTATTTAACAGTGTTGAAGTTGTGCATCCACTTGCAGAAAAGAAAAATATTAAATTTAATCTGGATTTTGAAAAAGATTTATTTGTATTAGCTGAACCAAGTAAATTAAAACAAGTTGTAATAAATCTCTTATCGAATGCGATCAATTATTCATACGAAGACGCAACGATTACGGTAAAAGTATATCAGAAAGATCGTAACTGTATATTAGAGATAACGGATGAAGGCATCGGTATTGCGCCAGAAGAACAACTACGTATCTTTGAAAGATTCTATCGCGTAGATAAAGCTCGTAGTCGTGATTCAGGTGGTACAGGATTAGGACTCGCGATCGTAAAGCATATTGTAGAAGTCTTTAAAGGCGAAATTGAAGTGGAAAGTCAAGTAGGTATAGGAACTACTTTTAGAGTGATATTAAAACAACATTTATATTAATATTTTATAATTTATACTAATATTTTATTTTACAACTTGAAACTTTACTTCATATTTACTTCGTCTTTACATTAAATTAACAATGTTCAACTATAATTGCACATAGACCCCTTCATTTTAGAAGAAGATAAACACAAGTGATCCTGAAGCAATCACTTGTGTTTTTTTTATTTTCAAAATGATGTTCCTATAAATATGTCCTGAATTCAAGATGTGATAGACTATAAGAGACATACGATGGAGGTAGAAGAATGAAAGAAAAACTAATATTAATTGATGGAAATAGTATCGCGTTTCGTGCCTTTTATGCATTACCTTTACTAAAGAATTCATCAGAGTTACATACGAATGCAATTTATGGTTTTACGTTAATTTTAGAAAAGTTAATTAAAGAAGAAAAACCAACGCATTTCTTAATCGCATTTGATGCAGGGAAGACAACATTTAGACATGCAACGTTTGGAGAATATAAAGGAGGACGTCAGAAGACACCTCAGGAATTAAGTGAACAATTCCCGCACATTAGACGACTTGCAGAAGCTTACCAAATAAAGCATTACGAATTAGATAATTACGAAGCAGACGATATTATCGGGACACTTTCAAAAGAAGCAGCCGAACAAAAGGTGGAAACAATTATCGTAACCGGTGATCGAGATTTAACCCAGCTCGTCAATGATTATGTAACCGTTTATTACACTAAAAAAGGTGTTACAGACATTGATAAATATACACCTCAATTCATTCACGAAAAATATGGATTTGGTGCAGAGAAAATTATCGATCTTAAAGGCTTAATGGGTGATAAGTCGGATAATATCCCTGGCGTACCTGGTGTCGGAGAAAAGACAGCGATTAAATTATTATTAGAATATGATACTGTTGAAGGTGTAATCGCGAATTTAGATAAGATTACTGCGAAGAAACTCAATGAAAATCTTACAAATCATCAAGAGGATGCCATCATGAGTAAGCAGCTTGCAACAATTGAGACGAATGCACCGATAGAAGTAACATTAGCTGATACTGTAATTCCGGATAAAGATGAAACGAAAAAAATTGAACTGTTCAGAGAATTAGAATTTAAGCAAATGCTGGAAAATCTTGATACAACAAGTCAAATTGAGAGCAGTAAAGAAATCGCAATTAATAACGATTATCAGTCATTTGAATTCAAAGCGATCGATGCAATTGCCTTACACTTGAAATGCTATCAGGACAATTATTTGAAGAATGAAATATTAGGATTAGGTATTATAAACAATGACGAAACATTTGTTGTACAACCTGAAGATATTACGAAGAATAAGTCATTTATCACATTGCTGGAAGATGAAAATGTAAAAAAACATGTGTATGATGCAAAAGCAGTTAAAGTAATGTTCGAACGCTTATCCATAAATATTGAAGGTATCGCCTTTGATACGATGCTGGCCAATTATTTATTGAATCCATCATCTACAGTGGTTGATGTAGCGCAACTCGGACATGATTTTGGATTAAACTATGTGGAATCTGATGATCATATTTTCGGTAAAGGTGCGAAATCGCATGTACCTGACAGAGAAATTTTGTATCAGCACATTGCAAATGAAGTGCATCTTATAAATGACGTAACACCTATGATTAAAGAAAAGCTAATTGCCCATGAACAACTCGCGCTACATGACGAACTTGAATTACCACTTGCCCTAGTACTTGCAAAGATGGAACTTCAAGGCATTAAAGTGAATAAAGAGACATTAATTGAAATGCAGGGTGAAATACAAGAAAGATTAGATGCTTTAACAGAAAGTATCTATAATCATGCCGGCAAATCATTTAATGTTAACTCACCGAAACAACTAGGTGTGATTCTATTTGAAGAGTTAAAGTTACCGATCATTAAAAAGACGAAGACAGGTTACTCAACCGCTGTGGATGTGTTAGAAAAGTTACAAGGCAGTCATGCGATTATCGATGATATTCTAGTCTATCGAACATTATCGAAACTTCAGTCAACGTACGTTGAAGGGTTACAACGATTAATAGGTGATGATGAGAAGATTCATACACGCTTTAATCAGGTTATCGCACAAACGGGTCGTCTATCTTCAATAGATCCGAACCTGCAGAATATACCGGTTAGATTAGACGAAGGTAGAAAGATTAGAAAAGCTTTCGTTCCGAGTGGAGATGACATGGTAATCTTTGCTGCCGATTATTCTCAAATTGAATTGCGTGTCCTTGCTCACATTACAGAAGATGCGAGTATGATGGAAGCATTTACACATGGTATTGATATTCATACGAAGACAGCGATGGAAGTTTTTGATGTTGAAAAGGACGCGGTTGATAGCAATATGCGTCGTCAGGCAAAAGCTGTTAATTTCGGTATTGTTTACGGAATTAGTGATTATGGCCTAAGTCAAAGTTTAGGTATCACACGAAAAGCTGCACAACAATTTATCGATGATTATCTGGATAGCTTCCCAAAAGTGAAACAATACATGGATGATATTATTCAGAAAGCCAAACAGGATGGTTACGTTACAACAATTATGCAGCGTAGAAGATATATTCCTGATATTACGAGTAAGAACTTTAATTTAAGAGGATTTGCTGAAAGAACTGCGATGAACACGCCAATCCAGGGAAGTGCAGCAGATATTATTAAACTTGCGATGGTACAGTTTGATAAAGCGCTGAAAGAGACAAACTTTAAAGCGAAGATGTTATTACAAGTACACGATGAATTGATTTTTGAAGTTCCAAAAGATGAAATAGATGCGTTTAGTCTATTTGTAAAAGATATTATGGAGCATGCAATTGAACTTAATGTACCACTTGAAGTAGAATATGATTCTGGTGAAAGTTGGTATGAAGCAAAGTAGGTGGAAAGATGCCGGAACTACCGGAAGTCGAACATGTGGTAAGAGGTTTAAGACCGCATGTGTTAAATAAAGCAATAATAAACGTAGCATTCTCAGAAGCGGTTAAACGTGGTAAAGCACAAGGTAAAGAAACGATTATTAAACAAATTGAGCTGGATGACTTTAATACCATAGTACGTAATACTGTAATTAAAAGTATAGACCGCAGAAGTAAATACATTATTTTTGAATTAATGAAACAAAGAGGCTGTTCCATAGAGCAAGAACAAATATTAGAGCAGGAACAAACATCTAAAATATATTTAGTCGGCCATTTAGGAATGGCCGGCGCTTTCTTTGTGAAAAGTAGTATTGAGGAAATCCCCATACCAAATTATAAGAAACATTGGCATGTCCAGTTTGAATTGTCAGATGGACAAAAGATGATCTATTCAGATATAAGGCGTTTTGGTGAATTTAAAATATTAGATGAAGCAGCTTTTGCAAACTTTAATCAGACTATTGCGCCAGAACCTTTTGAAAATAACGCAATGGCACATTTCATACAGCAATCGAAACTAAAGAAATATATGAATAAACCGATTAAACAGGTTATTATGGATCATAGTGTAATAAGTGGATGTGGGAATATATATGCATGTGAAGCATTACATTTAGCAGGTATTTTACCGACGCATATTACACATACATTATCCACTCAGAAAAAGAAGAAACTCTTTTCAGCTATAGTAGAAGTGCTAAATAAAGGTATTGAATTTGGCGGGTCAAGCATTTCTGATTACCGTAACGTCGAAGGTGAAAGTGGCAATATGCAAAGTAAATTTAATGTCTATGGTTTAAAACAATGTAATGTATGTCAAAATGATATTACGACACAAGTGATAGCAACAAGAAACACGCATTACTGCGAAAAATGTCAAAAGTAGGTGTAAGTGTGACAGTAATAGGTTTAACAGGTGGTATCGCAAGTGGAAAGTCAACAGTTGCAAATTTCTTGTCGGAAAATGGATTTGTCATTGTTGATGCAGATATTGCAAGTCGCAAAGCAGTCGAAGCAGGATCATCTGGATTAGAGGAAATTAGAACAGTATTTGGAGATGGAGTAATACAGGAAGACGGAACGTTAAATAGAAAAGCACTCGGTGAGATAATCTTTAAAGATAAAAATCAACGAGAAAAGTTAAATGCGATCGTTCATCCCCGTGTAAGAGATATTATGGAAGCGGAAAAAGAAGCGGGACTAGAACTAGGTAAACCCGTAATCATGGACATACCATTACTTTTTGAAAATAAATTAGAGCATACAGTTGATGAAGTATGGGTGGTTTATGTTCCAAAAGAAGTTCAGATTGAACGATTAATGGCACGTAATCAGTTATCACTGGAAGAAGCTGAGTCAAGAGTATCATCACAACTATCAATTGAAGAAAAGAAACAAAAAGCTGATAAAGTCATTGATAACAGCGGTAGCTTACAATCATTGTATCAGCAACTTGAATTGCTTATTCAAAGCTATATATAAAATTAATTTTAAGAAAATTATGAAAATAATTTTCTTAAAGAAAACGCTTCCTTAACGCAATCATTGTGCTATACTAATGAAAGAGATTAGTATAACACATTGCGAAGGAGAAGATATGATGAAAACAAGAGTAGCGATTAATGGGTTAGGAAGAATTGGAAGAATGGTGTTCCGTGCAGCACTATTAAATGATAATTTAGAAGTAGTTGCGATTAACGCGAGCTATCCTCCAGAAACACTAGCACATTTAACAAAGTACGACACTACTCATGGTAAGTTTGAATTAGATGTAGAACCTGGTGACAATGCTTTAATCGTTGATGGTAAAGAAATTAAGTTAGTTTCTGAGCGTAATCCTGAATTATTACCATGGAAAGAGTTAAATATTGATATTGTGATCGAAGCAACTGGTAAGTTTAATGATGCTGAGAAAGCGTCAGCACATATTAAAGCAGGTGCGAAGAAAGTATTATTAACAGCGCCAGGTAAAGGAAATGTTCAAACGATCGTTCGCGGTGTGAACTGTGCACAATTAGATATAGATACATATGATGTTATATCAAATGCTTCATGTACTACAAACTGCTTAGCGCCAGTAGCGAAAGTGTTAAATGATAAATTCGGAATTAAGAACGGATTAATGACGACAGTTCATGCGTATACAAATGACCAAAAGAACTTAGACAACCCACATAAAGATTTACGCCGTGCACGTGCATGTGCTCAAAGTATTATCCCAACTTCTACAGGTGCAGCGAAAGCTTTAGCTTTAGTATTACCTGAATTAAAAGGTAAATTACACGGAATGGCGTTACGTGTACCTACAACAAACGTATCATTAGTAGACTTAGTTGTAGATTTAGAGAAAGAAGTAACTGTTGAAGAAGTTAATGAAGCGCTTAAAGCATCTGCTGACAACGAACTTAAAGATATTTTAGATGTAACATATGAGCCGTTAGTATCAGTAGACTTTAATACAAATCCACATAGCTCAATTGTAGATGGATTATCTACTATCGTTATGGAAGGATCTAAAGTGAAAGTATTATCTTGGTACGATAACGAGTGGGGTTACTCAACGCGTGTTGTAGAGTTAGCAGTATTAATGGGTGAAAAATTAGCGAAATAATATAGAAGACAAGACATCTCTCTTAATTGAGAGGTGTTTTTTTGCTATTCATAATTAGGTCATGGAAAATTCCTCTATTAAAATAAAAATTCGTATATGTTATACTATTCACTATTATGTTGATAGTGAGGTATGTTATGAACTGGATTAAAATTATCGTTGCGGCGATTTTTGAGATGTGCTGGGTAATTGGTCTAGCCCATGCTGATACTTGGTATGAGTGGATACTTACTGTTATCAGTGTTTCAATCAGTTTCTATTTGTTGCTGAATGCATCAAAATATTTACCGGTTGGAACAAGCTACGCTGTATTTGTTGGTCTAGGTGCAACGTTAGTAACGATTGCAGATGTAGTATTTTTCAATGAACCAATAAGCGTTGAGAAAGTTATATTAATAAGTGTATTAATTATCGGTGTCATCGGTCTTAAGATGGCAACACCAGAGGAGGCAAAGTAATGTATTGGTTGATTTTAGTACTTGCCGGTATCTTTGAAATGCTAGGTGTTGTCGTGATTAATATGTATTCAAACACACATCAAAAGCGCTATGTGCTATTGCTGATATTTACATTTGCATGTAGTCTTTATTTTCTTTCCGTTGCGTTAATTGCAATTCCGATGAGTACTGCATATGCTATATGGACCGGTATTGGTGCAGTAGGTGGAGCAATTGTGGGGATTTTGTTTTACGGAGAATCGAAGAATGTATTACGTTTATTTTTTATGGGCTTAATTTTAGCAAGTACCATTGGATTGAAGTTGTTGCCTTAAAAGTAAAGTGTCACATACCGTATTTGGTGTGTGACACTTTTTTCATCTTTGCTTTAATTGTATCGGATAAATATCGGTAAACGTTGCTTCAATGACTTTTGCCATAATGTCGTAGCCAAATACATGCGGATGTAGTCCGTCATCTGTAAGTTCATTTCGTAAATAGTCGATGCCATCTTTCGTTTCAGTCATCTGTGTATAGTAATCGATAAATAATGCATCATGTTCTGTACATAGTTGTTTAATTTCGTGATTAATTATCTGAACAAGTTTTGAGCGCGTTATAAATCCTTCTAACTTAGGTCGGTTCGTTGATGTGAGTGTAGTAACTGCAATATTTATGTTATTTTCATTTGCCATCATAATCATTGCTTCAATATCTTCAAGGATTCGTGACTTAATTTGTTGCTGGTTGTCATCGCTTTGATCAACGTCGAGCGCTTTCGTATTATTAATGCCAATCGATAAGACAATCCAATCGGGTTTCAACTGGATACTATCTGCTGTAAATCGGTCGCGTACCCATTGCGTACGATCGTTTCCAATGCCACGGTTAATCATTCGCTTGCCATTGTTTAATTGCAGGTAACTTTCTATATCCCAGTAATCAGTAATTGAATCACCGATAAAGACGATTCCTACAGGGTCGTTATGATAAAGTATCACTTCATTTCTATGATTAAAGCTTTCTCTTAGTTTGTTTACAGGGTGTCCTTCTTCTAATTTTGGTAAATGGATATAATTCGGTCTCATCAGTTTTCTCCTTCTGGAAAGTTATTAATTTATTAATTTTAACTTATTCATATAGTTTATTATATACCCAGAACAGTGTAATCTTATGGATTTTTAATTGTTTCGTATTCATGTATAATTAAATAATAATAAAAAAAGGGGTGATTGTCTTGAAATGTCCAAAATGTGGTTTTAATCAATCGAAGGTGATTGATTCACGACATGCAGACGATTTGACTGCAATCAGAAGACGTAGAGAATGTGAAGAATGTGGTACACGTTTTACTACTTTCGAAAGAATTGAATTACAGCCATTAATCGTCGTAAAAAAAGACGGCACAAGACAAGCATTCAACCGTGATAAAGTGTTACATGGTTTAGTCCGTGCATGTGAGAAGCGACCTGTTGCTTTTGAATCACTTGAAAAAATTACGACAGATGTTGAGACTGCTTTACGTGAAAAAGGTAAGACGGAAGTGTCTTCGGTTGATATCGGTGAATTGGTGATGGAGCATCTAATGACTTTAGATCAGGTTTCCTATGTAAGGTTTGCGTCTGTCTATAAAGAATTTAAAGATGTCGATCAGTTATTACGTACAATGAGCGGTCTATTGAACGATAAAGATAAGAAGTAGGTGTCAGCATGCAACATTATTTTACGGAATTAAATGGTACGGATCAGTTTACCGTCACGACAAACTATATAAGTACGCATCTGACTGAAGATGTTCTTAAGACACTTTATACGCCTTTAATTGGTATTGAATGTGTCGGTGTCTATCAGTTCTTAAGTCAGTTTTTAAATGACTATAACCAGGTTAGTAACGATTACACTCATTATATTTTCTTAAGTGAACTGAAGATGAATTTGAGTCATTTCGAAGTGATTCGTAAACGGCTTGAAGCAATTGGTTTACTTAAGACGTATATGAGAATAGATGATAGCAATCAGAAGTTTATCTATAAATTAATCAGTCCTGTAATGCCTGCACAATTTTTTAATGATCCTATGCTTTCTGTGTTCTTATATCAGCAGGTGGGTAAGCATCGATATCAAGTGTTAAAGAGTAGATATTTTACAAATAATATAGATTATGATGGTTATCGTGATATTTCAAGTAAATATATGGACGTATTTGGTACGCCGAAATCTCCTGAACCCGTTGTATTCGAATATAATAGTGAGATTATTAAACAAAGTGACCCGTATGGTATTCCTATTCATCATCAGACATTTGATTTTGATATGCTTGAAACATTGCTGGCACAGAATCTGATCACAAGTGAACAATTACCTAAGAAGACGCGTGATTTAATTTCTCAGCTTGCTGCATTATATGATATTGCACCTACAGAAATGCGTCAGATTATCTTGAAGTCACTTACAAGCAATCAAACGATTTCTCATGAAGCGTTACGCAAAAATGCACGTGATTTCTATAAGATAGAACACGACGGTGCACTACCAACTTTGCAGTTTCAGGAACAGTCAGATAATATAAAGCCTGAAGATAAGGAAGCGAGTACTCTACTGAACTGGTTTGAAATGCTGGATACAACGAGTCCAATCGATATGCTTACTTCATTCAGTAAATCAGAACCGACCTTAAAGCAGAAACGCATGATTGAATCTATTTTAGAACGTGAACAACTGCCATATGGCGTGTTTAATATTCTTATTCAATATGTATTGTTTACAAAGGATATGAAACTCCCGCAGGCGTATATTGAAGAGATAGCCTCAAACTGGAAGAAACAAAATTTAAAAACAAGTCAGGAAGCTTATCATTTTGTAAAATCGATGGATAAGAAACGTACTGAACGTAAAGATAAATCAAGTAGACCGAAACAATATTTACCGCCTTCTAAAGAGATGACACCTAAATGGTTAACGGAAGAACCGATAGCAAGCAATAAAGTTGATGAAAATGTCGATCTAGAAGCGGAACGTCGTAAGTTACAGCAAGAACTCAATCAATTATGGGAGGAGGATAAATGATGAAACCGATGGGCTCAATATTAAACGCTAACAGTGAAATTTTTAAGCGTATTGAAAAGATAAAAAAAGAAACGATAAAACATCCTGAAATAAGTGCGTTTATTGCTGCTAACCATGTTACCGAGCAGATGATAGATAATGATTTATCTGTCCTCCAGGAATATAAAGATTCTTCAATTATGTGCCAGGATTGTGCATCTTATGGCCAGTGTAAGAACTTTGTCCCTGGTCACACGCCTGAACTATATATTGAAAATAATCACATTAAGATCAGACATTTACCATGCCCTTCTAAGCTTGCTTATGATGAAGAACAAAAGATGAAGCAGTTTATAACGGCAATTCATATGCCAAAAGATGTCCTGAATGCAAAGCTTGCAGATATTTACCTCGATGATAAAACGAGAATAGATATTGTGAGACGTGCAGGGATGGTATGCAGAGATATCGCAAAGGGTGTCGATACGAAAGGTATGTATATTCATGGACCATTCGGTACCGGAAAATCATTTATTTTAGGTGCAATCGCTAATGAATTGAAAGAGCGACATATTTATACGACGTTAATGTACTTTCCGGAATTTATCCGGGAATTAAAATCAGGGTTTAACGATGGTACATATACAGAGCGATTAAATCGAGTAAAGAATACGCCTGTTCTAATGCTCGATGATATCGGTGCAGAAGACTTAACACCATGGGTACGTGATGAAGTGTTAGGGCCGATATTAAATTATCGTATGATGAATAATATGCCGACATTTTTTAGCTCAAACTTTGATTTTAAAGAACTAAGTCATCATTTATCAATAACGAAACAAGGTGCAGAACAGACGAAGGCGCGACGTATTATGGAGCGTATCGAAACATTAAGTGATGAATATATGTTATCAGGGAAAAATTATCGCCGTGAAAAATAAGTTTGAAAATTACGATAATAAGTGTATAATATGTATTAACAAACAACAAAACTAAATTCGTCTGTATATTAATTTAATGAATCAATTTTATATATTAATATTGTAAGGATAAGATAGTCTATCATTAATTTTTAGAGAGCTGATGGTGCTGAGAATCAGTAATTAAGTTAGATTGTTACTCCCTTATTGGTATGACAAATAATCATTGTCCGGCTCAAGACCGTTATCTTATGCAGAGTTGCTGAGTGATCAGTAATTAGGGTGGTACCGCGAATTGACTTCGTCCCTTTTTGGGATGGGGTCTTTTTTGTTGTTTAAAATAAAATAAAAAAGTGAGGCGTTATGAATGAGTGAAATTAATGTTAAGTTTCCAGATGGTAATGTAAAAAGTTTTGAGGCTGGCGTTACAACTGAGGATATTGCAGGTTCAATCAGTCCTGGTTTAAAGAAGAAAGCTTTAGCAGGAAAATTTAATGGACAGATGGTAGATTTATCAACGGCTCTTGAAACAGATGGAGACATCGAAATCATTACGCCTGAGTCTCCTGAAGGTATAGAAGTACTACGTCATTCAACTGCACATTTAATGGCACAAGCGTTAAAGCGTATGTATGGTAATGTGCATTTCGGTGTAGGTCCTGTTATTGAAGAAGGATTCTATTATGATGTAGATACTGAACATAAAATTTCAAGCGAAGATTTACCTGAAATTGAAAAGACAATGCGTCAAATTGTCGGTGAAAACATTAAGATTGAACGTCGTGTTGTAAGTCGTGATGAAGCTAAACAAATTTTTGCCGATGATCCATACAAACAGGAGTTAATCGATGCGATTCCAGCTGATGAGAATGTAACAATCTATTCTCAAGGTGAATTCACTGACCTTTGCCGTGGTGTACATGTGCCATCAACTGCTAAAATTAAAGAATTTAAATTATTATCTACAGCTGGTGCATACTGGAGAGGTGATGCGAATAATAAGATGTTACAACGTATCTACGGTACAGCCTTCTTCGATAAAAAAGCATTAAAAGAACATCTTCAGGTTTTAGAAGAGCGTAAAGAACGTGACCACAGAAAGATTGGTAAAGAATTAGAGTTATTTACTACAAATCAACTTGTCGGCCCTGGTTTACCGTTATGGTTACCAAATGGCGCTACAATTCGTCGTGAATTAGAACGCTATATTGTTGATAAAGAAGTTGCATTAGGTTATGACCACGTGTATACACCAGTTATGGGTTCAGTTGATCTTTATAAAACTTCTGGACACTGGGATCATTATCAGGAAGACATGTTCCCGGTTATGGAGATGGACAATGAGCAAATGGTATTACGTCCGATGAACTGTCCACACCATATGATGGTCTATAAAAATAAACCACATTCATACCGTGAATTACCAATCCGTATCGCTGAACTTGGTACAATGCACAGATATGAAGCAAGTGGTGCTGTAAGCGGATTACAACGTGTTCGTGGTATGACTTTAAATGATGCACATATCTTCGTTCGTCCGGATCAGATTAAAGATGAATTTATCCGTGTCGTGCAACTTGTAATAGATGTATATAAAGACTTCAAATTTAAAGATTATAAATTCCGTCTAAGTTATAGAGATCCAGAAGATACTGAAAAATATTTCCAGGATGATGAAATGTGGGAGAAAGCACAATCAATGCTTAAAGAAGCAGTTGATGAAATGGGCTTAGATTACGAAGAAGCACCAGGAGAAGCTGCATTCTACGGTCCAAAACTCGATGTACAGGTTAAAACTGCGTTAGGTAAAGAAGAAACTTTATCTACAGTTCAATTAGACTTCTTATTACCGGAACGTTTCGATTTAGAATACATTGGTAATGACGGCGAGAAACACCGTCCGGTAGTTATTCACCGTGGTGTTATTTCAACAATGGAACGATTTGTTGCTTTCTTAACAGAAGAATATAAAGGTGCATATCCTACTTGGCTTGCTCCAAATCAATTAGAAATTATTCCGGTTTCTAATGAAGTGCATTATGACTATGCGCGTAAATTATATGATGAGTTAAAATCTCAAGGTGTTCGTTGTCATATTGATGACCGAAATGAAAAGATGGGCTACAAAATTCGTGAAGCACAAATGCATAAAGTCCCTTACCAGGTTGTAGTAGGAGATAAAGAAGTTGAGAATAATGAAGTAAACCTGCGTCAATATGGTTCTAAAGATTCTAAAACTTTAGATCGCGACGAGTTTATCTGGAATTTAGTTGATGAGATTCGTCTAAAAAAATAATGATTTGATTTTTTATGAGTCTATGTTTTAAAGGAAAATCGTCATTTAATGTTTTAACGTATTAATAAAAAGAGGTTGAAATAATAAGTGATGTCATGTATATTAGTAACTAACTTAATATTCCTCGTTGAGGTAGAGGTTGCACTGTTTATGAGTAGATGATGGATATGTCATACACATAAACGAAGTTTATCGAAAGGAAACAGTGCCGAAGGAATAATGTGTATGAACATTATATCCTGGGCTAACATTGAACAAGTGTTAGACTGTCACATTTGTGATGCGCTACTTAATTTTGATGATTATACTTTCAAATGAGTACGCGTATCATACGTGTGCTCATTTTTAATTTTTGAAAGGAAGTCAATATATGCAAAGTACGAATGGAGTACAAAGAAAATTGAAGAAGCGCCATATTTCGATGATCGCTATTGGTGGCTGTATCGGCACAGGTTTATTTATGACCTCTGGAGGAGCGATTCGTGATGCTGGCCCAGGTGGTGCGTTACTTGCGTTTACGATTATTGGTATTATGGTATTTTTCTTAATGACAAGTCTTGGTGAAATGGCAACATATTTACCGATTTCAGGTTCATTTTCTACCTATGCAACACGCTTCGTCGATCCATCTCTTGGATTTGCGCTTGGTTGGAATTATTGGTTTAACTGGGTGATTACAGTTGCAGCAGATGTGAGTATTGCTGCGAGCGTCATAAAGTACTGGGCACCGATGGATTTCTTGCCGGGTTGGGCATGGAGCTTAGTGTTTTTAGCAATTATTTTATTTTTAAATACATTGTCAGTTCGAGTTTATGGTGAAAGTGAATATTGGTTTGCGATTATAAAAGTTGCTACTGTTATATTATTTTTAATCATCGGATTACTAACAATCGTTGGAATATTAGGTGGCAAGTTTATCGGTTTTGATAACTTCACGACAGGTGATGCTCCATTTGTCGGTCATGGTTTAACGGGGTCTTTCTTAACGATTCTTGGCGTATTCTTAGTAGCCGGATTTAGTTTCCAGGGTACAGAACTTGTTGGTATTACAGCAGGTGAATCAGAAGAGCCGGAAAAAACGATTCCGAAAGCGATTAAACAAGTTTTCTGGAGAATTTTAATTTTTTACATTCTCTCTATTTTCGTCATCGGATTAATCATTCCTTACACGAATCCTAACTTAATGGGGGGAGATAGTGTTGCGAAGTCACCATTTACGTTAGTATTTGAAAATGCTGGCCTTGCATTTGCAGCATCCTTTATGAATGCTGTTATCTTAACATCTATTCTATCAGCGGGTAATAGTGGTATGTATGCTTCAACGCGTATGTTATATGCGATGGGTAAAGATGGATTAGCATCACGTAAATTCTCAGAAACAAATCGCAAAGGCGTTCCTATTCCGAGTTTACTTGCAACGTTTGTTGTGGTGGTAATCATCTTCTTAGTAGAACGTGTTGCCAGTGGTGCTTACGAATATATCGTGGCAGCAAGTGGTTTAACAGGATTTATCGCCTGGCTTGGTATTGCAATTAGTCATTATCGATTCAGAAGAGCATTTTATGCTCAGAACAAAGATATATCAGTATTAAAATATAAAGCGATGTGGTTCCCATTCGGTCCGATATTTGCATTTGTTCTTTGTTTATTTGTAATTATCGGTCAGGATACTGATTTAATATTAGGTGGTAAGTTCGATCTTAATGGTTTCTTGATCACTTATATGGGGATTCCAATATTCTTAGCGTTCTATTTCTACCACAAACTAAAATATAAAACGCGTAAGATTCCTTTAACAGAAGTTGATTTATCTCAAGATACAGATATGAGTGAATATGAAAAAATAGATGTTGACTTATAAATATTAGCCTGTTATACTTAAGTCTGTTGAATACGAAACGGACAAGTAGAAGCATCCCGCTTCTCGCCCTGAAGACGCAAAGAGCAGTTACAGGGTTAAATAACATGGTTAGACATGTCTATTTTTTAGCGGGTGCATTATGCATTCGCTTTTTTGTTTGTCTTCGTAAATCAAATAGGAGGTGTCAACCATAGCTAAAGATCAAACTCAAATCAATGACAAAATTCGTGCGAGAGAACTTCGTTTAATCGGTCATGATGGTGAACAACTTGGCGTTAAAACTAAGTTCGAAGCAATTGAAATTGCAGAACGTGTTAACCTTGATGTCGTGTTAGTTGCTCCAAATGCGAAACCACCAGTAGCCAAAATTATGGATTACGGTAAATTCAAATTTGAACAACAAAAGAAAGAAAAAGAAGCACGTAAAAATCAAAAAGTTGTTGTCGTTAAAGAAATTAGATTAAGTCCAACGATTGAAGATCATGATTTTAATACGAAACTTAAAAATGCTCGTAAATTCTTAGAAAAGCAGGACAAAGTTAAAGTATCAATCAGATTCCGAGGTCGTGCAATCACGCATAAAGAATTTGGTCAACGTGTGTTAGAGAAATTTGCAGAAGAATGTAAAGATCTTGCGACAGTTGAACAAAAGCCAAAGATGGATGGTCGCTCAATGTTCTTAATGTTAGCGCCAATCGTCGACAAAAAACAAAACTAGGAGGAACAAAACATGCCTAAAATGAAAACTCACCGTGGTGGAGCTAAACGTGTTAAAAGAACTGGTTCAGGAAAATTAAAACGTTCAAGAGCTTACACTTCACACTTATTCGCAAACAAATCAACGAAACAAAAACGTGGACTTCGTAAAGCGTCATTAGTATCTAAAGGCGATCAAAAACGAGTAGCACAAATGTTAACTTACGTAAAATAATAAAATTAGAAACACTGAGGAGGAATTATAATGCCACGAGTTAAAGGTGGAACAGTTACACGCGCGCGTCGTAAACGTACAATCAAATTAGCTAAAGGTTACTTTGGTTCAAAACATACATTATATAAAGTAGCAAAACAACAAGTAATGAAATCAGGTCAATATGCATACCGTGACCGTCGTCAAAAGAAACGTGATTTCCGTAAATTATGGATCGCACGTATCAACGCGGCAGCGCGTATGAACGACATCAGCTATAGCCGTTTAATGAACGGATTAAAAGTTGCTGGTATCGATATCAACCGTAAAATGTTATCAGAAATCGCTATCACTGACGAAAAAGCATTTGCTGAAATCGTAGCACAAGCGAAAGCGGCTTTAAACAAATAATAAGATATTAATCTTCAAAATCTCTAAGTTATGATGACTTAGAGATTTTTTTATGGCCATTTTTAAAATAAAAAAGGAGGGTAAATCGATGGAGATATATAAACAAAGAAAATAATAAATCCGAAAGTAATAAAAAGTAAAGACATATTTCTTATTAAATTACTTGCAAAAAAATTTATATAGGGAAATCCCTATTCATATATACATGTGAACATATTCACAACTAAATAAGCTATAATATAAATGTATCTTTTATTGAGGGGGAGGCACATGAAAGGAATCATATATATCGCACATGGATCAAAGATGCCTGATAAAAATCAACTTTTCAGAGAATTTGTAGATAATATAATATCAAAGCGACCTGAAACAGTACAGCAGTTAGCTTTTCTCGAAAAAGATGACGAGAATGTACCAATTATTACACGCCGTATGGTAGATGCTGGTGTCACAGAATTTTTAGTCATGCCAATGCTCTTATTTCCAGCAATGCATGCAAGAGAAGATATTCCAGCACAGCTTAATGATGTATTGAAGGATTATCCACATATAACATACCACATTGCAGATTGTTTCGGAGATGAACCAAGTGTCTACAAGGTAAGTGAGCGCATTATTTCTGGATTTAAAGATGCAACGATACTGATTACAGCACATGGTAATAAAAGATTTACTGAACCAGATGAACGTCTCACTAAAATGGTGGAAGTCATGCAGCAGACGTCAGGTCAGAACTTAGTACCAGCAATGTTATATGGTAATTTAAGTTTTGAAGAAAAACTGAAGACGATGGATAAGCAAGACAAAATTATCATAATGCCATATTTCTTATTCGATGGTCATCTTGTGCGTAAGATTAAAAGACTGAGTCAGCCTTTTATAGAAGCAGGATACGATATATCTTTTACTGAAACATTGGATTTAGATTTTGCAATGACACAAGGTGTATTAAATAAACTGGCACAACTTGAGGAGGATGCATATGTATCCAGTCATGCTTAATTTAGAAGGTAAAAAGATACTGATTGTAGGTGGTGGCAGAATTGCCAAACGCAAAGTAAACGGCTTACATGGTGAAGGTGCGTTTATTACTGTCATGGCACCAGAGATAGATGTTGAAATAGCGTCAATGGATGTTGAATGCATTCCATATCCATTTACAAAACAGGATATCAGTCACTATGATATCGTGTTTATTGCAACAAATGATGAAGGTGTTAATAAGCAGGTTATGGAATGTGTGAATGATAATCAACTTGTTAATGATTGTTCAAATAAAAGCAACTCAAATTTCTTTAATGTAGCCTCTTTTAAACATGATGATATGCGAATTATGATTTCAAGCGATGGTGCAAGCCCGGAAAAAAGTAAAGTACTCAAACAGAAAATTAAAGATTTATTAAAATAAATGAGCGAATGTGCAGAGGAGAAATAATATGAAACAACAATTAGTTATGATTGGTAATGGTATGGCAGGGATTCGTACAATTGAAGAAATTTTAGAGCGCAATCCAGATCTTTTTGAAATAACAGTTATCGGTGAAGAACCATATCCAAACTATAACCGTATTATGCTTTCTAATATTTTACAGAAGAAGATGGATATACAGGAAACGATTCTTAATGATTATGATTGGTATAAAGAACAAGGCATCACTTTAATCAATGATGATAAAGCTGAAACAATCGACAGAGCAAATAAGACAGTAACAACGAAAAAAGGCATCACAGTTTCATATGATAAATTAATCATTGCTACAGGTTCAACTGCTTTCATGTTACCGATAAATGGTGTGAAACTTGAAGGTGTTATCGGCTGGAGAACAATTAAAGATACAGAATACATCATTGAACAGGCACGTCATTACAAAAAAGCTGTTGTCATCGGTGGTGGATTACTCGGCTTAGAATGTGCGCGTGGATTATTAGACCAGGGCATGGATGTTACAGTTGTACATTTAGGCGAATGGTTAATGGAAATGCAGTTAGACCGTAAAGCTGGAGAAATGTTAAAAGCTGATTTAGAGAAACAAGGCATGAAGTTTAAATTACAAGGAAACACACAAGAAATTATCGGTAAAGATCGTGTTGAAGCAATCCGTTTAAGTGACGGTTCAGTAATTGAAACAGATTTAGTTGTAATGGCAGTAGGTATTCGTCCGGTAACGAAACAAGCACGTGCAGCTGAACTTGAAATCGGTCGTGGTATCGTTGTTAATGATTTTATGCAGACGAGTGACCCGGATATTTATGCCGTTGGTGAATGTGCTGAACATAACTCAAAAGTATACGGCTTAGTAGCACCACTTTACGAACAAGGGAAAGTATTAGCAGATCATATCACAGGCAATCCAACAGATGGTTATCACGGATCAACTACATTTACATCACTTAAAGTATCTGGCTGTGACCTATTCTCTGCCGGTAAGATTTATGAAGGTGAAAAGACGCGCGGTATTGAAGTGTTTAACGGCTTAGATAATGTCTATAAAAAAGTATTCGTAGAAGAAGGTAAAGTTGTAGGTGCTGTACTTTACGGGGATACTGAAGAAGGTAACCGTTTCTACAATATGATGAAAAAAGAAGAAGCAATCGAGGAATTCACATTAGTATCTTTATTACACAAAGCTGGTGAAGTTGATGCAATCAGTGTTGAAACGATGGCAGACGATGAAACAATTTGTGGATGTAACGGTATTTCAAAAGGACAGATTGTTAAAGCAGTACACGAAAAAGGTTTAACAACTGTTGCAGAAGTTACAGCGCATACTAAAGCCGGTGGATCATGTGGTAAATGTAAAGGACAAATCGCTGATTTACTCGTTCATACTTTAGGTGATAAATTTGAAGCGGGCGGCCCAACTGGAATTTGTGGATGTACAGAACTTTCACGTGACCAGATTGTGACGCAAATTCGTGCTAAAGGATTAAAAACGTCTAAAGAAGTACGTCACGTATTAGGATTTAAAAACTTAGGTGGATGTCCGAAATGTCGTCCGGCAGTCAACTACTACTTAAATATGTGCTGGCCACATGAGCATGAAGATGAAAAAGATTCACGTTATGCAAATGAACGTTTCCATGCAAACATTCAAAATGATGGTACTTTCTCTGTCATTCCACAGATGCAGGGTGGGGTTACAAATCCTGAACAGTTAATTAAGTTAGGTGAAGTTGCGAAGAAATATGATGTACCGTTAGTGAAAATCACTGGGGCACAGCGTATCGGTTTATATGGTATTAAAAAAGAAGAATTACCTCAAGTGTGGGAAGATTTAGGCATGCGTTCAGCATCAGCATATGGAAAAAAACTACGTTCTGTTAAATCATGTGTCGGTAAAGAATTCTGTCGATTTGGTACGCAGTTAACGACACAACTTGCAATTCGACTTGAATCAACATTTGAATATATCGATACACCTCATAAATTTAAAATTGGGGTATCAGGTTGCCCACGTAGCTGTGTAGAATCTGGTGTGAAAGATTTCGGTGTTATCGGCGTTGAGAATGGCTTCCAGATCTTTGTTGGTGGTAACGGTGGTACGGAAGTTAAAGCTGCAACATTACTTACAACTGTAGCAACTGAAGACGATGTGATTCAATTATGTGGTGCGATGATGCAATACTACCGTGAAACAGGTATTTATGGTGAACGTACTGCACCATGGATGGAACGTCTAGGATTCGACCAGGTAAAAGATGTATTGCTTGATGAAGCGAAACAAAAAGAATTATTTGAACGTTTAATGGATGCCAATAAAGCACGTCAGGAAGAGCCGTGGAAGGCAATTGCATCAGACGAAGACAAACGAAAAATGTATGAAGTGGAGCGCGTATAGTCATGGAAAAAATCAAATTATTCAATGTATCTGAACTAGAACCTCAAATCGGTAAGAAAGTATTTGTTAAAGATGAAGAAATCGGTATTTTCTTATTAGAATCTGGAGAAATTAAAGCAATCGGCAATCGTTGTCCTCATAAAAATGGTCCTTTAACAGAAGGTACAGTAAGTGAACATTACGTATTCTGTCCGCTGCATGACAGAAAAATTGATTTAAATGATGGACAGGTTCAGGCACCAGATGAAGCAGATGGATGTGTTTCAACATATAAAGTAGAAGTAGATAACGGTGAGTTATTCATATGGATAGACTAGGAAAAGTCATTTTTATTGGAGCTGGACCAGGTGATCCTGGTCTTGTTTCTTATAAAGCAATCAGAAGAATAAAGACTGCAGATGTCATCATATATGATCGACTAGTCAATCCGATATTATTACAATTATCAAAACAAGATTGCGAACTTATATATGTGGGTAAAAATCCAGATGTTAAATATAAAGCACAGGATGAAATCAATCGTATTATTAATGAGAAAGCAGCATTAGGATTAACAGTAGTGCGTTTTAAAGGTGGAGACCCCGGTATATTTGGCCGACTTTCTGAAGAAGTAGATAGTTTAGAAAAAAAATATGAATATGAGGTTATTCCTGGTATAACAAGTGCTAGTGCGGCTGCACTCTATTCTGGATTTCCATTAACTGATCGCGCGCATGCGCCTCATGTTACTTTCTCAACAGGTCATCTACAAAAAGATAGTATGCGCGAAATTGATTTTCAGGCGTTGGCTAAAGGTGGTACACTAGCGCTTTATATGGGGATGAAAGCATTACCTGAAATTGTCTCTGTCCTGTCTAAAGATATGGATGCACATTTAAAGGTAGCAGTCATTGGCAATGCAAGTTATGGTTATCAAAAAACGGTGATAGGAGATTTATCAACGATAAACGATCTTGTTATAGAACATAAAGTTACACACCCAGCAATGATTATTATCGGTGATGTAGTAAATGTGCGTGACGGTTTATCATGGTATGAACAACTACCGGAGTTCGGATTAAGAAAACTATACATTTCACAAAAATCCATCGACAAGCAAGAAATACTGGAGATGTATGATCAAGGTGGATTTTATTATGCAATTGATCAGTTAAACGATGACCTTGTACAAAGTAAGTATTTCAACATCCATTCTGAAATATTATCGTTTCATGGTTTTGATGAAGTCATAACAGACTCACTCGAGTCAATAAGTTTACTGGAAAATAGATACAATATAAAAATCAATCCATCAAAGGTTAAAATGAATGAAAGCTTGAACGATTAGTTCAAGCTTTTTTAAATCAAGGAGTTATCTAATGACAATCAATGTAGAGAAGTTTATAGAGATATTACCGAACTTAAACAACACAGAACATGTATATTTAAGTCTTTTAGCTGAACGTGGCTTAAACATTAATCGAGATAGTATTCAAACAGAAGTCGTTTTACCGAACTTGGTCGAAGCAGACATCATTCCTGCTACAAATGGTGCGATGTTCTTTATGCCGATTGAAATGATCAATATCTACAATCAACATGAATTAAATAGTGAATTTCCTGAAATAAAACCACCATCGGAAGAAGAAATCGAAAATGAAAGCGCAGCGTTTGAAACGAACATTGCGCAATATAATGAACAGATGAAGATGGAAGAAGAAATCGATACAATGATTCAAACGCATGGAAACAAACCTTTAAGAGAACATTTAAATCATTTTACGTTAGAAGATTTAAAAGCAATCGCCATGTTTTATCAATTGGATATTAAAGATGACAAGCAAACCCAAATTAATATCATTAATGAATCATTTTTCAAAGATTTCACGATGCTAGAAAAAATGCTGAAATATATGGATTACGAGCTGCTGTTAAATATCGAGAATGCACTACAATTTGACTATGATAATTTTACATATATGAAAGGTGCAACGATAGAAATCTTCTTGTATGCACATACTTTTAATGAAATTCTTTTCTTACCAAATGATGTTGCAGCACATATTAAGAAATATCAAAAGCAACATGGGTATTTAAATGAGGAAATTGAGAAGATTAAATTTTACCGTGGTATTTTCAATATATATGGATTTACACGCATCGATATCATGCAGCAAGTGTATGGTAAACTTTATCAAGAAACATTAACGCGTGAAATGATTTTGAAAGATATTCAAACGTTATTCCCGAATTTAGTACCGAATATCAAAGGAAACTGGATAAAGCACGAATTATATTCACATCAGCAATTAAATTTAGATGAGATGTTCAGTAATATGGAATATTATATACCGCAGTCAAAAGAAGCGGTATATAAATATATATTAAACGCATATGTTGAACCAAGTAATAATACACGTGAACTGAAAGTTGAACTAAAACGCAATATGAAAGGTGAAGTAATTTACAATCAACAAGTTGAAGCACTTTATTCAGAGATTATTGAGACGTTCCGTGTGACAGATAGTTTTGAAACTGCATTTGAATTTATAGCAGATTTAGGGGCGAAGAACATGATTAGTGTCGTACCAACTGAACGATTAACGCGACTTTTGAAAGACGTCTATACGGAAGTGCGTTTATGGCGTTTGGGTGGTAAGAAAGTAAGTGAAATGCCTGAATATAAACGAAGTAAAATACAGGTAGTTCAGAAGAAAAGTAAGAAGAAAAAGAAGAGAAAATAGGGATTTTATGAAATAACAGCTGCTCACTTGAGTGGCTGTTTATTATTTACTTATGTAATTGATAATAATAAACTTGAAGTAATACAAAATTAGAGGTGAGCGTATGCATTATGAATTAAAAAGAATTTGTATCGGTGGTATAGAAAAGATTGATGTAAACGGTAAAGAGAAGAGAACTGCTTATTATAAATATCCTATTGAGAATGCAGTACAACTCACTGTTACAGGGTTTGTCGGAGATCAGCATGTTTATAAAGGTCATGGTGGTGTCAATAAAGCGGTCTGTTTATATGATTATAAGGATTATGATTTATGGTCAGATTACATGGATATAGATACAGAATTTAGTTTGTTCGGTGAGAATATTACGACTGTTGGACTAGATAAAGATACGATTTGTATTGGCGATACGTTTAAACTTGGAGAGGCACTTATTCAAGTGACTGAAGGACGTGGACCATGTAATACGATTGCACAGGTTCACAATGTACCGAATATTGTAAAGATGATGGCTGTAAGTCGAGCAACAGGTTGTTACTTTAGAGTGCTTATTGAAGGTGTAGTTGCACCAAATAGCAAGTTAGAACTTATGAAGAAAGATGAAACTGGATTGACGTTACATGAGTTTAATGAATTAGTTTACGGTGATAAGAAGAACAAAGCTTTGATTGAAAAAGCATTAAAAGTTGATGCTTTACCTGAAGAACACAAAGAAAAGTTTGCGAAACATTTATAATAAATAATTACCTCTTCAATAATATAGAATATTCTGATAAATTAGAAGTATAATGCTTTGAGGAGGTAAACGATGAAGACACTTTTTGCAGCAGACGATGTCATGTCGTTATGGGCGATTATTGTAATATTCAGCAGTCTAAGTATTTATCTTGAATTAAAATATAAATGGGCAGCCAAAGTTTCAGGGGCTATTATTGCCTTAATCTTTGCACTGTTACTTTCAAACTTTAAAGTGATACCTACAGAGTCCGTTGTCTATGATCAAGTATGGGGTTTTATTATTCCGCTAGCTTTACCGTTATTATTATTTCAAATTGATATTAAAGCAATATGGAAAGAAAGCGGTCGCTTACTCGGTATATTTTTATTAAGTTCGTTGGGGACAATAGCCGGGACTTTAGTAGCATTCTTTTTACTAAAAGAACATATCCCTTATCTCGATAAATTAAGTGCGATGATGAGTGCAAGCTATATTGGGGGTGGTGTGAATTTTGCAGCCATGACTTTAAAGTTTGATCCACCTAAAGATGTAATATCAGCTGCAGTAGTTGCAGATAACTTAATGACAGCGATATTTATTTTAACTTTAATGGCGATACCTACAATGCAATTCTTTAGAAAGAAATTTAATACACCGCACATTGATGAAGTAGAAGGAACACATATTGCAGGGCAGGATGATTATTTCAGTCGCAAAGAAATCTCTCTACTCGATATTGCGTTAAATTTCGGTGCAGCATTTTTTATTGTAGCTGTATCATTTAAACTGTCAGCATTTATGACTGATATTTTGCCGAAAGCGGATGGCAATATTTTATATGAAATGTTTACAGGTCTTGTAACAGATAAATATTTAATCTTAACGACGTTTACATTTGTATTGCTATTACTATTCCCTAAATTCTTTAAACAGTTAAATGGTAGTAATGAATTTGGAACATTTCTTATATATCTTTTCTTCTTCGTATTAGGAATTCCAGCTTCAATACCTTTAATAATACAGACAGCACCATTGCTATTATTGTTTGTGTTTATTATTGCAATGTTAAATCTTGTCATAAGTTTAGTTGCCGGTAAATTAATTGGCGCAGACTTAGAGGAAATATTACTTGCTAGTAATGCCAATATAGGAGGGCCGACAACTGCAGCAGCGTTAGCCATTGCCAAAGGCTGGCATAAATTGATCGGACCGATTCTTGTTGTAGGTACACTCGGATATATTATCGGAAACTATGTCGGCACAGCGATTGGTGTATTTTTAGGACAGTATATGTAATAATATCCTATAATGACATAAAATATAAGTTTACGGTGGAATAGGAGATGTATTGATGGATCAGCAACTAGAACTACTTAAACAAATGACAGAATGTAATGCACCGGCGGGATTTGAATTGCCGATGACACAATTAATGCAGCAATTATTTGAAACGATTAACGTTGAAACGGTACGTGATAACACTGGCAGTATATTTGGTGTCCGTAAAGCGAATAGTGAACACGCTATCATGTTATTAGGCCATCTTGATGAGATTGGCTTTATGGTTACTGACATCACTGAACGAGGCTTTATAAAGTTTACAAGTCTCGGATACTGGTCACCGATAGTGATGACAAGTCAGAAAGTAACGATACATACGAAAGATAGGGATATAAGAGGGGTAATCGGAGGGAAGCCGCCACACGTGTTAAGTGCTGAAGAGAGAAATAAAGTAAATCTAGAAAATATGTTTATAGATATCGGGACGGCATCACTTGATGAAACAATAGCAGCAGGGATTAAAGTTGGAGATTGTATAACACCATATACTGAGTTTGAAGTGATGGAAAATCCAAATTATCTGTTAGCAAAAGCATTTGATAATCGCTTTGGATGTGCACTTGCATATGAAGTTGTTAAAAATGTTACTTCACCAAAGATTAATCTATATTCCGGAGCCGTAACACAGGAAGAAACATTGTCTCGAGGTGCAAAGACAGCTGCTAACTTAGTAAAGCCAAGTCTCGCGATTGCAATGGATGTATGTTTCTGTTCATTAACGCCTGGTATGGAGGATGCAGGTAATGCGAAGTTGGGTGACGGACCAGTTATTATATTAGCCGATGCATGGAATATCGCGCATGTTGCATTGAAACAATATATTATTGATGTCGCAAAAGCACACCATATTGCAATACAGTTCGATCACTTAACAGGTGGCTACACAGATGCAGGACACGTCGCACAAAGTAACACAGGTGTGCCAGCAGTAACAATCGCTGTACCAACACGTTATATTCATAGTAATGTATCTATGATGAACCGAGAAGATTATACCAGTGCAGTGAAATTGATGACAGCAGTTGTTGAAGGACTGGATGATGCATTAGTGGATAAGATTATAGGGCAAACATACTAATACTGTATAAATTTGGTTGTTTATGATAAGATGATAAAAAACAACTAAGGTGGTAATTATGAAAGCAATTACTAAAGGTCTAATAGTAATTATCATGCTGTCATTAATAATGATAGTGTCTTTAGTAGCAACTGAAAGATATTTTAATCAGCAGGAAATTGATATATTGGTTGAAGGTGCAGAATCACGCAACCTTGATTATGAGTTAATCATTACAAACGAGCTCACAAAAGCCTATAAATTTGAAGCGAAATCATCGTAATACCTACTGAGAAGTGGGTATTTTTTTTGGAGGAGAGAATGAGATTAAAGAAGTTAAGAGGAAAGAAAAGGTTATTTAACAGGATAGCGCAAAGTACTATCGATGATGAGCAAATGAAGATATTAAACTATATTAATATTTATATACCTCAGTTTGTATATGTATTTGATATGTATCATAATGATAAAGTACTTTATTCTTTTTATAAGACAATGATAATTAAAGCACAGAAAGATTTCTCGGAATATAAGAACGTATTATATATTAATGAGACGTATCCAATGAATTCACAATTAATAATACAGGTTGAGGATTATTATAAGGTTGATGGAAAAGAAGAAGCTGTAGATAAAAAAAGATACATCCTCGTCTTGGAAAAAAACTTTAATATAAAATTTATTGGTTACAAAATAGAAGATGAAATCATTTTAATAGCCAGAATATAAGAGAGGCGTTGAGAATGAGGACGGACTTTAATAATTGGCAGCTACTTAGTATAGAATCTTTAAAGCAAATAATGCATGATGCAGACTTTGATTGGTATTTGGCTGGAGGGATTGCACTGGATGAGTTTCTAGGAAGAAAAACGAGAAATCATGAAGATATTGATATATTGGTGAACTTTAAATATTTAGAACGGATTTTAGATTTTTTTAATAATTATAAAGTTTATACAGCAAGGGATGGTTCTTTAAGTTTATCTTTATTTAATGAAGTTCATTCTACTGACAGTTTGTGGATTGCAAATGATGATAAAGAATCATTTATTATTCAAATTTTATTTTTTGAAGAAGAAGCGGGACATTGGATCTATAAAAGAAACGCTGCTGTTAGGAAAAAAATTGAAGATATATATTTTGTTAAGAATGATATGAAAATAATACAACCTGAAATTCAATTGTTGTATAAAATGAATAGCAGTAATGTTAGAGAAAAAGATTTAGATGATTATCATAATATATATCCAGTGCTTGAGGAAAGGCAGAAAGCGTGGTTGGATTCAGTTTTAAAATTCGATAAACTAGATAGAAAATAAAATGATAAGGGAGTGATTTCATGAAGGGATTTCTCCTGAATGAAGGTGGATTTGTTACATATCCTTTTGAAGTATTTAAACACATTGAAGAATATGTGAAGTCTCTCAAATGGAAGATATATCCCCATGAGCATAATGGGGATTTTAACTATAATACTTTACCGTTTGATGATCCAGATAATCAATTTATAGATGGAGAAACGTTATATTTAATGTTGGAACAATATTCAGATGTGCAGTGGATATGGGGTGTATTATCAGGATTTCCTAATGAAGTTTCCTGGGAAGAAATTATTGAGGATTCAAAGGATTATGATATCACTGATGAACAACCTTATTATAATAGCGGATTTAAGCATATAGAGAATAAATCAGTATTTGAATTAATAGCGATGGATAGTTCAAGAACGATAATTTTAATAGATGATGAGAAAGTTCAAGATGAATTGCTAGAACATTTTCCGAATTCTGAAGAATTATAAAAATGATTAAAAATGATGTTTCAGATGAAAGGGTAGTTAAATGAGCAAAGTATATTTTATTAGACACTCCATTCGAGATATTTCGTATAAACATGATGAAAGTGCACCATTGACTGAAGATGGTGTAAGGCTTGCTCAAGGTTTAATTGAGATTTTTAAAGATAAAGAAATTTCAGGGATTTTTTCTAGCCCTTATAAACGTGCATTGGATACAGTTACGGCGATTGCTGAAAATAAAGGTTTGAAGATAGAGATTTTAGATAATTTTTATGAGCGTATGGTTGGTGATTGGATCGATAATTTCTCGGAATTTGCAGAACGTCAGTGGAAGGATTTTGATTATAAACTTGAGAATGGTGAATCATTGAATGATGTTAAGCAAAGAATTGTGCCGGCGTTTGAAGATCTGATTATAGGGAGCGAGGGTGACTTAATTATTTGTGGTCATGGTACTTCTTTTTCAGTATTGTTTAATCATCTGACTGATGGGGCGTTTGGTTATAATGATTTCTGTGAAATGAACATGCCAGATGTATTTGAATATGAAATTGGCGGAAATGTAGTGGTTAAATATATATGATTTGTTGTAATAAATTTGAAAATGTTGCGCATACTGTATGAGTTGAGTGCAATATTTGTAAGTAGTTTACAATTTCTGCACACTCTGAATGTGAAATGTGCAGTAGTTGTAATTTATTTCAAATTCTTGCGCACTCTTGTTGGACACTGCGCAATATTTGTAAATAAAAGTAATCAGATGCACACTATTTATACAAAGTGGGCACATGCAGCCATATTATGGTATCCACAATCAAAGAAACCCCCGTCTCCTCATATTTATGAGTAAACGGGGGTTAAATATTATGCTTTTTTATTTGCTTCTGCAAATGCTTTAGAGATGTCGATTAATTTTTTCGGTGCATCTTGAACTGCCATATGGATTTCAACGAAATGTAAGTGATCTTTATCCGCTTTAATTTTATCCATTACAGCTTTCAATTCGTTCGAAGTTTTCGCGTCGTGTACAACAACTTCATCTTTTGCACCAAATGTTTCTGGTAACTGTTTATAGTTCCACATTTTAATATCATTATATGGTTCTTCCATACCGTGAATGAGTCTTTCTACAGTATAACCATCGTTATTGATAACGAAGATGATCGGTTTAATGCCTGTGCGAATCATTGTTGATAATGCTTGAACTGTTAATTGTAAAGACCCATCTCCAATCAGTAATAGGTTACGACGGTTTACATCGGCATGTTGGCTTCCTAGTAATGCCGGGAATGTATAACCGATTGATCCCCATAATGGTTGTCCGATATATTGATTGCCTTTATAAAGTGATAAATCATATGCGCCAAAGAATGATGTCCCTTGTTCGGCAAGTAAGATATCATCTTTTTCTAAGAAGGCATTAACTAATTTAAAATAGTTTTCCTGAACTAACGGTTCATCATTTAATACATAATCCATCTCAGAGCGTTTAAATTTAGGATAGTCGGCACTATTCTTATAGTCTAATGTCAATAATCCATCTACTAAATCGATGATTGAAACGTCATCACTTACAACACTGCCAGCTTTAAAGTCATTTTGATTCATGAAGATAACGTCGTTAACGTCAAATTCATAGCTGAATCCAGCAGTCGCTGAGTCAGTTAATTTTGCTCCTAAATTAATAATACAATCTGAGTTATTTACATAGTTACGTACATTTTCCTCAGCAATTTTTCCGTCAAAGATACCTAAATATTTATTATTTTCTTCATTAAAGGCTGATTTACCGAGTGATAATTGAGCTACCGGAATATTTGTTAAGTCTGCAAGTTGTTCAAGTTTATCGTGTAGATCAAATGAATTAATTTCATGACCTACAATGAATACAGGTTGTTTTGCTTTTGATAATCTTTCTTTAACTGCTTCGATATACTGTGATACGTCTTTTGCTGCGTGCTGATACGCAACAGGAGCATCTGTTACTTCAATTTCTGTTAATGCAACATCTATCGGTAAATGAATATGAACAGGACGACGTTCACGAATAGCTGCATTGATTACGCGTGGTATTTCTGTTTGCGCATTTTCAACTGTCAAAGTTGTTGTTGCACAAGTAATGTGTTCATACATTTTAGAATAAGCATCAAACACACCTTCACCTAATGAATGATGAACGTATCGTCCTTCTTGCTGAGCGATACTTGATGGTCCGCCAGCAATCTTTATAACAGGTACGCGTTCGGCATAACTTCCGGCAATACCATTGACCGCACTTAATTCACCTACACCAAAAGTTGTACTCACTGCAGCTAATCCTTTAACACGTGCATAACCATCTGCTGCATACGCTGCGTTTAATTCATTCGTGTTACCAATCCATTCAATTTTGTCATGTCGTACAACATCATCTAAAAAGGCTAATGTAAAGTCACCGGGCACACCAAACATTTTATCTATGCCGTTTACTGCTAATGTATCTAATAATAGTTGACCGATTCTTTGTTTCATCAATATTCTCTCCTTATATTAATTATTCTTTCTTTAATATAATATGTGAAAAATAATAAGTCAACACTATTGACCTATTAATTGAAATAAGTGCAATAGTGGGTATAATAAAGATAAGTATATTAAAGGAGAATACAATGACGCCGGATCGTGACAATGAACATTTACTATTTTATTTTGCCTATAAGACGTATATCACCACAGCTGACGAGATTATAGAACAATATGGCATGCAGCGACAACATCACCGTTTTCTATTTTTCATTTGTATGAAACCGGGGATTACACAAAAAGAATTACTTCAAGTGCTTGAAATTTCTAAGCAAGGTTCACACAATACATTAAAAGTATTAAAAGAAAAAGCGCTCATTAAAGAAAAAACAGCAACCAATGATAAGCGACTGAAGGAATTACATCCCACGCCGTCAGGCTATGCTTTAATTGAGAAGTTAAATCAAGCACAAAGGGATTTGATGGATGAAATGTTTTCTGAACATGGTTATGACTGGTATAAAGTCATGGAAGGTTTATCACAAAAAAGAGAAGGATTTAGTATCATTATGCATGAAAAAGAGTCATAATAAGATAAGAATAATAAGCGAGGTAACGTATGGAACTTATAGAATCAGTAAACAATCTTAAAATTAAACAGATTGCAAAACTACATGCAAGAAAAGAGCGTAAGAAAACAGGTCAATTTTTACTTGAAGGATTTCATTTAGTAGAAGAAGCAGCAAAAAGTAATATTGATATTGAAATGATCTTGACTGTAAATCCTGATAAGTTGACTGAAGTGATGGTTGAGAACAGTAAACAGCAATACGAAATAACATTTAAGATTGCAGAGAAATTATCTCAAACTGAAGCACCTCAAGGTATTTATGCAGTTTGTAATATGCCATCAATCGACGACGTTACATTGAACCGCGCAGTTTATCTGGATCGCATACAGGATCCCGGCAATGTCGGCACAATTATTCGTACCGCAGATGCTGCAGGTATAGATGCTGTAATTATAGCGAAAGGCACAGTCGATATTTATAACGATAAAGTGTTACGTGCCTCACAAGGCAGTGTCTTTCATATTCCGGTCATAGAGATGGATTTTGAAGAGGCAAGACAAAAAGTGGATGGTAAAGTTATGGGAACAAGTCTTGAAAATTCAGTAGACTATCATCAAGTTGAAAAAACGGATTCATTTTTATTAGTCCTTGGTAATGAAGGACAAGGTGTAGATCAGGCGATACTTGATCAAACGGACATAAATCTTTATGTACCGATACACGGTAAAGCTGAAAGTTTAAATGTGGCAGTATGTGCAGGTATATTAATGTATCACTTGATTTAACAACATAAAATAGAGAGAAGTGTGGGCATGGCGTATTTTCATTTTTTAGCTGCATGGAGTAATCAGGATATAGTGCAAATTAAAAAAATTATTTCGCATGATATTAAAGCAACTTTTATCAATAATGAATGTGAAGAAATTGTAATGGATTATGATGGATTAATTGATTTATTACAGCAACGGTTTGAATCCGATCAAGAGTGGGATTTTGAAGTCATCTATAATGCGCAGAAAAGTGAAAGTAGTATTGTAGTGGTTGAGATTACACGCGAAAATAATCGTCATGAATTGATTGAAGACAAAGCATTATGCACTTTATTCTTTAGAAAAGGTGCTCAATTTAATAATTTAGTAAGACTCGATATGGTGATGGGGATTAAGCATACGATATAACTCTTCTGTTTGAAGGGTTATTTTTTTGTATATTTTTTTGGAACTGTAACAAAATGGATGAAATAAATTGTAATAAAATGTTATTATTGGTATAAGGAGTTGGTGTGAATGAAGGAAGAGATACAATTTTACTTTAAACATTTTTTTGATTTCGATACTAGTGTAAATAAAGCGAGATATAAGAAACAAAATACGATTAGTTTTATTATTATTCTAATACTCGCAATTCCGACATTCTTTTTATTTATTAAATTTTATGATGAACTTGCTTTCAATGAATTGATAAAAATGGAAGACAAGGCATATAAGCAGTATCATATGAATCAAAGCATATTTTATGTTGTCTTTGCAGGTATATTTTTTCTATTGATTCATATCATTCAGGTATCAAATGAAATACATCGTTATAATGCACGAGGAAAAAATTGGAGAAAGCCAATTTTGTATTTACTAATGCTATATCTAATCTATATTGTAATAAACCTCATATTATTTCTGAACAGACAACCTGAATTAATGAGAACAACATTTGGTGTTTTAATATTGTCTCAGTTTATATGGATTGGAAATGATGAACTTCTGGAAGGAGAAACATAATGATCACACAATTAAAAAGAGAACTAGCATTTTACTTCGCCACTCTCTTCGATACAAAATACAAGATGGGTGTTAAGCAATATCGTAACCAAAGACTTTATATTTCTGTACTAACATTTATTCCGCTTGCAATTTTTTTAATCTATGTCTTCTTTTTAAATGATACTTTTATACAGTCAGATGCATATTACGATTTGCCGATTAAAGAACAAGATCGATTGATTTCGTTAGATGATTTCAAGTTTTCTCTGTTATTTACACTGGCTGTAATAATGATGAAAGTCATTCAATTACCCTTTGAAATTAAACGAGCTAATTTCAAAAATATCAATTGGGTAATTAGAATCCTCATTCTGGTTATTGGATTTAGTTTTATCATTTTCTGGAGTTTTTATCGATACCATCAAGGTAAAGTAACTTTTACACATGAAATTATCTTCTTTGTCGTGATATTAAATCTTGTGTTTGGTAATAATTCTTATGAAACTGAAGAAGAGAAGGAGCTGTATAAAATACATGGAGAACATATTTAACTTCCAGCTGCTGTTAAACGCGTCTTCAAGTGTAGAATGGGGTACGTTACTATTCAGTATTTTTTCATTGTTAATGATTTTGTTAATCATTTCATTGTTGGTCTATTCTTTAAGACGTCTTAAAAACTTAAATAAACTTGAACGACGCATACGAGATTTAGAAAAGCGTGATAAACGCAATGATTTATAGGTTGAATATAATTTTTTTATTGATTATAATAAATGTTAATGAAATAAAGAACCGATAAAAAGACGTAATATGTGGACGTGTTCAGAGAGCTATCGTTTGGTGAGAGATAGTCATCGATACATATTTTTTCATCTTTTTGGTTGCTTAATAAGAAGTTAAGCCGGTGGACACCGTTATCATCAACAAGTGTGCACATTTGTGCAAATTTGGGTGGTACCGCGGAATTCTTTTCGTCCCTTATTCAGGGATGGGGAGGATTTTTTTGTTTCTAAAAATTTAAGGAGGCATCATGATGGAGTTAAAAGATAAATTACAAGCATTGAAAGAAGAAGCTGTTCAAAAAGTACAATCGATTTCTGAGAAAAAAGAATTACAGGATATTAAAGTATCTTATTTAGGTAAAAAAGGTGTCATCACTGGTTTAATGAAAGAAATGAAGTCGTTACCGAATGAAGAGAAACCAAAGTTTGGTCAACTGGTAAACGATGCGCGTCAAACGGTTGAAAAAGCGATTGCTGAAGTTGAAGAAAAAATCCAACGTGAATTAATTAACCGTAAATTAGCAAGTGAAACAGTAGATATCACGTTACCAGGTAAAGAACTTACGAGTGGTGCGAGTCATCCATTAAATCGTATTGTCGAGGATATTGAAGATTTATTTGTCGGTTTAGGATATGAGGTGGTTGAAGGTTATGAAGTAGAAAGTGATTATTATAACTTTGAAGCTTTAAACTTACCGAAGTCTCATCCGGCGCGTGATATGCAGGATAGTTTCTATATTTCTGAAGAAGTATTAATGCGTACACACACGTCTCCTGTTCAAGCACGTACGTTAGAGTCACGTAAAGGCGAAGGCCCTGTAAAGATTATTTGTCCAGGCAAAGTATACCGTCGTGATTCAGATGATGCTACGCATTCACATCAATTTACACAAATCGAAGGTTTAGTTGTTGATGAGAATATTAAAATGAGTGATTTAAAAGGAACATTGGAATACTTTGCGAAAAAAATGTTCGGTGAAGATCGTGAAATTCGTCTGCGTCCAAGTTTCTTCCCATTTACAGAACCTTCTGTTGAAGTCGATATTTCTTGCTTCAAATGTAAAGGTAAAGGGTGTAACGTTTGTAAAGGTACCGGCTGGATTGAAATTTTAGGTGCAGGTATGGTGCATCCTAACGTTTTAGAGATGGCAGGATTTGATTCTAAGAAATACTCTGGTTTCGCATTTGGAATGGGTCCTGATCGTATCGCGATGTTGAAGTATGGTATAGAAGATATTCGTCATTTCTATACAAATGATTTACGTTTTGTAACACAGTTTTTACGTGCTGAAGATGGAGGTAATGTTGATGTTAGTAAGTAAAGAATGGTTAAGTGATTACGTTAAAGTTGATTTACCGGTAGAAGAGCTTGCTGAGAAGATCACGCGAAGCGGTATTGAGATAGAAGAAATTATTGACTATAAAAAAGATATAAAAAATTTAGTTGTCGGTTATGTCGAGTCAAAAGAAAAACATCCGGATGCTGACAAATTAAATGTTTGCCAGGTTAATGTTGGTGAGGAAACATTACAAATCGTATGTGGTGCACCTAACGTTGATGCAGGGCAGCATGTCATCGTTTGTTTACCGGGTGGACGTTTACCAGGTGGTATTAAAATTAAAAAAGCAAAATTACGTGGTGTTGAATCAAATGGTATGATTTGTTCACTAGGTGAATTAGGTATTGCTTCAAACCTTGTTCCAGAGAAATATTCTGAAGGTATCTATGTATTTACAGGCGATGTTAAGCCAGGTCAGGATGCCTTGGAAGCATTGGATTTAAATGACGAGGTGATGGAATTAGGTCTTACACCAAACCGTAGCGACTGTATGTCTATGATTGGTACAGCATTTGAAACAAGTGCATTATATGAAGAAGATTTATCATTCCCGATTTCTGAAATTAAAGAAATTGCAGCGGCAGCGAGTGATTACATTTCTATTCATATTGATGACGTGCAGGCAAGTCCATATTACGCAGCACGTATTGTCAAAAATGTAAAAATAGGACCATCTCCGGAATACATTCAAAGTCGTTTAATTAAAGCTGGCGTTCGTCCGATTAATAATGTCGTGGATGTATCAAACTATGTGATGCTTGAATTTGGTCAACCTTTACATATGTTTGATTACGACGAGATTGGCTCTAAAGAAATTTTAGTGCGTTATGCTAATGATGGAGAAGTGATGACGACATTAGATGATCAGGAACGTAAATTATTATCATCAGATATCGTAATTACGAACGGTGAAAAACCAGTAGCATTAGCAGGTGTTATGGGTGGAGATTTCTCAGAAGTTACTGATAATACAGTGAACGTGTTAATCGAATCAGCGATGTTTGCACCACTTAATATTCGTAAAACTGCTGGTCGCTTAAACTTACGTTCAGAATCTTCAAGCCGCTTTGAAAAAGGTGTAGCAGCTGAATTTGTAGAAGATGCGTTAAACCGTGCAGCTTATCTCTTACAGGAAAATGCGCAAGGTGAAGTTTTAAGCGGTATCGTATCAGCTGGCACATTACCTGCATTAACGACAAATGTTGAAATTACGACGGAAGATATTAATCGTTTAATCGGATTCGAAATATCAAACACTGAAATTAAGAATATTTTTGAGCGTCTCGGATTTGAATCTAAAGTGGATGGTGATGCATTTAGTGTCGTTGTACCAAGTCGTCGCGGTGATATCACAATTAAAGAAGATCTTGTTGAAGAAGTTGCTCGTATTTATGGATATGATGCGTTACCTGCAACGTTACCTGTTACGAAAACGAATAAACAAGTTGGACTTACAGATTATCAAGCGAAACGTCGTGCTGTAAAATCTTTATTACAAGGACTAGGCTTAAACCAGGCAATTACGTATGCATTAGTTTCAAAGGAAAAAGCACAACAGTTTGCATTGAAACAAGCAGATACTGTTAAGTTACTTATGCCGATGAGTGCTGATCATGCTGAATTACGTCAGTCATTAATTCCACATTTAGTTGATGTTATCGTTTATAATAATGCCCGTCAAATGAAGAATGTGGCATTTTATGAAGTTGGAAACACGTTCTTTAAAGTTGAAGGTTCTGAATTACCTTCAGAAGAGGAACATGTTGCAGGTATTATCACTGGAGAGGTAACACCGAGTTATCATCAAGGTAAAAAAGAAACCGTTGATTTCTTCCATGTAAAAGGAATTGTTGAAGCAATCAGCGAACGTCTAGGTATTAAGTTTGAATATCGTCGTTCTGAAGAGGAATTATTACATCCAGGACGTAGTGCGGATATATTTGTCGGTGATAAAAAGGTCGGTATAATCGGACAGTTACATCCTTCATTTGAATCAGAAAACGACTTAAATGAAACGTATATTTTTGAACTTGACCTAAAAGCTTTATTAAATGATGCTCAAGGGCAGATTATCTATAACATGATTCCAAAGTTTCCGGGCACAAGTAGAGATATTGCATTAGAAGTTGAGCGCTCATTAGACACTGGGGAATTAATTAAAGTGATTGAAGCAACAGATAGTAAGTTATTACAATCAGCAAAAGTATTCGATGTTTATGAGGGAGAACATATTGCGTTAGATAAGAAATCTGTGGCAATACGTTTAGAATTCTTAAACCCAGAACAAACATTAACAGATGAAGATATTAAACCAATTTACGATAAAGTGTTAGAAAACTTAACTGCAACTGGTGCCAAGTTAAGAGGATAAGTTTAGTTAAGCGGTCATCATTTATGATGGCCTCTTTTTTGTTGTGTTTTTTAAGATGGATGTTGTATATTTATTTTGTGTTAACATATGTTAAATGAGGTGGAAGCTTTGTTTTTGAAGACACGGATATTAAATCAATATGAGCGTTATATTTTAGAAGTTGCTGGACGTTATGAAATGGATGATTTTGATAAAGAAAATTTATTTACTTCTGAGAAAGGATTACTAGGTGAAGAACAATTTTATGAGCGGATCAAAGATTGTAGTGGAGGAGCTAAGTTGTGGGATATGCGACTTAGATTAAACGGTCAATCACAGTATGATTTTATTGTTATATCAAATGGGAAGATTATGCATTTTGATACGAAATATTATGAAGGACAATATAATTATGTTGATGGTAATTTTATAAGTGAAAATGGCTATGTCATTCATAATCCTATAGCATTGCAAACAAAACAACATATGAGATTAGTGCGATTCGTAGATAAAATGGGATTTGGTTATCAAGTATTGAGTTTTATAATTTTTGTTGGTGAACAATTTAATGTAAGTGGGTTTAATGGTGATAAAAGAATATTATTTGATAAAGACATTAATCGAATTGTAGAGAATTTAAATCAGCGTGAAGTAACATCAGAAGAATTGGAAATCGCTCGTATTTTTGCGGACCACTATGATCATAAAGGAAGAAGTCCACGCATACATTACTATCCATTTAGTGAAATGAAAAAGGGTGTAAAGTGTCCAAAATGTCGTGCATTTTTATCAAAAGTTCCAAAGACCGCGAAAAAAGTCAAGTGTACATGTGGTTGTGAAATGACAAAGAAAGAACTTGTTCGTCTTGCATTTGACGCAATATATGTTTTGAAAAATAGTGGTGTTACCGTTAGAGATGTTGTTGAATTTACTGGGGTGGGTAAGACTTTAGTTAAAGAAGTGCTCGGGAAAGAACATCACAAATTGGGAACTTTTAAAGAGAGTAAATATTTACCTCACAAAGTTGATGATTTTCTTATTAGAGAAAATGAAGTTGAATATACAAAAAAGAAATATGATGAAGAATATTATTTTTTGTAGTTTTTAACAAAAGAATAAATTACAATGCGGCTGTAAAAGAAAAATACAGCCGCGTACTCAACAAAAGAACAGCGAACGAAAAAGGAAGCGGCTGTAAAAGAAAAATACAGCCGCGTACTCAACAAAAGAACAGCGAACGAAAAAGGAAGCGGCTGTAAAAGAAAAATACAGCCGCGTACTCAACAAAAGAACAGCAAACGAAAAAGAATGCGGCTGTAAAAGAAAAATACAACCGCTTCCTCTAATGATAATCTCATTTCCTGCGTCTATCGATTAGATTCACTTTGATATACCACAATAAATACACAAATACTAATAACCCGAACGTCATATATAAGTAATCCATCATATCATCTCACTCCTATTTTTTTTGTTAACTAAACCTAATGCTTTCTCGCGATTTTTAAAGTCCTTTTTTGTAATACTGTCTAAATAAGCAATCCCTTTTCTTTCAATTATCTTTGCTGCTTCTAAATCCACTTTAGCTCCGGCACCTTTTGTAATATGAATTCCAGTCTCACGGATAATCTGATCGTAATACTTAACAAAAGCATATCTCGCTATAATAGAACTTGCTGCAATCGCGATTGATTTAGATTCTCCTTTTGTTTCGAAACGGGTTTTCTCGCGTTCGGGTATCGCAGTTAATGCATAATTCTCATAAACGCCTTGCACAGCAAATTGGTCAATCACAATATAATCGAGTGGTGCGCCATCAATTTTTTTCAATACATTCGTAATCGCCTGGTTATGTAACACTGCTTTCATCTTAACTTGAGACCATCCAATCGCTTTTCGTTCATTGTATTTAGGATTTTCTAATACTAACAAAGAATGAGGGATAATCGGGATAATTTGTTCTGCTAGTGCAATGATCTTATCATCCTTTAAATTTTTAGAATCCATAACGCCAAGCACTTTTAATATTTCTGCATTTTTCTTTGAAACATAGCTGGCGACTACAGTCATTGGGCCGAAGAAATCGCCTGATCCTGCTTCATCACTGCCGATGCAGTTAAACGCATCATAACTTATTGTTTTTCCGGCAACATTCTTCTTCTCACTACTGGCAGCTACTTTAATGCCTGCGTTCCCAAGTAATTTTATCGCAAGCATTTCACTGGCACTACCTTGTACCATAAATTTATTTGAATTATAAATTGTTACTGTATGACCTTCGATTTTCTTACGATATTTCGAACCCGCTGGTAAATTGCTATCGCTCTCAGGCAGTAAACTGATTATTTTAAGTGCTGATTTTTCATCTAATTGGTAAACATTCGAGCTCATATATATATCACTCCGTATTTTTTTCTTCACTTATATGTTTTTATTGTATAACTTCCTCTAAAAATGGTAACATAAACAGTAATAAAAGACGATGTTGGAGTGATTTTATGGGAGAATTTAAAAATCGTATCACTGTAACAATATATGACCAACATTATACGATTATTGGTGAAGATGAGCCGAGTCATATCCGACACGTGGCAAGTCTCGTAGATAACCGAATTAATGAAATTGCCCGTATGAGCGCTGGACTTGACACTTCACGTAAAGCAGTGCTAGCGGCGGTAAATATAATGGATGATTATGTGAAGTTACTAGAAGAGTACGAAATCTTAAAACAAAAGTTAATCAATATAGAAAGAATAGGCGAGCAAAATGATTAATTTATTATTATTATTTTTCTTGATTCTTGGTACTGTGATTGGATTAAGAAGAGGTTTTATATTACAATCGTTGCACTTACTGGGGACGGTTGGTTCACTGATTATTGCACGTATGTATTATGCAGAACTTGCCAAGCATCTTGTACTCATTATTCCTTTTCCTTCAGCTGAAGGTAATTATAAATCCGAATTTTTAAATATGGTTACGAATGAGATGACATTTTATAATGTCGTGAGTTTTATTATCATTTTCTTTATGAGTAAAGTGATTTTACAAATTGTTGCAACAGTCTTTGATTATATTTCGCAGTTACCACTGCTAAAACAATTAAATGCTTCACTAGGTGCGGTGTTAGGGTTTATCGAATGTTATCTGCTGTTATTTATCGTACTATTTTTATTTTCGATGATGCCAAATGGCTGGATTCAGGAACATTTACAAGGTAGTTTTATTTCTAACTTTATCGTCAACTATACGCCTGTCTTAAGCGGAATTGCTAAGTCGTGGTGGGAAAATATCGGATTGATTCAAATATTCAAATAAAGTCATAGGCAAAAGTGTCTATGACTTTTATTATGGAGGATGAACATGTTAAATAAAAAAGATTATATAAAGCAACTTGAAACAATTGCTACGTATCTCGAATTATCAGGTGAAAATCCATTTAAAATCTCTGCATATCGCAAAGCTGCAGCGAATATCGAAACTTTTCAGGGGGATATTAACACGCTTCAAAATTTCACAGAAATAAAAGGTGTTGGTAAAGGTGTTGCTGAAGTGCTGGATGACATCAAGCAGAACGGTGAATCTTCACTATTATTAACTTTGAAAGAATCAACACCGCAAGGATTGATCCAGATGCTTAAAATTCGTAATCTAGGTGCTAAAAAAATTGTGAAGATTAATGAAGCACTGGGTATCGAAGATATTGAACAATTGAAGCAGGCATGCATTGATAATAAGATAAGCGAACTACCGGGATTCGGTAAAAAAAGTGAAGAAAATATATTAAAAGGTATTGATGAGATGCTTACGATGACTGAAAAGTTAAGCATTTATCAAATGCATCAATTTACACAGATGATAGATGCGTATCTCGCTGAGTTAAAAGACATATTACAATTTGATGCAACAGGAAGTTTCAGAAGGAAAAATGAATTCTCGAGTGATATTGATTACATCATTAATACCACTGATAGAAAAGCAATTTCAAAATATATCAGTGAAGCACCATTTATAAAAGAGGTTGAGCTGCAGGGAAATGAAAAGATTACAGTGCGGATTGAGCGTGATGATTTAGTGACGACAGCGGATTTCAGATTTACAGATACTATAGGCTATGCACATATGCTACAGCATTTCACTGGCAGTAAGGATCACAATATTCGTATCAGACAGTTAGCTAAAGCAAAGCATGAAAAGATTAATGAATACGGAATTACTAAAGAAGATGGGTCACTTATTCAATATGCAACAGAAAAAGAAATCTACCGTCACTTTAATGTCAACTATATTCCGCCCGAAATGCGCACAGATGGTTCAGAATTTGATATACAAAATCTTGATGAAATCATTACTTTAAATGACATTAAGGGTGATATTCATATGCATACGACTTATAGCGATGGTGCGCATTCTATCGAACAGATGATCGAACGTGCAATTGAAAAAGGATATGAATACATTGCAATTACTGATCACTCAAAAAGTTTATTTGTAGCAAATGGTTTATCTGAAGAACGTCTGCTTGAGCAAAATGCATTGATTAAGTCTTTGGACAAACAATATAATGAGATAGACATCTATTCAGGTATTGAAATGGATATATTAGGTGACGGCTCGATGGATTATAATGATGATATATTAAAAGAACTCGACTATGTTATCGGTGCAATACATCAATCGCTCACACAATCTGAAGAGGATATTATGAAACGTCTTAAAAATGCCTGCGAAAATCCATATGTCAGACATATTGCACACCCAACTGGAAGATTAATCGGTAAAAGACACGGGTATGCAGTGAATATTGAACAATTGATCCAAATGGCGAAAGAAACAAATACAGTACTTGAAATAAACGCACATCCAATGCGCTTAGATTTATCAGCGGACATATTAAGACAATATCCGGATTTACAATTAACCATTAATACGGATGCACATGCGATTAATCAACTTGATTTAATGCCTTATGGCGTAGGTACGGCAATTAAAGGTCGTGTGAAGAAAAATCAGGTTATCAATACGATGGACCGTGCAACGTTTAAAGAATGGGTAACAAAAGGGAAGTAACATTTATGAATAAAAAAGCATTAAATATTTTAGAATACGATAAAATAATAGAACGTGTTGTTGAGTTTTCTCAAAATGAACTGTCTTCACATATTTTACAATCTACACATCCAACGTCAAACATTGATGAAGTACGTGAAATGATGACGCACCTGGAAGAAGCCCGTGTCATAGAGATGGGACAAAGTGAACCGGGTATGAGCATGCTTTCTGATATTGAAGGACTTGTGCGACGTGCTGTCATCGGTTCGGTCTTATCTGTAATCGAACTCAATAAAATAAAAAATAACATTAAAGTCATTAATCGATACAAAACTTATATCTTTAATCAATTTGAAGAGCGCGAATTAGAGATTCCTCTCATTTACAATCAATTAAAACAATTACCAACGATAACAGAACTAGCCGAATCTATTCAGGCGAAGTGTGATGAAACGAGTCTATATGACAATGCATCCCCAGAACTTGCTCAAATTCGTCAGGAAATGAATCGTATCAATCGTAAAATCAAAGAAAAATTAGAACAAATTGTGCGTAGTTCAAACAATCAAAAGAAATTATCTGATGCAATTGTCACTGTTCGTAATGGTCGACAAGTTATCCCTGTAAGAAGCGAATACAAACAGGATTTTCCTGGAATCGTCCATGATACATCATCAAGTGGTCAGACATTCTATATTGAACCGAATAGTATCGTTCAGCTGTCAACAGAATTAAACAGTGTAACACATAGGGAAAACGAAGAAGTAGAACGTATTCTTTATGAACTGACAAACGAAGTAGCAGAGTATGATAATGCATTAACATATTCGACCAAGGTATTAGCTGATTTTGATGTCAATCTTGCCAAAGCGAAATACGGAAACCGCAATAAGATGGTTATGCCTAATATCGCAGATGAACGCACAATAGATTTGCCGCAAGCATGGCATCCGATGTTACCGAAAGAGACGGTCGTTAAAAATAATATTGTTTTTTACCCTGACATTCACACTGTGATTATTACTGGTCCGAATACCGGTGGTAAAACTGTAACGTTAAAGACAGTCGGACTTATTATTCTAATGGCACAAAGTGGTATGATGATTCCCGCATTTGAAGGGGCAACAATAAGTATCTTTGATGAAGTATTCTGTGATATCGGTGATGAACAATCTATCGAACAGTCACTTTCAACATTCTCAAGTCATATGACTAATATTGTATCGATATTAGAAAATATGACTGAGCAAAGCTTTGTAATGTTTGATGAACTAGGTGCAGGGACAGATCCAGCTGAGGGTGCAGCACTTGCGATGAGTATACTTGACCGTTGTTTAAACAGAGGCGTTATGACGATGGCAACGACCCATTATCCTGAACTTAAAGCATACAGTTACAACCGTGATCATGTGATGAATGCAAGTGTGGAGTTCGATGTAGAGACATTAAGTCCGACGTATCGTCTGTTGATGGGCATTCCAGGGAAGAGTAATGCTTTTGATATCGCTAAGAAGCTTGGACTTGATTTGTCAATCATCAAGGAAGCACGTCAAATGATCAATATGGATAATAAAGAAATTGATAATATGATTGCTTCATTAGAGAAGAATGCAAAGCAAATTGAAGATGACCGCGTTCTGACAGAAACTTTAAAGATTGAAGCTCAGAACCTTCACAAAGATTTAAACAAAGCTTTCTCAAGTTACGAAAAACAAAAAGAAAACTTAATTGAAAATGCAAAGCAGCAAGCGAATGATATTGTTAAAAAAGCTGAAAAAGAAGCGGATGAATTATTAAAGCAACTGCGTAATCTGAAATCAAATGCGGATATTAAAGAAAACGAGTTGATAGAACAACGTTCAAAATTATCAGGTATGTATCACGAAACAAAGATTAAACAAAATAAAAAGTCGACTAAGGATGAATTCATTGCAAAAGGTGATCATGTTAAAGTTTTAAGTTATGGACAAAAAGGTGTTATCTTAGATGTAGATGGGGAAGAAGCTGTCGTTCAGATGGGGATTATCAAGATGAAACTGCCATTAAATGAACTTGAAAAAGAAGCGCCACCGAAACAGGAGAAACACCGCGTTGTACCGCGCGCCAATCGTCAAACGATTAAGATGGAACTGGATCTTCGTGGTGAACGTTATGAAGATGCATTGTATAAAGTTGAGCAGTATTTAGACCAGGCGATTCTATCAAATTACGAACAAGTAACGATTATCCATGGTAAAGGAACAGGAGCACTACAAAAAGGTGTTCAGCAGTATTTAAAGCAATCAAAGGCCGTAAAATCATTCAGAGGCGGTATGCCATCTGAAGGTGGCTTTGGTGTAACTGTTGTGGAATTAAAATAATATAACGTGAGGCGATTGATTTGGATAACTTCGATATGTATAAACTTGCTAAAGTATTGATTGTTGTGTCAATTTTAATGTTAATTGCAGGTGTAATATATTTATTTATTGCATTATAGGGTATAACAATTAGTGAGTGAGCAAAAGTAGTGACCAACGAATTTTAATTTGCTATACTCCATTTATATTAAACAGAAATACTAGGAGGAAATTATATTATGGCTATTATTAAAGGAACTGATACAAACTTTGAAGAAAACATTAAAGAAGGCGTAACATTAGTAGACTTCTGGGCACCTTGGTGTGGACCTTGTAAAATGATTGCACCAGTATTAGAAGATTTAGCGAAAGACGTTGAAGGTAAAGCAAACATTGTTAAAGTTGATGTTGACGAGAACCAGGAAACAGCTGCTAAATTTGAAGTGATGAGTATCCCAACGCTTATCGTATTCAAAGACGGTCAAGCAGTTGATAAAGTTGTTGGTTTCCAACCAAAAGAACAATTACAAGCTGTTTTAGAAAAACATTACTAAGATTTAGCGCATTAATATATTAAGAGTGAAATCTTTTGATTTTGCTCTTTTTATTTTGTTGTGTTTTACTATTTGTAAGTAAAGAAATGTGGTGAACGTAATGGAAGATTATGAATTAAATATTAAACGTAAATTAGCGGTGCTGCCGAATGAACCAGGTTGTTATCAGATGAAAGATAAGAATGGCCAAGTCATCTATGTCGGTAAAGCAAAAAATTTACGTAACCGTGTCCGCTCATATTTTTCAGGTGCACATGATGAAAAAACGACTCGTCTCGTGTTGGAAATACGTGATTTTGAATTCATTGTGACGAATACAGAAATTGAATCATTATTATTAGAGCTGACACTTATCAAGAAGTTTTATCCACGATTTAATATTTTGTTAAAGGATGATAAAAGTTATCCTTTTATTAAAATTACGAACGAGAAACACCCGAGATTGTTAGTTACGCGTACGGTTAAAAAGAATAGTGGTAAATATTTTGGACCTTATCCGAACGCATATGCCGCTCATGAAACTAAAAAATTATTAGACCGTATTATTCCACTACGTAAATGTAATCATCTGCCGGATAAATTATGTTTATATTATCATATCGGACAATGTTTAGGACCATGTGTCTATAATGTTGAAGAACAGCAGTATCGCCATTACATTCAGGTTGTGACGGATTTTTTAAATGGTCAGGATACAGAAATTATTGATGACTTACGCGCAAAGATGAATGAACGTGCTGAAAATCTTCAGTTTGAAGAAGCAAAAGAATATCGAGACTTAATCTCTCATGTTGAGTCACTTATGTTTAAGCAAAAGATGATGACGAGTGATATGACTACAAGAGACGTTTTCGGATATGCGGTTGACAAAGGATGGATGTGCATACAGGTATTCTTTATTCGCCAAGGTAATCTCATTGAAAGAAAGGTGACGATGATTCCGTTGATTGATGATTCAAAGTCACATTTTTACAATTTTATCGGACAGTTTTATGGTTTAGCCGAAAATTTATTGCCAGCAGAAGTGCATGTACCTACTGGACTGGATGTAAATATGATTAAGTCTGTTGTAGATACAAAAGTCATTCAACCTCAGCGTGGTAAGAAAAAAGAGATGGTCGATCTTGCAGTTAAAAATGCGAAGATTGCTTTGTCAAATAAGTTCGAGATCATTGAACGTGACGAAGAAAGAACTGTAAAAGCGATCGAAGAACTTGGTAATGCAATGGGCATTGAAACACCAGTCCGTATTGAAGCATTTGATAACTCAAATATTCAAGGTGTCGATCCAGTAGCTGCAATGGTGTGTTTTGTTGATGGTAAACCAAGTAAACGAGATTATAGAAAATATAAAATTAAGACTGTAACAGGACCAGATGATTATGAAAGTATGCGAGAAGTCGTTCGTCGCCGCTATTCACGCGTGCTAAGAGAAAATTTACCCTTACCAGACTTAATCGTTGTTGATGGTGGTAAAGGGCATATGAGCAGTGTTATCGATGTGCTTGTTAACGAATTAAATCTGGATATTCCAGTTGCAGGTTTAAAGAAGAATGACAAACATATGACTGCTGAATTACTATACGGTGAAGACTTTGATATCATTCCATTAAATAAAAAGAGTCAAAGCTTCTACTTACTACAACGTATTCAGGATGAAGTCCATCGATTTGCGATTACCTTCCATAGAAACACACGTAGAAAAACAGGTTTATCTTCACAACTAGATGCGATTGAAGGTATAGGTCCTAAGAGAAAATTAATGCTAATGAAACATTTCGGTTCAGTGCGTCGTATTAAAGAAGCATCCATTGAAGAAATAAATCAAATCGGAGTGCCTATTAAACTAGCAACTGAAATACACAATACCTTAAATGCAGAACAGGAAAAAGTTGAACATCAAAGTGAATAATAAAGAATAATAAAGAATAATATTAAATTAAAATGTTTGTGAAATTACTTAATTGAGAATCATTTTCATGCTCCACAGCACGTTAAAGAGTGGTACAATGATGATGAAAATTAAATTTCACAAACTTTTTTTATACGAAATTGTAATCGGTTTCTTGATTTACCGTTTGAACAGGCGTATTATTGAATTTGTGAATTTACTTAAAAAGATGTGTAGGGGGGACTTCACTTGGCAAGCTCAGAAAAATCATTTGCATTACGTAGGTTACATTCTTTACTTGGTGTGATTCCATTAGGTGTATTCTTAATCCAGCACTTAGTGATCAACCACTTTGCAGTAAATAGTCCGGAAGCTTTTAATAATGCTTCAGACTTTATGTGGAATTTACCATTTAAGATTGTATTAGAAACACTTGTTATTTATTTACCAATTTTATTCCATGCAATCTATGGTGTGTATATCGCATTTACTTCTAAAAATAATGTGACTCATTATTCGACATTCAGAAACTGGATGTTCTTGTTACAACGTATTACAGGTATTATCGCTTTTATCTTTATCGCGATTCACGTTTGGCAGACACGTGTTCAGGCAGCATTAGGACATCACATTAATTACGATATGATGGCAGATTTATTCAATAGTCCGATTAATGTTATCGGATACGTTATCGGTATTGTAAGTGTTATCTTCCACTTCTCAAATGGATTATGGTCATTTGCAGTAAGTTGGGGTATTACACAGTCAGATCGTTCACAAAAAATTATGGCTTATGTGTCATTAGGTGCATTTTTAGTCATTACTTTCATCGGATTACGCGCGTTATTTGCATTTATGTAGGATAAGAAATTTAGGGGAGTGACAATATAATGGCAAAAAGTAATATTATTGTTGTCGGCGGTGGATTAGCCGGATTAATGGCAACAATTAAAGCAGCAGAGGCAGGTACAAGTGTTGATCTTTTCTCATTAGTACCCGTTAAACGTTCTCACTCAGTGTGTGCACAAGGCGGTATTAATGGTGCAGTAAATACGAAAGGTGAAGGTGACTCACCTTTAATTCACTTTGATGATACAGTATATGGTGGAGATTTCTTAGCAAACCAACCACCTGTTAAAGCGATGACAGCAGCAGCGCCTGGTATCATCCATTTATTAGACCGTATGGGTGTTATGTTCAACAGAACACCAGAAGGATTACTTGATTTCCGTCGTTTCGGTGGAACGTTATATCACCGTACAGCATTCGCTGGTGCGACAACAGGACAACAATTACTATATGCATTAGATGAGCAGGTACGTAAATTTGAAGTTGAAGGTTTAGTTACGAAGTATGAAGGATGGGAATTCTTGGGCGCAGTTATTGATGACGAAGGCGCTGCACGTGGTATCGTTGCTCAAAACTTAACGACTTCTGAAATTAAATCATTTGGTTCAGATGCAGTGATTATGGCAACAGGTGGCCCTGGTATTATCTTTGGTAAGTCTACAAACTCTATGATTAATACAGGATCTGCAGCTTCTGTTGTATATCAACAAGGTGCAATCTATGCCAATGGTGAATTCATTCAAATTCACCCGACAGCAATCCCTGGCGATGATAAATTACGTTTAATGAGTGAATCAGCACGTGGAGAAGGTGGACGTGTCTGGACATATAAAGACGGTAAACCTTGGTACTTCTTAGAAGAGAAATATCCTGACTATGGTAACTTAGTACCTCGTGATATCGCAACGCGTGAAATCTTTGACGTGTGTGTGAACCAAAAATTAGGTATCAATGGCGAGAACATGGTATACCTTGATTTAAGTCATAAAGATGCGCATGAATTAGACGTTAAATTAGGTGGAATCATCGAAATTTACGAAAAGTTCACTGGTGATGATCCGCGTAAAGTACCGATGAAGATTTTCCCTGCGGTACATTATTCAATGGGTGGAATCTGGGTAGATTACGATCAGATGACGAACATTCCAGGTTTATTTGCAGCAGGTGAATGTGATTACTCTCAACACGGTGGTAACCGTCTAGGAGCGAACTCTTTATTATCTGCAATCTACGGCGGTATGGTAGCAGGACCAAATGCTATTAAATATATTAAAGCGCTAGATAAATCTTATACAGATTTACCGGATGATATTTATACGCGTAAAGTTGAAGAAGAGCAACGCCGTTTCGATGCTTTATTAAATATGAAAGGTTCTGAGAATGCATATAAACTGCATAAAGAACTTGGTGAAATTATGACAGCTAACGTAACAGTTGTACGTCATAATGACCGATTATTAGAAACAGATAAGAAAATTGTAGAATTAATGGAACGTTACCATGATATTGATATGGAAGACACTGCGTTATGGAGCAACCAGGCAGTATTCTTTACACGTCAATTATGGAACATGTTAGTGTTAGCACGTGTTATGACAATCGGTGCGTATAATCGTAATGAATCACGTGGTGCACATTACAAACCTGAATTCCCTGAACGTAATGACGAAGAGTGGTTAAAAACTACGATGGCTAAGTTTAAAGGCGCTAAAGAAGCACCTGAATTCTACTATGAGCCAGTTGATGTTAGCTTAATCCCACCACGTGTACGTGACTACTCTAAGAAGTCAAAAGGAGGTAAATAATCATGGCAGAAAAAACGATTAAACTGATCATTACACGTCAAAAAGATCAAAATTCTAAGCCTTATGATGAAACCTTTGTGATTCCTTACCGTCCAAATATGAACGTTATTGCTGCGTTGATGGAAATTCAAAGAAACCCAGTAAATGAACGTGGTGAAAAAACGACACCTGTAACATGGGATATGAACTGTCTTGAAGAAGTTTGTGGCGCATGTTCAATGGTAGTCAATGGAAAAGCACGTCAATCTTGTTCAACAATTATTGATACATTAGAGCAACCAATTCGTTTAGCACCTATGGCAACATTCCCTGTTATTCGTGACCTACAAGTTGATCGTACGAAAATGTTCGATAACTTAAAGTGTGTTAAAGCATGGGTTCCAATTGATGGAACATATGACTTAGGACCAGGACCACGTATGCCAGAGAAGAAACGTCAGACAGCATATGAATTATCTAAATGTATGACGTGTGGTGTATGTTTAGAAGTATGTCCGAACGTGAATGCAAATTCTAAATTTATGGGTGCACAACCTATTTCACAAGTACGTTTATTCAACCTACATCCAACTGGAAGCATGAATAAAGATGAAAGAATTCATGCATTAATGGAAGAAGGCGGATTAGCAGAATGTGGTAACTCACAAAACTGTGTAAGAAGTTGTCCAAAAGGCATTCCTTTAACAACATCAATCGCTGCGATGAACCGTGAAGCAACATTCCAGATGTTCAAATCGTTCTTTGGATCGGATCATCAGGTTAACTAAGAGGCTATCGAACTTGCGTTTAGCCCTTATAAAAGGTTTTGAGATTCTACTATCTCAAAACCTTTTTTTATTTGCACATTATTTGATATGATAAGTTTAAAGGTGAATAGAGGTGTAGCGCAGTGGATCAATCGATCGTCACATTAGAATATGAGTTAAGAAGGCTAGCTGAAATTATTAAAAATGAAGGCCGTAGTGAACTAAAAAAACATGAAATTACAGAAACGCAGTTTATTGCAATTCAGTGGATTAAAGAAGCAAGTCCTTTAAATATCGGAACACTTGCAAAACACATGAATTTAGCGATTTCATCCACTTCTGAACTTGTTGACGCGCTTAGTAACAATGGATTTGCAGAGCGTGTGAAACAAACTGATGATAAACGTAAAGTAAGTATACAACTTACTGAAAAAGGTGAATCAGTAATTGAAGCGGTTATCATCAAAAGACAAAAATTTTTGAAGAAGATTGTAGAAGAGAGTATGATTGATACAATACCGATATTTAAGGAACAAATACATAAGTTGTACAGTGCAACAGAAGAAGGTGGAAAGTAGTGTCAGCTCCAATTGGTGTAATTGATTCTGGCGTAGGTGGTTTGACAGTTGCTAAAGAAATTATGCGTCAGCTGCCAAATGAATCAATTTGTTATTTAGGTGATGTCAGTCGTTGTCCTTATGGACCAAGACCACCTGAACAAGTGAAAGATTTTACAATTCAGCTTGCTGAATTTCTATTAACGAAACATATTAAGATGCTCGTAATTGCTTGCAATACTGCAACTGCTGTTGCATTGGAACCTTTGCAGAAAATGCTCTCAATTCCTGTAATCGGTGTAATAGAACCAGGCGCACGTACGGCAATCATGACGACAACAAACAATCAAGTACTTGTATTAGGTACTGAAGGTACCATTAAATCTGAGGCCTATCGTGATAAGATTAAATCCATCAATCCTAAAATAGATGTCAATGGTGTAAGTTGTCCGGATTTTGTGCCTTTAGTTGAGCAGGTAAGATATAAAGATCCTACAATATCAAATATCGTTATCCATAAAACTTTACGCGACTGGCGTCATGATAAGAGTGATACAGTCATTTTAGGATGTACACACTATCCATTATTACAGGATTATATTGAAAAGTATTTTGAAGGTGAAAAGAAAGTAATTTCATCTGGATTAGAAACGGCCAGAGAAGTAAGTGCATTACTTACATTTAGTCAGGAACATGCGAAATATAATGAAACGCCACATCATGAATTTTATGTTAATGGACCAACAGAGAAATTTTCCCGTATCGCTAAAGAATGGTTAAACGATGAAAGCTTAAAAATACAATCAATACACTTGGAGGATATATGAAAGATATCGTAATCGCAACAGGTAATCAAGGAAAAATCAATGATTTTAAACATATCTTTAAAGACTATAATGTTATAGGTATTAAAAGTTTGATTCCAAACTTCGATGTAGAAGAAACGGGAACAACATTTGAAGAAAATGCTGCGTTAAAGTCAGAATACGGAGCAAAAATGTTAAATAAAATTGTTATTAGTGATGACTCAGGATTAGAAGTTGATGCACTTGATAATGCACCTGGCGTATATTCAGCACGTTATTCGGGAGAAGATGCGACTGATGAGAAGAATCTTGAGCTTGTGCTTAAAAATATGCAGGATAAAGATAATCGTCAGGCAAGATTTGTATGTGTGATTGCAGTCAGTATTCCAGGTAAAGAGACACGCACTTTCCGTGGTGAAGTAGAAGGAGAATTACTACATGAACCTAAAGGGGAAAATGGATTTGGTTATGATCCGATATTTTATGTAGAAAGTAAAGGTAAGACGACAGCAGAAATGACTGGAGAAGAAAAGGCACAGATTTCACATAGAGGTAAAGCAATACAAAAAATGCTGGATTCTGGCATAATCGAGGAGGCGTAATAATGAAGTGGGTTGTTGTGAGTGATAATCATTCTATGAAAAATATATTAACCGATATTGTATCAATTCATGATGATGCAGACGTCTATATTCATCTTGGTGATTCAGAATTTGATTATAATGATGCTGAATTAAAGCCTTATATTAAAATAAAAGGAAACTGTGATTACGGAAAAGATTTTTATGATACATTTGAATTACAGCAAAAAGATATTAATGCATTTTTAACGCATGGACATCTTTATCAAGTTGGTAATGGGCGTGAACGTTTAGCCAGTGTTGCACGTGATGCAGATTGTCAAATCGCTTTATATGGTCATCTGCATGTTAAACGTGTTGAACTAGTTGAAGGTGTAGTATGTATTAATCCAGGCTCTATTGCACAGTCAAGAAGTCAGGAAGAAGAAACATACGCTGTTCTAACTTTTGATGAAAGTGATAAGATGGTAACTTTCTATAATCAGCAGCATGATATTGTTGGTAAAGAGATATTAATTTTTTAGAGTGTCAATTGAACGATAAAAATTAAGATAACAGTGATGCTATCTTAATTTTTATTGTTAAATTAGAATAAATGTGTAAATATACTTTATTTATTATGGTTATCAATTAATTTCCTTACCAAATGTTATTGACTTTATAGTCAGAAGTTGATTATAATTAATCTTGTCTTAAAAAATTAAGTCCTGGTAGCTCAGCTGGATAGAGCAACGGCCTTCTAAGCCGTCGGTCGGGGGTTCGAATCCCTCCCAGGACGCTAAAAAACCGCTAATTCATTTTAGCGGTTTTCTTTTTGTATTTTTTTAAATACATTACTGATAGTATCTTCAAAAATGATGGCATCTTCCCTTACAGATCGCAGTGGTGTTTTATTGATTACAATGAGATATTTGCCATGAAACAAATCTACAAATCCTGCTGCAGGATAAACTGATAGAGAAGTTCCGGCAACGATCAGCATATCTGCTGAATTGATTGCCTGAATCGCACTTTCTATCGTATTAGTATCTAGCGCTTCTTCATACATAACGATGTCTGGTCTTACAATACCTCCATCTTTAGGGCATCTTGGAATGCCTGTTTCATCTAATGTCAATTCATTAAGTGAATAATTTTGATTGCATTCAATACAAGAGTTATTGATTACTGTGCCGTGTAATTCAAGTACTTTTGATGAACCTGCGAGTTGGTGTAATCCATCGATATTTTGAGTGACGACAGTTACGTCTTTACCGTTATCTTCAAGTGTTCGAAGGAAAGTATGTGCAAGGTTCGGCTGTGCATCTGGATATACAAGTTTGTCGAAGTGGAAATCAAAGTAATGCTTTGGATATCGTTTAAAGAATGAATGAGAAATAATTTGTTCAGGTGAAAATTCTGAATTAGTTTCCTGCATAAATATTCCATTAGCAGATCTGAAGTCTGGTATGCCACTTTCAGTCGATACGCCAGCTCCTCCGAAGAATACGATTTTCTAACTATCAAGTAATGCTTGTTTAAATTGTTGGATACGCATTATTCTTCTCCTTTCATCAATATAATAAGTTTATCATGACGCGTCATTGTGCTCAATTTTGCAACTTTGTATGAATTCAGATATAATCAACATTTGTGAGTTTAGTAATCGTTTCGAATTGTTATCTCATTATAATAAGCTTAAATATATTTGAGTTAGCATAGAAATTTGGTTAAAATTTAACTAAGACAGATTTAAGGAGTATTGTATGAATAAATTTGATGAACAAATAATAGTGGTGAATCGTGAAACCATCTTTAATCATGAGAAAAATCATTTTAATGGCTTTATTTCTATAGAAAATCAAAAGGCGTTAGAAATTTATGAAACACTATCTAAATACGAAGTGAAACGTCGCGGTGATATGGAAGAGGATCCTTCATATAAGCAATTGATTTCATATTGTATCCTAGAAAATGAAAACGATGAGATATTAGTATATGAACGTTTAACAGGTGGTGGTGAAGCGCGTCTTCATGGGTTAAGCTCAATTGGTATCGGCGGTCATATGAATCAGCTAGATGATACTCAGATTGAAGGGGTGTTACTAGATAATGCTGCACGTGAATTAGAAGAAGAAGTAGGCGTTAAAGATGTTAACCCGCTAAATTTAAATTTAATCGGTTTTATTAACGATGATGACAATGAAGTTGGCCGTGTACATATCGGTTTAGTATTTAAACTAAAAGTTAAAGCGTCTGAAGTTTATGTGAATGAAACAGATACTTTAAAGATAGAATGGAAACCGGAAAATACTTTAATGCAAGTTGATGAATATGAATCATGGTCACGTATTATCATAGAATCTATATATAATGTAGGTCATTAGTATGTCTGATATTATTATCTTTCCGAAGTTGCAAGGAAATTTAATGAAACAGATAAAAGCAGCAATGAAGCGTGCAGATTATGAAACAGCATATGATTTATTCAATGATTATGAAAAGCATTTCGAGTTAACTGAAGACGAGCATCTTATAAAACTGGATTGTCTTTATCAGTTAGAGAGTTTCCTTGAATTACGTGAAGAATCTAGTATATTGCTTAATCAAGGACATTACGCATATTCAACAATTGTTCCGTATTTTATAGAAAGTTTATTAAAATTGAAACAATATAAAACGGTGATTGAGTTAATTGAAGGGCTGCGTAGTGAAGATGTTGATCACAAACTGGTAGTGTCACTTATGCCTTTTTATGATGAGGCAAATCATCAGTTGAATAAAAGAAATGATGCACATTTAAAGTTTATACAGACTTTTAAAGATAATGATTACAATAAACAGCTTGAATTGATTATGGAGTTGATAGAATCTGAAGATTTTCGATTCCAGATGAGCTTTGTTCAGCTATTAGAATATAATGAAATACATCCTGTAATTAGCAGTATGATGATAGAGTATTTATTATTATCGAACTTTAAAGGTGAAGTGAAATTTACAAAGCTCAATATCGATACTAGAATCAATGTTTCGAATTTAAACACGATGGTCCATTCATCATTCATGTCTGAAGTAGTTGAAGAAGTTAAAGCATACTATGAGAACAATAGTCCGAACATCGTTGATGTTATTGTAGAAACGATGAAGTTACACAATACTGTAATGCATCCAATTCACTATCAGACATTCTTTAATAGCGCTACTCAAACTGTTGTGGATGCTTATATTGCAATGTTTAATAGACTATTTAATATTGAAGACAGTGCGATAGATTTGTCTTATACACAATTTGAAGATATAATTGAAGCTATTAATTTACTAGAAAATTATAATCTGATACATGAATAAAAACATGTTAGATACATAGATAGATGTAAGTATTATCATGGCATTGATAAAAAAATATAAAAAATGATATTATAGTTTGTAATTTCAGCTAAAAATGTTGAAGCAAGATTGTTATATGCTATAATTAATGAGTTGAAAAAATTTTAGAAAAACGTGGAGGAATTACACATGTCAGCAAAATGGGAAAAACAAGAAGGTAATGAAGGATTATTAACAGTAACAGTTCCTGAAGAGGAAGTTAAAGCTGGATTAGATAAAGCATTCGCTAAAGTTGTTAAACAAGTTAACGTACCAGGTTTCCGTAAAGGAAAAATGCCTCGTCAAATGTTCGAACAACGTTTCGGTGTTGAATCTTTATTCCAGGATGCATTAGATATCATCTTACCGGATGCATATGCTAACGCAATCGATGAAGTAGGTATTAACCCTGTAGATCGTCCTGAAATTGATGTAGAACAAATGGAAAAAGGTAAAGAATTAATCTTTACTGCTAAAGTTACTGTAGAACCAGAAGTTGAATTAGGTGATTACAAAGGTCTTGAAGTTGAAAAATTTGAGACTGAAGTAACTGAAGAAGAATTAAATGAAGCAATCAATGCTGATTTAGCACGTAAAGCTGAATTAGTTGTTAAAGAAGAAGGCGAAGTTGCTGAAGGCGATGTTGTTAACTTAGACTTTGATGGTTATGTTAATGATGAAGCATTCGAAGGTGGAAAAGCTGAAGGATACGATTTAGAAATCGGTTCAGGTCAATTTATTCCTGGTTTCGAAGAGCAATTAGTTGGAACTAAAGTTGGCGACGAAAAAGACGTTAACGTTACATTCCCTGAAGAATACCATGCTGAAGAATTAGCTGGTAAAGAAGCAGTATTTAAAGTAAAAATCAACGAAGTTAAATCTAAAGAAGTACCTGAATTAGATGATGAAATGGCTAAAGAATTAGATGAGTCAGTTGATTCAGTTGATGCTTATAAAACTAAATATAAAGCAGATTTAGAAGAACAAAAGAAATTACAAGCTGAAAACGATACGAAAGAAAGCTTAGTAATGCAAGCAGTTGAAAATGCTAAAGTAGATATCCCTGAAGCAATGATCAACACAGAATTAGATCGTATGATGCAAGAATTTGAACAACGTATTGCACAACAAGGTTTAAATTTAGAATTATACTTCCAGTTCTCAGGTCAAACTGAAGAGCAATTAAAAGAGAGCATGAAAGTTGATGCTGAACAACGTGTTAAAACGAACTTAACTTTAGCTGCGATTGCTAATGCTGAAAATATTGAAGTAAGCGATGCAGATGTTGATGCAGAACTTACAAAAATGAGTGAGCAGTTCGGTATGTCAGTTGAAGATATTAAAGCTGCATTAGGTAATGGAGCAATCTTAAAAGACGATCTTCGTATCCAAAAAGCAATTGACGTTTTAGTTTCTGAATCTAAAACTAAATAATAAGTAGTATTGTATATAGTTTAACTATCAATATAATCAGAAACCGAACAAACCGTAAAATCGCTTTTGATTTTTAAGTTTGTTCGGTTTTGTTATGATAATGATTAATTTAAATTATAGATAAATAAAAAGCAGATGATTTTCGAATTAAAAGTTTGCAAACAACAGGAAACTTTAGTATATTCTTTAAAAGATAGGGGTGTTAAGTGTGTCTAAATTTAATGAAGAAGAGAACTTAAAATGCTCATTCTGTGGTAAGGATCAAGATCAGGTTAAGAAACTTGTAGCAGGCAGTGGTGTATACATTTGTAACGAATGTATCGAATTATGTTCAGAAATCGTTGCTGAAGAACTTAAAACGATTGAACATGAAGAAATCACTGAAATTCCTAAACCACATGAAATGTTAGCTTTATTAGATGAATATGTAATTGGTCAGACAAAAGCGAAAAAAGCGCTGTCTGTTGCAGTATATAATCATTATAAACGTATTTTTAAACCGATGGATGAAGAAGAGGTTGAATTACAAAAAAGTAATATCGCTTTAATTGGTCCAACGGGTTCAGGTAAAACGTTATTAGCACAAACTTTAGCACGTTCATTAAACGTTCCATTTGCAATTGCAGATGCAACAAGTTTAACTGAAGCGGGTTATGTAGGTGAAGACGTTGAAAACATTTTGCTCCGTTTAATTCAAGCGGCTGATTTTGATATTGAACGTGCTGAAAAAGGGATTATCTATGTCGATGAAATCGATAAGATTGCCCGTAAATCAGAAAATACATCGATTACGCGCGATGTAAGTGGTGAAGGTGTACAACAAGCGTTACTTAAAATTTTAGAAGGTACTGTTGCAAGTGTTCCGCCACAAGGTGGTAGAAAACACCCAAACCAGGAATTTATTCAGATTGATACGACGAATATTCTATTTATTTTAGGTGGCGCGTTTGATGGTATTGATGAAGTGATTAAACGTCGTCTTGGTGAAAAAGTTATTGGATTTACCGGAATTAAAGAGAAAGATTTTGATGATGCGACGCTTTTATCACAAATTAAACCAGAAGATTTACAAAGCTATGGGTTAATACCTGAATTTATCGGTCGTATTCCTGTAGTCGCTAACCTTGAACAACTTGATGTTGAAGCGCTGAAAAGTATTTTGACACAACCTAAGAATGCCTTGGTTAAGCAATATACTAAAATGCTTGCTTTAGATGAAGTTGAATTAGAGTTTACTGAGGAAGCTTTAACAGCGATCAGCCAGTTAGCAATTGAAAGGAAAACAGGTGCGCGTGGATTACGTTCAATTATTGAAGAGTCCATGATGGACGTTATGTTCGATATTCCTTCACTAGAAAATGTTAAACGCGTTGTTATTACAGAAGCTGCAATAAAAGATGATGTTGCGCCAGAAATGTATGATGCAGATGATAAATTAATTAATGATATTGTAACTTCAGCATAAAACCTGCCGTATGGTGGGTTTTTTACTATTTATAAAACAATTATCATATATTTATTAAAAAATCGTGTATAATAGTAAGACGTAAATGAAGAACAGGAGAAAGTCATGAATATAAATCCAAATAATGTAGAAATATTAATCAGCGCAGTAAAACCTGAACAGTATCCAGATACAGGTTTACCGGAAGTTGCTTTAGCTGGACGTTCGAATGTTGGTAAATCATCTTTTATAAATACGATGATTGGCCGTAAGAGTATGGCACGTATCTCTTCGAAGCCAGGTAAGACACAAACATTAAATTTCTTTAAGATTGATGACCAATTAGTCTTTGTCGATGTACCTGGATATGGGTATGCAAAAGTTTCTAAAACAGAGCGTGAACGTTGGGGAAAGATGATTGAGACATATATTACGACCCGTGAGTCTTTAGCGGTAGTTATTCAACTTGTTGATATACGTCATAATCCTAGTGAAGATGACAGATTAATGTACGACTTTTTAAAACATTATGATATACCAACAATCGTTATCGCTACGAAAGAAGATAAAATTCCTAAAGGAAAAGTTCAGAAACATCTTAAGGTGATTAAACAAGATTTGGATATGGATCCAGATGATACACTTATTAGTTATTCTTCATTAAGTAATGCCAAGAATGATTTAATCCTTAATGCAATTGAGAAGTACTTAAAATAATTTGTGAATTTTTAGTGACGAATATTTATATTTTGTAAATAAAACATAAAAGAAATGTTAGTATAGAAGTAATGGCAAAAAATTGGGGGCGGAATACATGCATATCGTTGTTGTGAGTGTGAATCACAAAACAGCTGATGTGAGTTTGAGGGAGAAACTTACATTTTCAGATGAAACGATTGAACGTGCACATAGTGCACTTATTAATCAAAAATCAGTGTTAGAAGGTGTAATCCTATCCACATGTAATAGAACAGAAATCTATGCTGTCGTTGATCAGGTGCATACAGGTAGATATTATATAAAATCATTTTTATCTGAATGGTTTGATGTGGATATAGACATCGTTAAATCAGTAACAGATGTAAAAGTTGGACATGCTGCAATTTACCATCTATTTAAAGTAATTACAGGGCTAGATTCAATTGTACTAGGTGAAACTCAAATTTTAGGTCAAATGAGAGATAGTTTCTTACTTGCTCAAACAGAAGGTACAACAGGTACGATTTTTAATCGTTTATTCAAAGATGCAATTACGCTTGCAAAGAAAGCACATGCTGAAACTGATATTTCTTCAAAAGCAGTATCCGTTTCGTATGCAGCAGTTGAATTATCTAAGAAAGTCTTAGGCACGTTAGAAAATAAAAAAATCTTAATCATTGGTGCCGGAGAAATGGCTGAGCTTGCATTAGAGAACTTAGTAGGTTCTGGTGCAGCGGAGATTACCGTAATTAATCGTACAGCAGAAAAAGCAATCTCTCTTGCAGATAAATACGGTGGGAGTCAAAAATCTATGGATGAATTACAATGTGCATTAATTGAAAATGATATTGTTATTTCTTCTACAAGTGCTCAGGATTTTATTATTACGAAACCGATGATGTATGATTTAATGAAGATGCGTAATAATCGTTCAATCGTATTAATTGATATTGCAGTGCCACGTGACATTGATCCTGCTGTGAATGATATTGATCTTATCTTTAACTACGACGTTGATGATCTTAAAGGATTAGTGGATGCAAATTTAGCTGAGCGTCAAAAAGCAGCAAATATCATCGAGACGATGATAGATACACAAGTCGAAGATTTTATTGCCTGGATTAATATGCTAGGTGTTGTACCAGTTATTACTGCATTACGTGAAAAAGCATTACGTATTCAGGAAACAACGATGGAAAGTATTGATCGTAAAATGCCGGACTTAACAGATCGTGAAAGAAAAGTAATTTCTAAACATATGAAGAGTATCATCAATCAAATGTTAAAAGACCCAATTTCACAGGCAAAAGAAATTAGTGGTTCTGAAAATAGAGAAGCAGAACTTCAGTTTTTCCAGGATATCTTTAATATTTCAAATGAAGTTGAAAGTTTAAATCAAAATGTAACGATGGTACATCGTACGGAAGAGAGCTTTACGTTAAGTCCTAAACATTAGGTGATAAAATGAATGAATTATTATTAATGCGTTTACATGAAGCAATACTTATTCTATACATGATAAGTATTGCTTGTTATTTCTTTGACTTTGTAGAGAAGTCCCCCCGACTTAAACGTTATGGATATTTATTATTACTTAGCGTATTTGTTTTACAGTCAATTTCAATTATCTTGTTTATTTTTATAGTGGGGCGGATTCCTATAGAAACGATCAATGAAGGTTTCTATTTTTTTACGTGGCTCATAATTTTGATATCATTAATATTATCTAAGGTAATTCGAACAGAGTTTTTTATCTTTTTGATGAATTTAATAGGATTCGTATTTATGATGATTCATACGTTTCAACCTTTAAATCTTTCTACTGGAACAACTGTTTCACATATGATGAATGAACTATTGTGGATACATGTTACACTTGCAATAGTTTCTTATGTTATGTTTTTAATAGCTGCTTTGCATGCCGTGTTATACTTAATACAAATGCACCAATTAAAACAAAAGAAATTTAATCATAAATTTTTCAGAATAAGTGATCTAGAAAGTTTGAGTCGATTTGTACAAATATTCTCGATAATTGGCTGCGTTATGTTAATGATTTCATTAATATTAGGCATTTACTGGGGAATTACTTTTGAAGGGAAATCCATCTGGACGGACTCTAAAGTGTTAGGTTCACTGTTACTACTTATCGGTTATTCCGTATATATATATTTACATCAAAAAAACAAGTTGATGATGCATAGATTGATGGATTTTAATATCGTGTTATTCTTATTATTACTCATTAATTATTTAATCATTTCTCGTTTTTCAGGATTCCACCAGTTATTCTATTAATATTTGGAGGCTAATATGAAAAAATTTATCGTTGGTTCTAGAAGAAGTCAGCTTGCACTTACTCAAAGCAAGCAGTTTATCGCTAAACTTAAAGAAAAGAATCCAGGCGTTGAAATAGAAATTAAAGAGATTGTGACTAAAGGCGACCAGATTGTTAATGTGCAATTATCTAAAGTTGGTGGAAAAGGATTGTTCGTTAAAGAAATTGAAGCTGCGCTTTATAATAAAGAAATTGATTTTGCGATTCATTCTTTAAAAGATGTACCAAGTGTGTTGCCAGAAGGGCTCACATTAGGTTGTATTCCAGATAGAGAAGATTCACGAGATGCATTTATTTCTAAAGGACACGTTAAGTTATCTGACTTAAAAGAAGGTGCAATTGTAGGGACATCGTCTTTACGTCGTGGCGCTCAAATTTTAAATTTATACCCACATCTTAATATAGAATGGATTCGTGGAAATATTGATACACGACTTAAAAAGCTTGAAACTGAAAACTTTGATGCCATTATATTAGCTGCGGCTGGACTTAACCGTATGGGTTGGGGTGAAGATATTGTAACAGAATATCTTGATCCTGAAACAATGCTTCCAGCTATTGGGCAAGGCGCTTTAGGGATTGAATGTCGTATTGATGATTTAGAGACGCTTTCATTACTTGCTACCGTTCACAACAGTGAAACTGAAGTATGCACACAGGCAGAGCGCGAATTTTTAAAACTTATGGATGGCAGCTGTCAAGTACCGATTGCGGGACATGCAGTAATGTCTAATGATGAAATTACTTTTACCGGTCTGATTATGTCTACTGACGGTAAAGAGAAATATAAAGTAACTGAATCAGGTACTGACCCTGTAGCATTAGGTGCGAAAGTAGCTGATGCCATGCAACGAAATGGTGCACAGAAGATTATCGAAACTTTAAATAATACGCCAAAATCAAATTAGAGGATGGTAACCATGAAGCCAATTGTATTGATGACAGATAGTAAATTGTATAAGGATGAGCGCGTTGAAATTATTCACCTACCGTTTATTGGTGTTGAACCTCTTCCTGTACAACCTACACGTCACCACTATGATTGGCTTATTTTTACGAGTAAAAATGCAGTAGAAATCTTTTTTAAACTGTATGCTCATGTTACTTTTGAAAATATCGCTGCGATAGGAATAAAAACAAAAGAACATATTGAACATTACAATCATAAAGTAGCATTTATGCCGTCTCAATTTAATCAGGAAAGTTTCATCGATGAAATGGATAATATATTTTGTCACAGTACAGTGTGTTTACCTATTTCAACAGAAGCGAGACCGAAAATGTATGAAGCATTGAAATCTTTGGCGGATGTCGATAGAATTGATTTATACAGACCTGTAAAAATTGATGAAAATATTAATTCAGCATTACAATTGATGCGAACACAGCAGGTAGACTGGATAACTTTCATGTCACCATCTAGTGTTAGTGCGTTTGGTAAACAGAAATTAGAACAGTATATATCTGTTATGGCGATTGGCCATGTCACGAGCAGTGCATTAAATCAATTAAATATTGAGCATTATGTAAGTCAGTTTGAAACGAAGAAGAGTATGATTGATACTATATTGAATATAGAAAACAAGAGAAAAGGTGGATTATAATGAATTTTGATAGACATAGACGTTTACGTTCTTCAATTAATATGCGAAATATGGTAAGAGAAACGAGTATTGCGAAGAGAGATTTAATCTATCCAATATTCGTCGTTGAAAAAGACGATGTAAAAAATGAGATTACATCAATGCCGGGGATTTACCAGTGGAGTTTAAATATTGTTGAAGAAGAAATTAAAAATGCATATGATTCAGGAATTCGTGCAATTATGTTTTTTGGCATCCCGAATCATAAAGACGAATGTGGTACAGGCGCATTTGATGATGATGGTGTTATTCAGAAGGCAACACGTTTAGCGAAGTCATTATATCCGGATTTACTCGTATTAGCAGATACTTGTTTATGTGAATATACAGACCATGGTCATTGTGGTGTGCTAGATGATCATACACATGACGTCATCAATGATGAAACGTTACCCCTTCTTGTTAAAACAGCAGTTTCTCAAGCGAAAGCGGGCGCAGATATTATTGCTCCAAGTAATATGATGGATGGATTTGTTGCAGAAATTCGTAAAGGTTTAGATGAAGCTGGCTTTATTAATATTCCGATTATGAGCTACGGTATTAAATATGCGTCAGCATTTTACGGTCCATTCCGTGATGCAGCTGAGAGTGCGCCAAGTCATGGTGATAGAAAGACATATCAAATGGATCCGGCAAATCGCCTTGAAGCACTACGTGAGCTACAAAGTGATGAAAAAGAAGGTTGCGACATGATGATTATTAAACCAGCTTTAAGTTATTTAGATATTATTCGTGATGTACGTAATAATAGTAATCTTCCGATTGTTGCATATAATGTCAGCGGAGAATATTCAATGACAAAAGCTGCTGCAGCAAATGGCTGGATAGATGAAGAACGCGTTGTAATGGAACAGATGCTTTCAATGAAACGTGCTGGTGCAGATATGATTATTACTTATTTTGCGAAAGACATTTGTAATTACATCGATAAAGGAGAATACTAATATGAATTTTAATAAATCACATGATGCATTCAAGTCAGCTATAGAATTAATGCCTGGAGGCGTTAACAGTCCAGTGCGTGCATTTAAAAGTGTGGATATGGATCCAATATTTATGGATCACGGTAAAGGTTCAAAAATATATGATATCGACGGCAATGAGTATATCGATTATGTATTAAGCTGGGGACCGTTAATTTTAGGTCATGCTGATGAAAAAGTTACGGATGAACTTCAAAAAGCTATCTTGAAAGGTAGTAGTTTTGGTGCACCTACAACACTGGAAAATGAAATGGCAAAACTTGTGATTGAACGTGTGCCGTCAGTTGAGATGGTTCGTATGGTATCAAGTGGGACAGAAGCAACCCTCGCTGCACTTCGTTTAGCACGCGGATATACCGGAAAAAATAAAATATTAAAGTTTATCGGATGTTATCACGGACATAGTGATTCATTATTGATTAAAGCAGGATCTGGTGTAGCAACGCTTGGATTACCTGACTCACCAGGTGTGCCTAAAGGAACTGCTGAGAACACGATTACAGTCCATTATAATGACCTGGACGCAGTACAAGTTGCATTTGAAAAGTATGGTGATGATATTGCTTGTATTATCGTAGAACCTGTTGCAGGGAATATGGGCGTCGTGCCACCAGTCGAAGGCTTCTTACAAGGTTTACGTGATATTACGACACAATACGAAGCATTACTTATCTTTGATGAAGTGATGACAGGTTTTAGAGTAGATTATAATTGTGCACAAGGATACTTCGGTGTGACACCTGATTTAACGTGTCTTGGAAAAGTTATAGGTGGAGGACTGCCTGTTGGGGCTTTTGGTGGTAAACGTGAAATTATGGAGAACATCGCTCCAGCCGGTAGTATTTATCAGGCGGGAACGTTAAGCGGTAATCCTTTAGCTATGACAGGTGGATATTATACTTTAAACCAATTAACTAAGGAGAGCTATGTGCACTTTAATCAATTAGGTGATCAGTTAGAAAAAGGATTATATGAGGTGTTTAATAAACATAACGTACCGATTACTGTAAATAGAGCAGGCAGTATGATTGGTTACTTCCTGAACGATGAAAAAGTGACGAACTTTGAAATTGCTGCTCAATCAGATTTGAAATTATTTGCAGCGATGTACAAGGAAATGGCGAATAATGGCGTGTTCTTACCACCTTCACAATTTGAGGGGATGTTTATGTCTACACAACATAGTAGCGATGATATTGATAAGACGTTAAATGCATTTGATATGTCCTTATCTAAAGTCAAAAAATAAAAAATTAAATACGAAAATTTAAATATAAATATTTTTGAAAAGGAACAATGATCGATTGTATGTGATTATTGTTCCTTTTTTATTATTATTGTAATTTGAAAGAATATAGTACAATATATTTTATTGAATATATTGAAAATTTCTTTCGAACACTGTCTGCTACAAATTAAAAATGAAAAAAAGCATCGCGTTATGCATTGATAATAAAGGTTTTTAGGCACTTTTTGAATTTTTTTCGAGCAAAAATGTTTATAACTATGTTTTTAAGGTTATCTTACTTATGTAATTAATTTTCAATTACATAAAAACAATTTGTGGAGGTAGTTATCATGTCAAACAATAGAAACGATAATAACAGAAATAATCAAGACAGAGATGTAATTTATAATTCAGAAACTGATCGTAACAAAACGCGCGTTACGCATCAGGCAGACGGCGACACTTACAAAGATGGCCGTAAAGTTCGTGAAGGTGAACATCATGATAAGGTCGTAGTTGAAGAACATGACCGTGTACGTCATGATCACATTGAACGTGAACCTAAGAAGAAAAGCCCATGGGCATGGTTAATTCCATTATTATTATTATTAATTGCAATTCCATTATTAATGAACCTTTGCAACAATGATAATGATGATAAAGACAAAACAGATACAGAAACAACTACTGAAGAAAAAGCAACGACAGAAGAAGAAACTACTGAAGAAGTAGAAACTACTGAAGATGCTACAACTGAAGAAGCTTCAATCAAAAAGTTTGATCTTGCAACAATCACAAACTTTGATTTAGCTGCTTAATATAATTAATTGACAGGACTCGATATGAGTCCTGTTTTTTTGTTATAAGCAATTTATATGTATTTTTTTTTATTCTTCTATATATTAATAGTAACAAATGTTATTTTATCGTATTAAATTTGATGGAAGTGTTTTTTATGAGTTATTTATTATTATTTTTAATCAGTATTACTTTTAGTCTCATATTAGCTCAGATAGGTATGATACTACCATGGTTATTTGGTCCGATTTTAGCTACGATAATGCTCAGGAAATTTACCGCCTTAACATATAGGTGGCCAAAGTGGCTTGGTGATATCGGATTATATATTCTTGGCGCGCAAATTGGTGTATCTTTTACGAAAGAAATTTTTGTAGATATTGCTAATGATTTTTGGTCTGTCATATTTTTAAGTTTAATGATTATTCTTTGTGCTGTTGTTATTTCATTTTTATTTAAACGCATTGTTAATTGTACAACGGAGACTGCTTTACTGGCGTCCATTCCAGGTGCATTAAATCAAATGATCGTAATGGCAGAAGACAATAAAAATGCCAACATCTTAGTAGTAACACTTGCACAAACGTCTCGTTTATTGTTCGTAATTATGATTGTACCGTTTATTTCTAGTATGACTTCAGACAATCATGAACGTTATCAAATTGATAAAGCAAAGCAGTTATTTGAAGTTGTATCGCTTGATCAAATTGTTATGATTGTTGCGATGATTGCGGCAGGTATATATATTTTAAAGCTTATCCATTTTCCTGTGCCAGATATGTTAGGTCCGACAGTTGCCATTTTAATCTGGAATTTAAGTACGGGATTAAATTTTACTGTTCCGATGCCATTGATAAACTTTGCACAATTATTGTTTGGTGTACGTATTGGATTGCAAATGTATGATTTATCTAGTCAGATAAATAAAAGATTGTTTATAGGGATTTTTGTACAAAATATACTGCTTATCATTTGCGCTATTGTTTTGAGTATCGTTATCAATATTTTTACGGATCATAATTTTAACGATGTTTTCTTAAGTGCAGCACCAGGTGGGATGGCACAGATAATCGTGGTCGCTCTTGAGACAGGGGCAAATGTTGCGATGATATCAAGCTATCATATTTTTAGGATTTTTCTTATTTTATTAATTGTAGCGCCAATGATGTCCTGGTATTTAACGCATAGACTGAATAGTGATATAGGCAGTGCTGATTGACAGTTAAATGATAATCTTATACAATATGTTTAACTAAATATTCCTACAGGAAGAGTAGTTAGATGGATATCCAAGAGAGTGCATGGCTGGTGGAAATGCATATTGAAATTTAACGAAGGTAGCCTGACATAAAATGTGCTTTGAACCTAAGTAGAAGTACACGTGTGAGAGCGTTAATCGAAATGAGTGCAGCGTAAGCTGAATTTAGGTGGTACCACGGTTATCCCGTCCTATTGTTATAGGACGGGATTTTTTTGCAGGAAATTTTGGAATATTAATATTGGAGGAATGACTATGGATACAAAATACAATCCACAACAAGTAGAGCAAGGACGTTACCAGGAATGGTTAGATAAAGGTTTATTTAAAGCGACAGAGGACGATCATAAGAAGCCATTTACTATAGTGATTCCGCCACCGAATGTTACTGGTAAATTGCATATTGGACATGCATGGGATACAACTTTACAAGATATTATTACGCGTATAAAACGCATGCAAGGTTTTAACACATTATACTTACCTGGGATGGATCATGCCGGTATTGCGACACAAGCCAAAGTTGAAGCGAAGTTACGTGTAGAAGGTATTTCACGTCATGATATTGGTCGTACAAAATTTTTAGAACATACGATGGATTGGAAAGAAGAATATGCAGGTTTTATTCGTGACCAATGGGCGAAACTTGGCTTAGGGCTAGATTATTCTCGTGAACGATTCACCCTAGATGAAGGATTAAGTGAAGCGGTTAAAGAAGTATTCGTTAAAATGTATGATAAAGGTTTAATTTACCGTGGCGAGCGTATTATTAACTGGGATCCAGCAGCGCGAACTGCATTAAGTGATATCGAAGTTATACATGAGGAAGTTGAAGGCGCATTCTATCATATTAAATATCCATATGCAGAAGGTGAAGGATTTATTGAAATTGCAACAACACGTCCTGAAACATTACTAGGTGATACTGCTGTTGTTGTACATCCAGAAGATGAACGATATAAAGATGTAATCGGTAAAACAGTTATCTTGCCAATCGTTGAACGTGAGTTACCTATTTTAGGTGATGATTATGTAGAGATGGATTTTGGTAGTGGTGCAATGAAAGTTACTCCAGCGCATGATCCAAATGACTTTGAAATCGGTAATCGTCATAATCTGGAACGCATCAATGTAATGAATGAAGACGGTACGATGAACGAATTAGCTGGTAAATATGCTGGTATGGACCGCTTTGAATGTCGTAAGGCGCTTGTGCAAGACTTACAGGATGCTGGTCTGATGATTAAAATTGAGAAACATATGCATCAGGTTGGTCATAGTGAAAGAAGCGGCGCGATTGTAGAACCTTATCTTTCAAAACAATGGTTCGTAAAAATGGCTCCTTTAGCAGAGCAATCATTAGATTTTCAAAAGACTGATGAAAAAATTGAATTTGTTCCGCCACGTTTTGAAGGCACATTTAATCGCTGGATGGAAGGTATCCATGATTGGTGTATATCACGTCAGTTATGGTGGGGACATCAAATTCCTGCATGGTATCACAATGAAACAGGAGAATTATACGTAGGTAAAGAAGCACCTATGGATAGTGAAAACTGGACACAGGATGAAGATGTTCTAGATACTTGGTTCTCAAGTGCACTATGGCCTTTCTCTACGCTTGGCTGGCCAAATGTGGATGCAGAAGATTTCAAACGTTTCTATCCGACAAATGTGCTTGTTACAGGATATGATATTATCTTCTTCTGGGTTGCTCGTATGATCTTCCAGGGGATTGAATTTACAGAGACGAAACCTTTTAATGAAGTATTGATTCATGGACTGGTGCGTGCCGAAGATGGCCGTAAAATGAGTAAATCATTAGGTAACGGTGTAGATCCGATGGATGTTATTGAACAATATGGTGCTGATAGCTTACGCTACTTCTTAGCAACGGGATCAACTCCTGGTCAGGATTTACGTTATTCTACAGAAAAGATTGAAGCAACATGGAACTTTATCAATAAAATATGGAATGCTTCTCGATTCAGTATTATGAACATCGGAGAAGATTTTAAAGCGAGCGATATTAAATTAGATGGAAAAAAATCACTTGCTGATGAATGGATTTTAACACGTCTAAATGAAACGATAGAAGAAGTAACACGTTTAGCAGATAAGTATGAATTTGGTGAAGTTGGTCGAGTACTATATAATTTCATCTGGGACGAATTCTGTGACTGGTATATTGAAATGAGTAAAATACCGATGAACGGTGAAGATGAAGAAGCAAAACAAATGACGCGTTCAATTTTAGCATATACGTTAGATTCAATTATGCGAATGATGCATCCGTTTATGCCTTTCGTTACAGAAAGCATCTGGCAGAACTTACCGGTTGAAGGTGATTCGATCGTTACAGCGAGCTGGCCGGAAGTGCGTCCTGAGCTTTCGAATATTGAAAGTAAGAAATCTATGGAACAGCTTATGGAAATCATTCGTGCCGTGAGAAATACACGTAATGAAGTGAATACGCCAATGAGTAAGCAGATTCCGATGATGATTAAGACGAATCATCGGGCAACGACTGAACGCCTTGAAACAGAAAGACCTTTTATCGAGCGTTTCTGTAATCCAAGTGAATTAACAATCAGTACTGAAGTTGATATGCCTGAAGAAGTGATAACTACAGCTGTAACAGGTGGATTGGTTATCTTACCATTAGAAGGTTTAATTGACATGGACAAAGAAATTGAACGATTAGAAAAAGAGTTAAAGAAATGGGCTTCAGAGTTAGACCGTGTAAATAAAAAGTTAAGTAATGAAAAGTTCGTATCTAAAGCACCTGAGAAAATAATAAATGAAGAAAAAGAAAAACAAGCACTTTATACAGAAAAATATGAAAGTGTTCAAGCACGATTAAATCAATTGAACAGGAAGTAATCATATGAATTATTTAGAGAGCTTATATTGGATCCATGAACGTTATAAATTTGGTATTAAGCCGGGCATTAAACGTATGGAATGGATGCTTGACCGATTAGATCATCCAGAGAGAAATATTAATGGGATTCATGTAGTAGGTACAAATGGTAAAGGTTCAACCGTAAGTTATTTAAAGAATGCATTAATTGAAAATAACTATTCGGTAGGAACTTTTACATCACCTTATATAGAAACTTTCAATGAACGTATCAGTCTTAATGGTTTGCCGATTACGAATGATGAAATTGTTGAACTGGTAAGTATCGTAAAACCGGTGAGTGAGATGCTTGACGCCGAAACTGATTTAGGAGTCGCTACGGAATTTGAAATCATAACGATGATGATGTTTGTGTATTTTGGTCAGGTTCATCCGGTTGATTTTGTAATCGTAGAAGCGGGTCTTGGCGCTAAGAATGACTCGACCAACGTGTTCATGCCTATCATGACCATCTTAACAAGTATCGGTTTGGATCATACTAATATTATCGGAGATTCTTATCTGGATATTGCGAAAGAAAAATCTGGTGTAATTAAGGCTGGCGTGCCTTTCGTCTATGCTGTCAAAAACGATGAAGCAAAGGCATATTTAAATTCAGTCGTCGAAGAAAAGCACGTAAAAGGTATAAAGCTGGATCGTGATATTCAATGTATTTCAAACGGTAAGGAATTTACGTTCAGATATAAAGACTATGAACTAGAAAATATCGAGCTGAAGATGATCGGTACGCATCAACAGGAAAATGCTTCACTTGCGATTGCGACATTATTAGAGATGTTTGATCGTGGAATGATTATGCTTAATTTCAATAAAATGATCGATGCGATTGAAAACACTACATGGACTGGTCGCATTGAGACTGTTCAGGAGAATCCAACGATTATTCTTGATGGAGCGCATAACAAAGAATCTATTGATGTATTAGTAGATACTATGAAAACATATTATCCTGATCGACGTATCGATGTGTTATTCTCAGCAATTGATGGGAAACCAATCGGCAAGATGCTAAAAGCTCTGGAATCAATTGCCGATACATTTTACGTGACAGCATTTGATTTCCCGAAAGCATTACCGGTTGATACAATATATGAGAATGTAGAGCATGAAAAGAAAGTTAAAATTAAAGACTATGCAGATTTTATTAAATCGTACGATGGAGACTTACTGCTTGTTACAGGAAGTTTATATTTTATCAGTGCGGTAAAAGATAAATTAAAAAAATAATCAATATATTTTTGACAAAGCGTCTATTTATAGATTCTTTGTTTTTTTATGCAGAAATTTCAGAAAATTAGGGAATGGTATTCTAAAGGAGGAATTTATATGGAAAAAAAGTTGAAAATGCCCCATACATATTTTTTATTACTATTGATTGTCTGTGTCGCTGCAGTACTGACATATATTATACCTGCAGGTGAATTTGATAGAAAAGTCGTAGATAAACAAAATATTGTCGTAAATGGGTCATATCATGAAGTGGCACAATCTCCAGCACAGCCAATCGAGATATTTAGAGCTGTTCCACAAGGATTGATTGAAGGCGCGGAAATTATTTTTTACATCTTTATCGTCGGAGGCGCATTTGGTGTTATTCATCGCACAGATGCTATTACAACAGGTGTTAATTCTTTGATGAACCGAATTGGAAAAAATGGTAAATGGTTGATTCCAATAACTATGATTATTTTTAGTATATTAGGATTTTCAATTGGGCTGAGTGAAGAAACGATAATTTTTGTACCGATAGGAATCGCACTTGCTACAGCGCTTGGTTATGATGCGATGGTGGGAGCAAGTATGATTGCACTTGGTGCAGGGATTGGATTCCTGGGAGGCATGATAAACCCTTTCACAGTAGGAATCGCACAGAAGATAGCAGAAGTAAAATTATTTTCTGGTTGGGGTTTTAGAACAGTAGTATATTTACTTGTCCTTATATCTGGGATTGCATATGTGATGTTATATGCAAGAAAAGTAAAAAATGATCCAGGAAAAAGTTTGTTAAATCATATTAATGTTGAAGCACGTAGTACAATGAGTGAGGATGTTTTAAATACTAAATTTGATTCATTTAGAAAGCGACATGCGATCATATTAATATTGCTGACAATAACGATTATTATTAATGTATATGGTATTTTTAAATATGAATGGTTCTTGTCACAAATGAGTGCAAACTTCTTATTGATGGGAATCGTTGCTGGCCTCATCGGAGGGTTAGGCTTAAACGGTACATTTGATGCATTACTTGAAGGGATGAAAGATATTTTATTCGGTGCAATTATCGTAGGATTTGCAAAAGCGATTGTCGTTGTTCTAACGTCAGGAAAAATAATCGATACCATCGTATTCTATATGACTGATTTTATTGATCATCTTCCGACAGCATTTTCAGTCATAGCGATGTTCATAACACAGTTAGTATTAAATTTCTTTATTCCTTCTGGATCAGGTCAAGCAATGACTACTATGCCAATTATGGTACCAATCAGTGATTTACTAGGGATTAACCGACAAGTTGCTGTACTTGCTTTCCAATATGGTGATGCAATCAGTAACAACATCATCCCGACATCTGCTTCTTTGATGGGATTACTTGCAGTAGCGGGTATTCCGTATTCAAAATGGTTAAAATTTGTCTGGAAGATTTCCTTGATTTGGGCTGTAATTTGTCTGTCAAGTTTAATTGTATATACTTATTTTTTCTAGTATTAATATTTGCTTCAAAATTAAAATTCTGTAATTATTTTCTGCAGAATATTGATTTTGAAGCTATTTATTTTATTATTCGTATAAATTTTAATGCAATTATTAAATTGCTGCATTTTTACAACAATTTATTTTTGTTTTATATTAGTCGTGACATTTATTAAAGGAGGAGAAGAAAGTGGATACAAGTTTTATATAATCATCTGGTTTATTTTAGGATCATGCATTGGTTCATTCATGCTTTGTCTGACATATGAAACGGATTGTATGTGTCGGAAATCAAGGTGTGACCAATGTCATCACAATCTTGCATGGATGGATTTAATACCGGTATATTCATTCTTATTGAATAGGGGTAGGTGCAGATATTGCAATTGTAAATTATCTAGTAAATATTTAATTTGCGAAATATTAACTGGTTTGGCGCTTGTTTATTTAAGTTTGAATCAGCAATTCAATATTGATTTATTAGCTACAATCGCAATCATGCTTATTCCATTATCAATATATGATACTGAACATTTAAAAATACCTAATATAATGCTAATTTTATTATTTATAACGCTAATGCTGATTAATCTAAAAGACATGTTAATCTATCAAATATATTTTTCCTATGAAGTCTTTCTATTTAAACTACTAATTTTTATACTACTTCATTTATTTTTCTTTCTCTCAAAGTGTATTGGTTATGGAGATATTAAATTATTTTCAATACTTCTTCTATTCTTGCCCATTCCATTTTTTATAGCGTTATTTTTTATAACATATTTAATAGGAGGTCTTAGTTGTATCATCTTTTTAAGTTATAAAACTGGGCTTAAAAAAGTACCACTTATCCCTTTTATAACGACATCATTTTTTGTAGTACTCCTATTATATGAACAAATCAAAATATTGTACTTTGGAGGATTTGTCTGATGATTGATATTCCATTAGATATCGATAAACCAAGAGAACGACTAATGATCTATGGTGCCGATAAGTTAACAAACCAGGAACTGTTATCATTGATTATCGGCACTGGTGTACGCGATGAATCTGTTTACCAAGTTTCAGAAAATTTATTGAATCAAGTAGATAATATTAAGGATTTGAGATATTTAACTTTGCAGGAACTGACACAAGTTAAAGGTATCGGTGACAAAAAAGCAGCAACAATGCTTGCAGTAATAGAACTGGCACAGCGTATGCATACACATTCTCTGGAACAGAGGATTAAGATTAACTCACCTCAATGTGTAGCAGATTTATTGATGGAACGCATGCGATATTTTACTCAGGAGCATTTTATAGTATTGATGTTAAATACAAAGAATTACGTCATACATGAGCATACAATCTTTATCGGATCATTAAATGCATCCATCGTTCATCCGCGTGAAATATTTCGAGAAGCCATTAAAAGAAGTGCGGCGAATATCATTGCAGTTCATAATCATCCATCAGGTTGTGCAGAACCGAGTTATGAAGATATTGAAGCGACACGAAGACTCGTAAGTGTCGGAGAACTCGTCGGCATTGATTTACTGGATCATATTATTATCGGAGATGGCACTTTTGTCAGTATTAAAGAAAGGGGACAATTATAATGGGTCTGGATATGTATATCTACTTAAAAGATAAATCTACTGAAGAAATGATTGAATTCTCTTATTTTAGAAAATTTAACGCGTTACACGGATACTTTGATATCAAATATAACCTGGATAATCCATGTAGTATTGAGATTGCAGAGGATGATCTGACGAATCTCATGTTTAAGGTCAATGCCATACGAATGAATGCTAATGTTGCACCTAAAGCTTTACCGGTGTATTACGGACCATTTTTTGGGAGTTATGACTATGGCTATATTTACTTTGAATATATCGATCAGCTATATAAAGATTTAAAGCGTTTGTTACAGGTTGACCGGAAGAAATATGATATATTCTATCAGGCAGATTATTAGATTTTGTAAATTTATTGTTAATTTTGTTCGTAAAGCGAAATTTATTTGTATGAACTATTGAAATTTTCAGAAGATTAATTTATGATTAAAACAACTAATAAAGAAAGGAGGAAAATACAATGAACAACGTTAGACGACAGTATGTTTATTTATCAACAATTTTATATTTTCCTCCTGCATACGAATCAAAAATAACGCTATAATCTTTTCGACGATATTAATATGGAAATGATTATGTATTTTTTTGATTGTCTGTGGGAGTTAATCCCACTCTAAAAATGTGCACATGCTCATCATTTGAGTATGTGTATTTTTTTATGAGTGAACAAGGAGTGTGACACATGTTAGATGTTTTATTTAAGTTAGGATGGTTTTTCAAGCAGGAAAAAAAGAGATATGTTTTTGCGGTAATCTTACTCCTTTGTGCGAATGTTACAGAGATTATTCCGCCTTGGCTAATTGGAAAAACGATTGATTACGTCAATTTAAAAACGTTAACACAAGATACTTTTAACTGGATATTAATCGTATTTACTGTAACGCTAGTGTTGAGTTATTTAATCAATTACTTATGGCGATATCTTTTGTTTAATGGTTCACAATTGCTAGAAAGTATTATGCGCAAGAAAATTATGGCAAAGTTTTTAACGATGAGTCCGAGTTTTTACGAAAAGAACAGAACCGGTGACCTCATGGCCAAGGCAACAAATGATTTGAGTGCGATTCGTCAAACAGTTGGTTTTGGTATTTTGACATTAATCGATAGTACAACATATATGGTAACAATTATTGCAATGATGGCTATTGCGATTTCTTGGAAATTAACGTTAGCAGCACTTATACCTTTACCATTTTTAGCATATATTGAACAACGTCTCGGGAAAATGATTCATGAACGATACACTGTGAGTCAGGATGCATTCGGTGATATGAATGACAGTGTATTGGAATCGATAGAAGGCGTCAGGGTAACACGCGCTTTTGCACAGGAAGAACATTTAGATATTCATTTTAAACATATGACGACTGATGTGGTTAACAAATTTATTCACGTAGAAAAATTAGATGCACTATTCAAACCGATTACGATAATTGTTACATCGTTAAGTTTTATGATAGGTCTCGGTTATGGGAGTTATCTTGTTAATCAAGGTGAAATTACAGTCGGTGATTTAATTGCCTTCAATGTTTATTTAAATATGCTTGTGTGGCCGATGTTTGCAATTGGATTATTATTTAATATTATGCAACGTGGTAATGCATCATTAGACCGTGTAATGGATACATTAAATACTGAAGATGTCATGGAAGATCCGATTGACGCTTCAATTCCAAAGGATCATCACGTTTCCTTTGATGCTGTAACTTTCCAGTATCCATCAAGTGAAGAAGAAAATTTAAAGGATATTGATATAGAGATAAAGGTAGGCGAAACATTAGGTATTGTTGGTCCAACGGGAAGTGGTAAGACGACTTTAATCAAGCAGATTTTAAAAGAATATCCGATGGGAGCAGGGAACATTTCTATTGGTAATTTAAGCGTGAAAGATTTATCCAAGTATGACGTTCGTAATAAGATAGGCTATGTTTCTCAGGAAAATATATTATTCTCAAGAACAGTAAAAGAAAATATTAAGTTTGGTAAGGAGGATGCGACTGACGCTGAAATTGCAGAAGCAATTCGTCTTGCAAACTTTACAAAAGATATTGAAAGATTGCCTCAAGGGTTAGAAACGCTCGTTGGAGAAAAAGGAATCGCTATTTCAGGTGGACAAAAACAGCGTATTTCTATAGCCCGTGCAATGATAAAAAATCCAGATATATTAATATTAGATGATTCATTAAGTGCTGTAGATGCAAAAACGGAGACAGCGATCATAGAAAATATTCAGGCTTCAAGAAGCGGAAAGACGACGATTATATCAACGCATCGACTTTCAGCTGTACAGCACGCAGATTTAATTGTGGTATTAGATCGCGGAAAAATTATCGAGCGTGGTACTCATGAAGCACTGATTGCGAATAATGGCTGGTACAAGTCGCAATTCGATCGTCAACAGTTGGGAGGTGTCTCTTAAATGTCGACTACTAAACGTTTATATTTAGAGGCCAAGAAAGAGAAAACTTTATTTTTCATAGGTTTTATCATATTATTCTTTGCTGTCATTATGGAGCTCATTGGTCCTGTCATCGGGATGTATATTATCGATCACCATATCAAGACGGCAACAGAAGGTATTATTAATATGCAGCCGATATTTTTATTGTTAGCAGTATATTTCATCATTGCAATTATCTATGCGATATTAAGTTACTATCAAACAATCTATTTCCAGACAGCCGGTTCAAATGTTATCAAACACTTACGTACAAATTTATTCAGTCATATACAGAAACTTCCGATTAAGTTTTTTGATAATTTACCAGCTGGAAAAGTTGTAGCACGTATCACAAATGACACACAGACAATATTAGAGTTGTTCACAGTGATGCTTCCAACATATATTGCTGGTATTACAAATATCGTCGGAATTATTGCAGTAATATTTTATTTTAACTTTAAAGTAGGATTGCTTGCGTTAATTGTAGTGCCATTATTATTTGGCTGGTTATTAATTTACCGTAAGATCAGCGATAAATATAATAATATCGTTCGTGAACGTAATAGTGATATGAATGCCATGTTAAATGAATCAATAAATGGTATGACGATCATTCAAGCATTTAATCAGGAAGAGAAGATTCAGCAGGAATTTAATCAGTTGAATGAAGAATATCTAAAGAATTATAGCAAGATTATTCAACTTGATTCTTTTACGAGTCATAACCTTATGGGTACGATTCGATCATTCGTCTTTTTAGTGATGATTTACATCTTCGGACAATCATTCTTAAGTGATGAAGCAACACTTACTGCTGGTATGATGTATATATTAGTTGATTATTTAACTCGTCTATTTAATCCAATGTTCAATATGGTTAATCAGCTTAGTGTTCTAGAGCAGGCACGTGTTTCAAGCAATCGTGTGTTTGAAATGATGGATGAAACAGCAGAAGAGCAGGAAGATAATATCATGACACATTGTACTGGCCATGTGAAATTTGAAGATGTATCATTCGGATATAAACCTGACGAACTTGTATTAAGAAATATTAATATTGATGCTTTACCTGGTGAGACGATTGGTCTCGTTGGTCATACCGGTTCAGGTAAAAGTTCAATTATGAATCTTCTCTTCAGATTTTATGATCCGACAACGGGTAGTATTACAATTGATGGTATTGATACAACGTCTGTTACTAAACAATCGATGCGTCAATTTATGGGTATTGTCTTGCAGGATCCGTATCTTTATTCTGGAACGATTCTTTCAAACATCACTTTAAATGATCCTAAAATTACTCGAGAGATGGCGATTGATGCACTGGAACGCGTGGGTGGATATAGAGTGTTACAGTCACTTGAAAATGGAATCGACACTGAAGTAGTAGAACGTGGCTCAACGCTATCGAGTGGTCAACGCCAGTTAATATCATTTGCAAGGGCACTGGCGTTCAATCCTAAAATATTAATATTAGATGAAGCGACTGCTAGTATTGATTCAGAAACAGAATCTGTCATTCAGCAAGCAATGGATGTGTTAAAAGAAGGCCGAACAACATTTATTATTGCACACCGATTATCTACCATTAAACATGCTGATGAAATTATTGTTCTGGATAAAGGGAAAATCATCGAACGTGGTACACATGATATATTAGTCGAAAAAGGCGATGTTTATGCTAAAATGTATGCATTGCAATCCGGTGTGAAATAATCGAGGTGTAAGTATGTATAACATTATTCCGATGCATCGAACTGCTGCCGAAGAAATAAGCAGGTGGGATTTTGGCAAAGGTTATGAATTTTATAACATAGAAGAAGATCCATATGTTATAGAAACATTTTTGAATGGTCATTATTATATTGTCTATAAAAATGATGAAATATTTGGTTTCTTCTGTGATGGTGAAAGTGCGAGAATCAATGAAACATATCCTATAGATGATGATATCTTAGATGTTGGATTCGCATTAAATCCGAAATGGATCGGTAAAAAAATGGGTGAACTGCTATTAAATATTATGTTTCAGTATTATCATGGACTTTATGACGTTCATATATTTCGGTTAACGGTAGCTTCATTCAATGTAAGAGGTATTAAACTATATGAAAGAATAGGATTTTACGAAGTAAATACGTTTTACGAAACGATTGATAATGAAGCTATTAAATTTATTGTAATGTGCTATAATCAATCCCAGGACTGATGAATCTTTTTCTAAATAACGTTAAAATTGTATCAGAAAGTAGGGGATACAATGTTTAAGTTAATCAGAAGACTTATTAAATTAAGTCTACTTGTAGTTATAGGCGTTATGATATATTTTATCTTTGTTACTAATCCATTTAATGGTGAGGCAAATCAAACAATAAATGAACCAGTTCAAAATGCATCGACGTATACTTTAGAAGATAATGTGCTGTTTAGAAATATTCCGTTATCTCAGGTGAAGAATGCATTTAATTTTATGGATAAGCAGGAATTTATGGATGTGTCCGGATTAACTCGAATGGGTTATAATGATGAATACTTGATTGGTCAGCGTGGCAGTGACTTTATCATGTATCGATTTGGTGAAAATAAAGTATCTGTATTTCAATCAGAAAATGATTTATATCATGCTCTAAGTGAACGTCAGCAATCTATTGATATGAAAGATAAAAGTTTTTATTAAAGGTTAGAAATTCTAAAGGGGTTTGGAGATAATATTTATTTCCGGACCTTTATTTTGTTTTTCTAATAATTTTGTTTATAATAAATACGGTATATGTAGTAACATCAATCATTTTGACTGGATGGAGTTGTTTTTTTGTTTTATTTTAATAAACCAATCCGCATCATATTTTTAGCTATTATTTGTCTCCTATTATCATCATGTAATCAACAATATAGTTTTAAGTCACATTACAGTACTCCGATTATAAAACCGCTAAATCAAGTTTCGCTCTTGCCGTATATAATGAGTAAAATGACTTTAGAACAAAAGATTGCCCAGCAATTTATTTTAGGTTTTCACGGCACGACATATAATAATGTATTGGAAGAATATAATCAGCTGAATATTGGAGGTGTGATTTTATTTGCCCAAAATATCCAGTCAGCTGAACAAACAAGACTGCTTAATCAAACAATTTACGACCAAAGTAAAGGTGTTCCAATGTTTATAGCGGTGGATCAGGAGGGTGGACGTGTGAATCGTTTCCCAACGGGTATTCAGAATATTGAACCTGCATTTCAAATTCGTAGCAGTGGTGATCCGCGCGTTGCATATGACAAAGGTGAATACATTGGAAGACAATTAAATGCATTAGGATTTAATGTAGACTTTGCACCATCTTTAGATATTTGGAGTAATCCCGCAAATAAAGTAATCGGGGATCGTAGTTTTGGTACGACTTATCAGGACGTCATAAAGTATGGCATACCTTTTAATAGAGGCATTAATGATCAGGATGTCATTACAAGTGCGAAACACTTTCCTGGGCATGGCGATACTTTTACTGATAGTCATGAATCTTTACCGGTAAGTCATTTGTCAGAGGAACGTTTATTTGATAGTGAGTTACAACCATTTAAATCAGCGATTAAGGATGATATCGATATGATTATGGTCAGCCACATATTATTCCCATCAATTGATGCAAACGCCCCAAGTTCAATGAGTAAAGCTATGGTTACAGACATACTCAAACAAAAATTAGGTTATAAAGGTGTCATAGTTACCGACGATCTGGCTATGGGTGCTGTTGTTAAAAATTACTCTCGAGAGCAGGCGCTAATGAATGCAATAAATGCCGGGGAAACATGTTTATTGATTGGTTCAGATATTGGTGATATTCGCTACCAGATAGAATTTATTAAATCACAAGTGAAATCGGGTAAGATAGATGAGAAAATTATTGATGAAAATGTTCAAAAAATACTCAAGTTAAAGCGAAAATATGGTATCGTATAATATATTAAAGTCATTTTAATGAGGTGTTAAGTTTGCCCAATTTTTATAAGAGAAATAAATTAGTTTTCTTTCTTTTTGGACTCATCATATTTATGGTTCTGGTTGGATTTTCACTGAGAGAAAGAGAAACGACGACAGTTGAATCTTTTGTAGGTGACACAACTGCCATCGGTCAAAGAATCGTGTCATATCCTGCAATGTTTGTTACAGGTAATTTCGGTAATCTCATTAATATGTGGGATGCAAATGAAGAAAACAAAAAGTTGAAAGAAAAGATAAAAGGTTTTGCTCAAGTTGAAGCTGATAATTATCGTCTAGAAAAAGAAAATCAGGAACTAAGACAAGCTTTAAAAACAGACAGTATTTCAGAATATGATCCGGTGATTTCTACGATAATCGCTAGAAATCAGGATCAATGGATGAATACTTTTATCGTCAATAAAGGTAAATCATCTGGCATACGTGAAAATATGGCTGTGCTTACAACTGAAGGCTTAGTAGGACGTATCAAGAAAGTTAACAGTTATTCTTCACAAGTAGAATTAATCACTTCTAGTATAAAATCTAGTAAGATTAGTGTTACATTGCAACAAGAAGGTCAAGATATATTTGGTATGATTGATCATTTTGATGAAAGTAAGAATTTACTTGTCTTATCTGATATAAATAATAATGTGAAAGTTAAACTTGGAACAAAAGTAGTTACAAGTGGACTTGGCGGTCAATTCCCTAAAGGCATCTTAATTGGAGAAGTAAAGAAAGTTGAAAATGATGAATTTGGATTGAGTCAAATTGCATATGTCGAAACGCAAGCTGATATTAATGAACTCACACAAGTTTATGTTGCTAAAAAAAGTCCTAAAGTGATTTTATTAGAAGGAAGTGGCGAGTAATGCAGCTTGTGATTATGCCGCTTATTGCGCTCGTGTTGTTTTACATTGATTCATTAATCAACTCAATTTGGCCGGTCACTATTTTTAATGTTGATTATTATTTTAAATCACATTTATTATTTATGTATTTGTTGATAATAACGGTGTATAAAAATCCGAAAGTGGCATTGATACTAGGTGTGTTATTTGGAATCATTTCTGATATTTATTTTGGCACAATCTATGGTATATATCTATTCGGTTTTATCATTGCTATACTTCTTATGGATCAATTATTTAAAGTCTTCTACAAAGATTTAAAGATGATGATTGTATTGTTCTTGGGATTTATCTTTCTTTTTGAAAACTTTTATTACATTGTCTTTGCAATTCTTGGAATCGCACATATCAATTATTTTTTATTTTTGTGGACACATGTTTTACCGTCGTTACTTATCAACTTCATTTTAATACTCGTCGTTTTTCCATTTATCCTGAAATTACTTGATAAGTATATGAAATAATGATTGACGTCGCATTTTTAAAATGATAATATATTGAAGTTGAGTAGTTTCAAAAGCTACATACAACCGCACAACTTTAGGTTTCAAGTGAGCAATCCACCTGAAGATGGCGTGACTTAAATAAAATAGGAGGTGCAAGTATGTTTGCAATTATTGAAACTGGTGGAAAACAATTAAAAGTTGAGCAAGGTCAAGAAATCTGGGTTGAGAAATTAGACGCAGAAGCTGGTTCAACATTCACGTTTGATCAAGTATTAATGGTTGGTGGAGATTCAGTTAAAGTAGGTTCACCTGTAGTTGAAGGTGCTACTGTTACAGCGAAAGTTGAAAAACACGGTCGCGGTAAAAAAATCACTGTATTCAAATACAAACCAAAGAAAAACTACAAACGTAAACAAGGTCATCGTCAACCTTACACTAAATTAGTTATCGAAGCGATTAACGCGTAATGATTAACGTTACTATCTTAGTAAATGATGAAGGTCAAGTGACTGAGTTTACTATGGAAGGACATGCAGATAGTGCACCACACGGACAAGATCTTGTTTGTGCAGGCGCTTCAGCAATCGTCTTTGGTAGTATGAATGCAGTGATTGGTTTGACAGATGAACGACCGGACATTGATTATGCGGATGATGGTGGTTACTTTACTGCAAGGGTCGTTGACCTGAACAATAAAGAAGCACAGCTCATTATTCAATCAATGCTCGTGTCATTACAGACGATTGAAGCTGAATACGGACAATATATTAAACTAAACTATAAGTGAGGTGTAACTCATGTTAAAATTAAACTTACAATTCTTCGCATCGAAAAAAGGGGTAGGTTCTACACGTAACGGACGTGACTCTGAATCAAAACGTTTAGGTGCTAAACGTGCTGATGGTCAATTCGTAACTGGTGGTTCAATTTTATATCGTCAACGCGGTACTAAAATTTATCCAGGTGAAAACGTTGGACGTGGTGGCGATGATACTTTATTCGCTAAAATCGACGGCGTTGTTAAATTCGAACGTTTCGGACGCGACAAAAAGAAAGTTTCAGTATACGCTGAAGCAAAATAATTAGATGATAAGGGACTGAGACATAACCATGTCTCAGTTCTTTTTTCATTTGTTTACCTCAGTCGTACAATTATTTAATCCATGATATAATATGAGCAGGTGATTTAATGCATAATGTTGAAACTTATATGAAAACTAAACATGATTTAGCGAACCAATTGCAGTTGTTAGATGCTTATTTTACATTAGGTCAACGAGATAAAGCTGAGCGTTTATCCAAAAACATCGTTGCACAGTTTAGAGATGAACAACAATTCCTAAAATTAAATTGTCCCAAATCCATACAGTATTACGTTGATACTATATTAGATGAACGTTTATTTGAATGGGCGTTTGAAATTGAGCTTCTAACCAGTGCAATTGGCAATTATGATGAAATATTAAAAGCGTTTATTCAGACCTGTATTATGGATTACAAAAATAGAGTCGATACTAAATCATTGGTTACAATGAGTTTATTTGAAACTGATGATGAGATTGAATGTATTTTCGCATTAACAGGCAATATTAAAGACACGTCAAATGTATTATTAAGTTGTACAATCGCAAATGACGAAATTATTGAATACAAATTAGAAATTAGAAAATAAGAGGTGTTTATATGTTTATAGATCAGGTCAAGATTAATTTAAAAGCAGGTGACGGTGGTAACGGTATCGTTGCATATCGTCGTGAAAAGTATGTACCGTTAGGTGGTCCTGCCGGGGGAGATGGCGGTAAAGGCGCTTCTATTATATTCCAGGTAGATGAAGGGTTACGTACATTATTAGATTTCCGTTTCCAACGTATGTTCAAAGCTGAAAAAGGTGAGAACGGTCAGACGAGCAACATGCATGGAAGAGGAGCAAAAGATTTAATACTAAAAGTACCACCCGGCACGATTGTTAAAAACGCTGAAACCGGAGAGATTATTGCAGATTTAGTGTTACATGAACAAAGTGCGGTAGTCGCTAAAGGTGGACGCGGTGGACGTGGTAATTCACGTTTCGCATCAGCAAGTAACCCTGCACCAGATTTCTGTGAAAATGGCGAACCAGGTGAAGAATTAGAAGTTTCTTTAGAACTTAAATTATTAGCCGACGTTGGTTTAGTTGGTTATCCAAGTGTTGGAAAATCTACATTACTTTCAATTGTTTCAAAAGCGAAGCCAAAGATTGGTGCTTATCATTTTACGACAATTAAACCTAATTTAGGTGTTGTACAAACAAAAGATAATCGTAGTTTTGTAATGGCTGATTTACCCGGTCTAATAGAAGGTGCTTCTGAAGGTGTTGGTTTAGGACATCAATTCTTAAAACACGTTGAACGTACACGCGTTATTATTCATATTATTGATATGGGACGTACTGATGGAAGAGATCCTTATGAAGACTACGTTACTATCAATAAAGAGTTAGAAAACTATAATAAAAAATTAGCGCGACGCCCACAAATTGTCGTTGCAAACAAGATGGATATGCCAAATGCGGATGAATATTTAGCAGAATTCAAAGAAAAAATTGGTGATGAAGTTGAAATTATTGAATTAAGCGCAGCAACCTACCAAAACATAGATACGTTATTATATCGAGCAGCAGACTTATTAGATGAAACGAAAGATGTCGATTATGACATTGATGAAGAAGATACTGCGGTGCACCGTGTAATGTATAAACATGAAAAATCTGCAGATCACTTTGAAATTACACGTGCAGATGATGGTGCTTATGTTGTGAGTGGTAACTCAATCGAACGTTTATTCAAGATGACAGACTTCACGCGTGATGCATCTGTACGTCGTTTCGCTCGCCAAATGCGCACGATGGGTATCGATGATGCATTGCGCGAACGTGGCTGTAAAAATGGAGACATCGTTCGAATTATGCGCGGTGAGTTTGAATTTGTAGAGTAGCAGGTGAAGATATGACGGATCAAAATAAAAAGTTTTATTTAATTCGCGAAGATGTATTGCCTGAATCAGTAAAGAAAACATTATTAATTAAAGATTTACTCGATAAAAATCCAAAGCTATCAATATTTGATGCAGTTAAAACATACGATTTATCCAGAAGTGCTTTTTATAAATATAAAGATACGATTTTTCCGGTAGATGAAAAAACACGTGAACGTAACATTACAATGATGGTCCAGGTTGATGATAAAGTTGGTTTGTTAAGTCGTATATTAGAATTTATCGCAAGTGAGAATGGTTCGGTGTTAACAATTCATCAGACGATTCCAATTAAAGATAAAGCGACGATTACAATTTCATTAAATGCTACGAATATGGATTTAACGATTAATGAACTGATTGAAAAGATAGAAACACTTGATTATGTTAATCAAGTGCTGTTACTTGGTATGAGTTTATAGGAGGGTACGATGTACGCTTATTTAGAAGGTCAATTAAATGAGATTTTACCGACACATCTAGTTGTTGGAGTCAACGGTATTGGATACGAATGTCATGTACCAAATCCATACCGCTTTCAAAAATATATCAATAAAAATTTTAAATTATTTACGCAGCTGATTGTGCGTGAAGATGCACATACACTATATGGTTTCGATTCAATGGAAGAAAAACAATTATTTTTATCTTTAAATAAAGTGACGGGTATAGGTCCAAAGTCTGCTTTAGCCATATTAGCATCAAGCTCACCAAAGGAAATTAAAAATGCGATTGAAAGTGAAAATGATAGTTATTTAATTAAGTTTCCTGGCATCGGTAAGAAGACAGCACGACAAATGATACTTGATTTAAAAGGTAAGCTGATTATTACGGATGAAACAGAAGTATTTAAGGAAATAACTGAACAGAAGACCGAAGTCATTGATGAAGCATTACTGGCGCTAGAAGCATTAGGTTATACGAAACGTGAACTTCAAAAAGTCGAAAAAGTGTTAAAACAAGAACAGCTAGCAACTGTTGATGAAAATGTCAAACGTGCCTTTCAAATGCTTGTCTCATAAAGGAGTTGAAATGATTGGATGACAGAATTATAGATGATACACTTTTAAACTCAGAGGAACTGCAAGATGAATTAAGTTTGCGTCCGACAAAACTTTCTCAGTATATAGGGCAGGAAAAGATAAAACATAATCTGGATGTATTTATTCAGGCAGCAAAATTGCGTAACGAATCCCTAGACCATGTGCTGTTATATGGTCCACCCGGCTTAGGTAAGACAACGCTTGCTACAATAGTGGCAAATGAACTTGATGTCAATATCAGGACGACTTCAGGACCGTCAATAGAGCGTCCCGGGGATTTAGCAGCAATTCTTTCAAGTTTAAATGCAGGTGATGTGCTTTTTATCGATGAAATTCATCGTTTAAGTCGCGTAGTTGAAGAAGTATTATATCCTGCTATGGAAGACTTTATGTTAGACATCGTAGTAGGTAAAGGTGAAGAGGCAAGAAGTATACGTATCGAATTACCACCATTCACTTTGATTGGTGCGACAACGCGTGCCGGAAGTCTTTCAGCACCTTTACGTGACCGTTTCGGAGTCCATTTAAGACTCGATTACTATTCTATTGATGATTTGTCTCAAGTTGTCAGTCGTACAGCTGATGTGTTTGATGTGGCAATTGATAATGCATCAGTTACAGAACTGGCCATGCGTAGTCGTGGGACACCACGTATCGCTAATCGTTTGTTACGTCGTGTACGTGATTTTGCACAAGTTAAGAATGATGGTCATATTGATTTTAATATTACATCAAATGCCTTGAATTTATTACAGGTTGATGCGTATGGATTAGATCATATCGATCATAAAATATTAATGGCTATCATTGAGCGTTATAACGGTGGCCCGGTTGGTCTCGATACGATAGCAGTGTCCATCGGTGAAGAACGCATGACGCTTGAAGATGTTTATGAACCTTATTTAATACAAAAAGGGTTTTTAGAACGAACACAACGTGGGCGTGTAGCCACACCACTTGCTTATGAACATTTTAATATTCCGTTTGATAATGAAAAGAGGAAATAAAGTTGGATGTAAATGAATTTGATTTTGAATTACCAGAAAGATTAATTGCACAAACGCCTTTGCTTGATCGTACAGCAAGTCGATTACTTGCTTTAAACAAATTAACTGGAGAGATCACGCATACACATTTTAAATCAATAATTGATTATTTAAATGAAGGTGATACGCTTGTTCTTAATGATACGAAAGTTATGCCGGCACGTCTTTTTGGTGTTAAAAGTGATACAGGTGCAAAAATAGAAATGTTGATGCTTACTGAACATGATAATGGCTGGGAAGTTTTGATTAAACCCGCAAAGCGCGTTCAAATCGGAACGGAAGTATCTTTTGGGGATGGTAAGATTATAGCGACATGTGTCGATATGCTTGAGCAGGGCGGTCGTATCATGCAGCTAAAGTATAATGGTATTTTACAGGAACGACTAGATGAATTAGGTTTAATGCCACTACCACCTTATATAAAGGAAACACTTGATGATCAGGATCGTTATCAAACAGTGTATGCAAAAGCTGTTGGCTCTGCTGCAGCACCTACGGCTGGTCTTCACTTTACAAAAGAATTATTAGCAGCAATAGAAGAAAAAGGCGTTAACATTGCTTATATCACATTGCATGTCGGTCTAGGTACGTTCAGACCAGTAAGTGTTGATTCGATTGAAGATCATGATATGCACAGTGAATACTACGAGATGACTACAGAAACTGCACAATTGTTAAATCGTACAAAAGCGAGTGGCAAACGCATTATCTCTGTAGGTACTACTTCAACACGAACACTAGAGACAATTGCAGATGAAAATGGTCACTTTGAAGCACAAAGTGGATGGACAGATATCTTCATCTATCCTGGTTATAAATTTAAGGCGATAGATGCAATGGTAACAAACTTCCATCTGCCTAAATCAACACTTGTAATGTTAGTATCAAGTTTAGCAACAAGAGAAATTATATTAGATGCATATCATGAAGCTGTTAAAGAAGAATATCGCTTCTTTAGTTTCGGAGATGCAATGTTTATTTATTAAAAGGAGAACATTTATGCCAGCAGTAACTTATGAACATATAAAAACTTGTAAACAATCTGGAGCGCGACTAGGTATTGTCCATACACCACATGGTTCTTTTGAAACACCGATGTTTATGCCAGTTGGAACGCAAGCAACAGTAAAAACGATGAGTCCGGAAGAATTAAAAGCAATGAACGCTAAAATTATTCTAAGTAATACATACCACTTATGGCTTCGACCAGGGAGTGATATCATTCGCGAAGCGGGTGGATTACACAAATTTATGAACTGGGATAGACCTATCTTAACAGATAGCGGTGGCTTTCAAGTATTTAGTTTAAGCGATATGCGTAAGATTGAAGAAGAAGGTGTACATTTCAGACACCATTTAAATGGTTCTAAATTATTCTTAAGTCCTGAAAAAGCAATGCATATTCAAAATGATTTAGGATCAGATATAATGATGGCATTTGATGAATGTCCGCCGATGCCTGCTACGTATGAGTATGTAAAAGCGAGTATCGAAAGAACTAGTCGTTGGGCTGAACGCTGTTTAGAAGCGCATCAAAGACCAAATGATCAGGCATTATTCGGTATTATTCAGGGTGGAGAATATGAGGATTTACGTACACAATCTGCTAAAGATTTAGTTTCATTAGATTTTCCGGGATACGCGATAGGTGGTTTATCTGTAGGAGAACCTAAACCAATCATGTATAGAATGTTAGAGCATACGACTCCACTCATGCCATTTGATAAACCACGTTATTTAATGGGCGTTGGATCTCCTGATGCACTCATTGAAGGTGCAATTCGTGGTATTGATATGTTTGACTGTGTTTTACCAACACGTATTGCACGTAATGGCACATGTATGACAAGCAAAGGACGTGTTGTCGTAAAGAATGCGAAATACGAACGTGATTATACGCCACTTGATGAAAATTGTGATTGTTACACTTGCAAAAATTATACGAAAGCATATATTCGTCACTTAATTAAAGCTGATGAGACTTTTGGAATTCGCTTAACGACAATCCATAATTTACATTTCTTATTGAATATGATGGAACAGGTAAGAGAAGCAATTCGTAATGACCGTCTACTTGATTTCAAGGAAGAATTCTTTGAAGCATACGGTTTAAATGTTGAAAATCCAAAAAACTTCTAGGAGGACTATTATGACACCAGAAATGCAGGCAATTATCGTACAAATATTGCCATTAATCGTATTATTATTTGTGGCATATTTTTTAATGATCAGACCACAGCAAAAAAGAACGAAAGAACAACAGGAACTGCTTAGAAACTTAAAAAGAGGCGACAAAGTTGCAACGATTGGTGGGCTACAAGGAACTGTGAAATCAGTTGATGCAAACTTTGTAACGATCATTGTCAATAACAAAGGTACAGAAATGACTTTTGATAAGATGGCAATCAAAAAAGCTAAGTAAAAGTATTGTGTATAATAATTAATAAAAATTTATATTCAAATAGATAAATCTTAATAAATTAAATATTTTTAATTGTTTATCAAATTTTACACATCTTTAATATCGTTTTAAGTTGAGATTATGTTATTATTTATTAAATTGGTAAAATGTGTTTTTAAATTTGAGTTTTGAGGTGGAACTGTGAAAAAACGTAGCAGATTAATAGCATTACTGTTATTAACAATACTTTTGTTTAGCTCAATGGGTGTAACAGTAAAAGGTATTATGGAGAAAGTAAATCTGGGATTAGATTTACAAGGTGGTTTTGAAGTACTTTATAAAGTAGATAAACTAGATAAAAACGACAAAATCGATAGTGAAGTCGTTAAAGCGACGAGTAAGACACTTGAATCGCGTGTCAATGTTTTAGGGGTATCAGAACCAAAAATTCAGATAGAAAATAATGACAGAATTCGTGTTCAGCTTGCTGGTGTTAAAAATCAAAATGAAGCAAGAGAGATTTTATCTACAAGTGCGAACCTTACGATTCGTGACGCTAATGATAAATTACTTCTTTCAGGTAAAGATTTAGTACAAGGTGGTGCTAAACAAGCATTTGATCAAAATAGTAATGCACCTGTTGTTACCTTAAAATTAAAATCAGCGAAAAAATTTGCTGATGTTACACGTAAGATTTCAAAACAGAACCCAAATATAATGGTTATCTGGATGGACTTTGAAGAAGGTAAAGATAGCTATAAAAAAGAAGCTAAGCGTGAACAGGCTGGAAAAGAACCGAAATATGTGAGTGCTGCCGGCGTATCACAGGAAATCAATTCGCAAAATGTTGAGATTTCAGGTGGATTCCAGGGTGAAGAAGGATTAATACGTGCAAAACAAATTGCTGACTTATTAAACTCAGGTTCACTACCAGTTAAACTTACAGAAGTTTATTCAACTTCTGTTGGTGCTCAGTTTGGTCAAGATGCGTTACATGATACAATGTTAGCATCTGCAGTCGGAGTAGGATTAATTTTCTTATTTATGATTTTTTATTACCGTCTACCAGGTATATTAGCTGTCATCTCTTTATCTGCTTATATTTGGTTAACGATGATAGCATTTAATATGATCCATGGTGTACTAACGTTACCGGGTATTGCAGCGTTAGTGTTAGGTGTAGGTATGGCTGTTGATGCCAATATCATCATGTATGAACGTATTAAAGATGAATTGAAGATTGGGCGTAGCGTAAAACAGGCATTTAAAAAAGGATCTAGTTCATCATTTTTAACGATACTCGATGCCAACTTAACGACAGTACTTGCTGCTTTAGTATTATTCTTCTTAGGAACAAGTAGTGTTAAAGGTTTTGCGACAATGCTGTTACTAGGTATCTTAATGATCTTTATTACACAAGTATTCTTTACACGTTTATTATTGAGTCTTGCTGTAAATTCAGGATTCTTTGATAAGAAATTTAGTTTCTTCGGAGTAAACAGTAAACAGCGTCATCACCTATCAGAAGGCATCGATGTACACGATCTGAAGACACGCTGGGATCGTATTGATTTTGTAAAACTTGCGAAACCATTGCTTACTGCATCATTAGCATCTATTATTATAGGAAGTATTATCATTGCTATAATGGGATTAAATTTAGGCATCGACTTTAAATCAGGATCTCGTGTGGATGTGAAGAGCGATCAGGTGATAAAAGTTGATGATGTGAAAACATCATTGAAATCATTAGATTTAGAAACTGATAATATTATTGTCAATTCTGATACAAATAAAACAGCAGTTATTCAATTTAAAGATCCGCTGACTAAAAATCAAATTAGAGATTTAAAATCTGATTTTGATAAGAAATTCGGACATGAACCGAATGTAAATACTGTTTCAAGTGAAATTGGTAAAGAATTAGCAAAAAATGCGATTAAATCTGTAATCATTGCATCTATCGGTATCATCATCTATGTAACATTCCGATTTGAATGGAGAATGGGATTAACATCAGTACTTTCTTTATTACATGATGCATTTTTAATTATAGCTTTCTTCAGTATCTTCAGATTCGAAGTGGATGTAACCTTTATCGCAGCGATACTGACAATTATCGGTTATTCAATCAACGATACAATCGTTACATTTGACCGTGTACGTGAGAACCTGCATAAAATGAAAGTGATTACACGTCCTGAACAGATTGATGAGATTGTTAATAGTTCTATTCGACAAACATTAACGCGATCAATCAACACTGTTCTAACTGTAATTATCGTAGTTTTTGCACTGATGTTGCTTGGAGCATCTAGTATCTTTAACTTCTCGCTTGCATTACTTGTCGGGTTAATTTCCGGGGTATTCAGTTCAATCTTTATTGCTGTTCCACTTTGGGGTATTTTGAAAAAACGTCAACTTAAAGCAAACGGCGGACGTTTGACGGTATATGAGGAAAAGAAAGCAAATGATGAAAAGATATATGTTTAAATAAAAAAAGAAAAATCATGTCTATACATGATTTTTCTTTTTTTTGTATAAATTTCACAAATTACATTAAAATTTTATTATGATGAATATAACAGTCATTTGGAGGAGAATTATGAAAATCACAAAAATTATTGGCCATTATATTCAACTACCTTTGAAAGAACCTTTTATTATTAATTATGCTACTTACGATAGCATGCACTCAGTAATCGTAGAAATACATACGGATACAGGTATTATAGGATATGGTGAAGGCGTTGCTGATGAGCATGTTACGGGGAAAGTGCAGCTGGCATCTATGCTAATCTAGAAATAATAGCGCCTAAGCTTATCGGAGAAAATCCATTAAATATTGAAAGTATTCATTTATTGCTCGATGAAATGATTTTAGGTAATCCCGCATTGAAGGCAAGTATAGATATCGCATTGTATGATATTTTAGGTAAGCACGCTAATTTACCAATTTATCAGCTGCTTGGAGGTAAAACTGTTGATAGACTGGATTACGCAAAAGTATTAAGTGTGAAACATATTGAAGCAACAAAAAAAGATATCGATATTTTACTCGAATCCGGGTATAAGGTTATAAAAGTTAAGCTTGGTGGTAATATATTTGATGATATTCTAAAACTGAAACAGATATTAGAGTATATAAAAGAAACAGATGCAATCGTTCGTGTAGACTGCAATCAAGCATGGTCAAATCCAAAGGCAATCGTACAAGCTTTGAAATCAATAGAAGATTCGAAATTAAAATGGATTGAACAACCATTGAAATATAATGATATTGAAGGCATGAAATATTTATATGAAAATATGAATGTAAATCTGATGGCAGACGAAATGATTAAAGATGTCCATGATTTAGCAAGACTCAAAACACCACATTTTGATTTATTAAATGTGAAACTTATGAAGTGTGGCGGAATTCATAATGCAGTGAAGTTAATACGATTTGCAGAAGGTTTAGGCATTGAATGTCAAATCGGATCAATGGTGGAATCTTCTATTGGTAGTGCTGCAGGTTATCATACAGCAATGGCATTAAATAATGTTAAATCAACGGAACTTACAGGACCATTATTATTCAGTCAAGATATTGGTGATTTAAAATATGATATACCGTTTGTTGATTTAGGTGATGCACCTGGATTAGGTATTACTATCAATAAAGAAACATTAGCAGCATTAACTGTAAAAAAATTTGAAGTATGAATAATTTAATGAATAATAATATTGATAAATAATAATATATAATATAAATAAATTTAAACAATTTAATAAAAAGGGGATTAACATGAATAACACAGATTTTCATGATAGGATATTAGACATTAATCGTGAACTGAATTTAAGAGCTGAAGTAAGTTGGGATGAAGAGAAAACAACAAAATATATAGAAAAGTTATTTAGAGATGAATACGAAGTTCATCGATTTAACAAGACGGGATTATATATAAAAATACCAGGTGAAATTGATAAGACAGTAGCATTTAGAAGTGACATTGATGCACTGCCTTATAATTTTGAAGATGGTTTGAAAGTCATCCATGCGTGTGGTCATGACGCGCATATGACAACTTTGATCGGTCTGTTGTTTAAATTGAAACTAACGAATTATCAACCTAAATATAACTTATTGTTTATCTTCCAGCCGGCTGAAGAAGCTGGAAGTGGTGCAAAATATGTTTTAGAACATGATATTTTAAATGATGTTGAATTTATGTTTGGTATGCATGTCAGACCAAAAAATGAATTAAAAGGAAATGAATTCTCAAGCAGTATTCAGCATGGAGCGAGTGCAACGCTTCACGTAGATATAACAACGACGGAAGGTCATGCGGGTCGACCATGGGAATCTATCAATAGCATTGATATTGCAATGACACTCAATCAAAAAATAAAGGCGCTGAACAATGAAAAAGATAGATCTTATTCTGTGAAGATGACGACGATTGAAACACTTGGAGGAACACATAATACGATTCCCGGCACGGTAAATTGTGTGTTTGATGTTAGAGCACAATACAATGATAAAATGGCTGCTTTACAAGAAAATATAGATAACATTTGTGAAATGATAAAAGGCCAGTATGATTGTACAATAAAATATTATTATACAAGTAATACAGTAGCAGCTGAAGTAAGTGATGAAGCAAGAAATATCTTAACAGAAGTGTTACGTGAACAGCAGCATGATTATATTGAAACGATTGTAACGCCTGGTGCAGAAGATTTTCATACGTATTCTAACACATTACCTGAAATAAAAACGACGATGCTCGGAATTGGATGTAATATGAATCACGGATTACATCATCCTGAAATGAAATATGATAAAGAATCGATATTTACTGCTATTAATATTTATTTTGATGTGATTAAAAAACTAGATAAAAAAGTGAGTTAATTTGGGGGCATTCATTTTCTAAAATGAATGCCTTCATGTATAATTCTAGAGTGTAGGGGGATTGTTATGAAGAAAATGAAATGGCAAGTGTCTAGGATAGAAAATACAATTCCTGATGACTTAATTAAAAAATATAAAATTTCTAGTATCAATCAAAAAATATTAAATGCACGAAATATTATTACAGACGAACAGCTTAGTGATGTTTTTTCTGAAGGGAACATTCATGATCCGTTTTTAATGTTTGATATGGACAATGCAATAGTAAGAATAAAAACAGCAATTGAAAATGGTGAACCGATTCTCGTTTATGGTGATTATGATGCAGATGGTGTGACAAGCACTACAGTACTTGTCAAAACTTTAGAATCCATGGGCGCTATAGTCGGCTGGTATATTCCGAATCGATTTACTGAAGGATATGGACCGAATGAAGATGCATTTCGTCAGGCAGCAGATGAAGGCGTTAAATTAATTATTACAGTCGATAATGGCATTCAAGGTCATCATGAAATTGATGTTGCCAATGAACTTGGAATAGATGTCATCATTACTGATCATCATGAAATTGGTGAGACTTTACCGAATGCTTTTGCAATCATTCATCCGATGCACCCCGAAGGTACTTATCCTTTTGGACATCTTGCAGGTGTGGGGGTTGCATATAAAGTCAGTCATGCACTTCTTGGACAACAAAATGAACAATTTTTACCGTTTGTTGCGATAGGAACAATCAGCGATCTTGTTTCAATGACCGGAGAAAATAGAGCAATGGTAAAGCGAGGCCTTAAAATACTTAATCAGACGCCACCTGTTGGCGTAGCAGCGCTATTAAAACAAGCAGGTTTCTCAGGAATGATAGATGAAGAGACAATAGGTTTTATTATTGGTCCGAGATTAAATGCTGTTGGACGTCTGGACGACGCAAGAATTGCTGCAGAACTTTTACAGCTGGATGACCCTGTGGAAGCAGAATGGATGGCTGAACAAGTTGATAGTTTCAATGTTGAACGTAAAGCGATTGTAGAGACAATTACACAGGAAGCGATGATTGAAGCAGAAGAGAAAATCAGTAACGGTAATCGTTTTTTAGTGCTTGCTAAAGAAAATTGGAATGAGGGTGTCCTTGGTATAGTTGCGAGTCGAATCGTTGAAAAATATAATCTGCCGGCCATCGTTTTAAATATAGATTATGTGAATGATTACGCAAAGGGTTCAGCACGTAGTGTTGAACAGATATCCATGTATGAAAGTCTCGACCAGGCACGAGAATTGATTACAAAGTTTGGTGGTCATCATATGGCGGCTGGTATGACGCTACCAATCGATCATATTGAACAGTTAGAACGTAGTATCAATCATTATTTGGAAAGCGTATTAGACGGTGAACCGATAACTTCCCAGTTAAATATAGATACTGTTATTGATATGGATGATATTACAGTAAAAAATATTAGTGATATTGAATTACTACGACCATTTGGAACAGATTTTAAAGCACCGGTAATAGGTTTATATGACCAGATAATCAGTGAGATTAAACAAATTGGGCAAAATGCGGCACATTTAAAGTTTAAAACAATGTCTGATTTGAATTGTTTAATGTGGAAACAAGGAGACTTAATTAATGAATTTCCTTCAGGAGCTGTTGTTAATTTAGCAGGTTCACTTCAACTCAATGAATGGAATGGCAATGTTTCACCGCAAATGATTGTGCAGGCTATGCAATCAGATAATATTAAAATGATTGATTTTCGTAATGCACATCCAAGAAAATTTGCATTTTTAAAGGATGAACAAGTTGCCTATGTTATTCATCCAGGTCAACAAAAAATCAACGAAAATTACTATTATTATGGCGAATCTGTATTTGGGCATGATAAAATAGTATTTAGGGATATCCCACACGATTTTGAAAGTTTCAAAAGAACTTTTGATACAAATGATGCAGATACTATCTATTTAATTTTTCATAAGAAAAATCAAATTTACTTTGAGGGTATGCCAAGTATCGAAAAATTCAAATTATTATTTAAATGTTTTAAGATGAAGCCAGTCATTGATTTAAAGACAGATGGGGGTTATCTTATTGATTTACTGAAGGTGAAACCTGATACTTTACTATTTATGTTAGAAGTATACAAAGATTTAAACTTTATTTATCAAACTGAATTAACATATCATTTAAATGAAACGATTAAAAAAGCTGAAATACAGTCTTCAGAAACGTATAAAAAAAGATTAACTGCTTTGAAATTAGAACAGACTTTCCTGTTCTCAACATTTGACAGTTTAAAACAACAAATTATGGAATAATTTTAAAAAAATAAATGAATTATATTGTGGAGGCACAAAGATGGATTTAAAAAAGTATATTGCAGAAGTGAAAGACTGGCCAAAAGAAGGAATTAGCTTTAAAGATATAACTACTTTGATGGATAATGGTGAAGCATATGCCTATGCTACAGATCAAATCGTTAATTTCGCACGTGAAAAAGAGATTGATATCGTAGTTGGACCAGAGGCACGTGGATTCATTATTGGATGTCCAGTCGCTTATGCAATGAACATTGGCTTTGCACCTGTTAGAAAAGAAGGTAAATTGCCAAGGGAAGTTATTCGTTATGAATATGAACTTGAATATGGAAGTAATGTGTTAACGATGCACAAAGATGCGATTAAACCGGGTCAACGTGTTTTAATAACAGATGATTTACTGGCAACAGGTGGTACGATACAAGCAACGATTAAATTAATTGAGCAATTAGGTGGAATTGTTGCGGGTATTGCCTTTATTATAGATTTAAAATATTTAAAGGGTATGCAGAAGTTAGAAGGATACGATGTTTTAACATTGGTAGAGTATGAAGAGGAATAATAATTTACCGAAAAAGATTGAGTAGCACTAAATTGACTCAGTCTTTTTTATATTTCATTTAAAAATCAGTCATAATATAGTATTATTAATACATTATAAAAAGAGGTGGTGATAGAATGAACAATGAATATCCATATACAAAAGATGATGTTCTTGAGATGACAAAAGCTTACTTATCTGATGAGGACTATCAATTCGTTGTTAAAAGCTATCAACTTGCCGAAAAAGCTCATACAGGTCAATTTAGAAAAAATGGTTTACCATACATAATGCATCCTATTCAGGTAGCTGGTATATTAGCTGAGATGAAATTAGATGGGCCGACAATTGTTGCTGGATTCTTACACGATGTTGTGGAAGATACACCATATACGTATGAGGATTTAAAGGCAATGTTTAACGAAGAAGTTGCATATATCGTAGATGGCGTTACAAAGCTAGAAAAAGTGAAATATCGTTCAAAAGCAGAACAGCAGGCAGAAAACCATCGTAAATTGTTTATTGCTATCGCAAAAGATGTGCGTGTTATCTTAGTTAAACTCGCTGATAGATTACATAATATGCGTACATTAAAAGCAATGCCTCACGAAAAACAAGTACGCATTGCAAAGGAAACATTAGAAATTTATGCACCACTTGCACATCGTCTTGGGATCAATACGATTAAATGGGAATTAGAAGATATTTCCCTAAGATATATTGACAGTATACAATATTTTAGAATCGTCCATTTAATGAAGAAGAAACGCAGTGAGCGAGAAGCATACATAGAAAATGCCATTGAAAATATTCGCAAAGAGATGGGAATTACGGGCATCCAGGGGGAAATCACTGGCCGTCCTAAACATATTTATAGTATCTATCGTAAGATGGTTAAACAAAAGAAACAATTCGATCAGATTTTTGATTTATTAGCGATTCGTGTATTAGTTGACTCAATTAAAGATTGTTATGCAGTATTAGGATTAGTTCATACATTGTGGAAACCGATGCCGGGAAGATTCAAAGATTATATTGCGATGCCAAAACCAAATATGTATCAATCCCTTCATACTACAGTTGTCGGACCAAATGGTGATCCATTAGAAATACAGATAAGAACACATGAAATGCATGAAATAGCAGAACATGGGGTAGCTGCACACTGGGCATATAAAGAAGGTAAAACATTAGTTAATCCAGATGAAGCGAAAAATTTAAGCAAAATGAGCTGGATGAAAGAAATTGAAGAAACAGATTCTACATCACCGGATGCTGAAGCATTTATGGAATCACTTAAGTATGATCTACAGTCGGATAAAGTATACGTATTTACGCCGGAAAGTGATGTTGTAGAATTGCCTATTGGCGCTGTTCCGATTGATTTCGCATATGCAGTACATAGTGAAGTCGGAAATAAAATGATCGGTGCGAAAGTAAACGGTAAAATCGTTCCGATTGATTATGAGCTTAAAACGGGTGACATCATTGAGATTAGAACTTCAAAACATTCTTATGGTCCAAGTCGCGACTGGTTGAAAATCTGTAAATCAGCTAGCGCTAAAAGTAAGATAAAAAGTTTCTTTAAGAAACAGGACCGTTCGAGCAATGTAGAAAAAGGAAAGTTCATGATTGAAGCAGAGTTAAAAGAGCAGCGTATCAATATAGATGATGTGATGATTGATGAAAATATAGCTGTAGTGATTGAAAAATACAATTTCACATCAATTGATGATGTATATGCTGCTGTTGGATTTGGTGGATTAACAGCATCAGCAGTAGTTAATAAATTAACTGAAAGACACCGTATCAAAGAAAAGGAACAAAAGTTAAATCAAGTACAGGAAGTTAATAAAACGTTAAATGTTAAACGTGATATTCAGACAGAAACTGGTGTTTATGTTGAAGGCATGGACAATATGCTGATTAAATTATCAAAATGTTGTAACCCTGTACCAGGAGATGACATCGTTGGTTATATTACAAAAGGTCATGGGGTAAAAGTCCATCGTACCGAATGTCCAAATGTCGTAAATGAAACTGAACGTTTGATAGATGTAGAGTGGGTAAAATCTTCAGAGAACAAGACTTATCAAGTAGACTTAGAAATCACAGCATATGATCGACTTGGCTTATTAAATGAAGTATTACAAGCCGTAAATGCAACGAAAACAACTTTAACACAAGTTTCTGGTAAAGCTGATATCGATAAAAATGCTAAGATAAATATAAGTATTATGGTGAAGAATGTCAGTGAACTGATGCGTGTTGTTGAAAAAATTAAGCAGTTGAGTGATATATACACAGTAACTAGGATATTAAATTGAGGTGTCAAACATGCGTGTAGTATTACAAAAAGTAAAACAAGCTTCTGTCACTGCAGGAGATTATTTTCAATCCATTGATCAAGGTTACTGTTTGTTGGTTGGAATAGGACAAAATACGACAGAAAAAGATTTAAATGCTGTTGCAAAGAAAATTGCCAATACCCGTATTTTTGAAGATGAACATGGAAAGATGAATTTATCAATTAACGACGTTGGTGGCAAGATTTTATCGATATCACAATTTACTTTATATGCAAATGTCAAAAAAGGTAATCGTCCAAGTTTTACAGATGCCAAGACGCCTGAAATAGCGAAAGAGATGTATGAAAAATTTAATGAAATATTAAAAGGACATCAACTTGAAGTTTTTCCTGGTGTATTTGGAGAAATGTTGGAGATATCTTTAATTAATGATGGTCCTGTAACGATTATTTTTGAGAGCGTTGAGGGGAAGATACAATGAAGAAGATTGATTTAAGACCTATCCAACGTTCAAGAGTTTTAAGACTACTGATTTTAGCTTTTGTCACAATATTATTGATTGTCTTATTATTTTGGTTGTTTACGAAGCAGACTAATAAACCGACAACATTGGCGATGATTGAAGATGGCGCCCTTCGCACTGGACCACAAGCGTTTTATCCTATTATTTTTGATGTTAAAAAGGGTGACCATTTTGACATTATAAAACATACCGGGAAATGGTATTACGTTGATAATGGAGAGAAAAAGGGATGGATTGCAGGATGGCACACAAATCTTAATATAAAAAAAGATAAGATTGCTGGCACTAATCCATTTAAAGATAAAGTCATCATGATTGATCCTGGTCATGGTGGAAATGATCAAGGTGCTTCAAGTAAAGACGGTACGATAGAGAAAGTGATTACTCTGAAGACAAGTTTAATGCTGAAACAGAAGTTAGAAGAAGAAGGTGCTACTGTTTTGATGACAAGAAACAGTGATGAATATATCAAGCTAAAAAATAGAAAAGGTGCTGCAGATGTATTTATCAGCATTCATGCAGATGCTTTAGAAGCATCTAGTCCACATGGTTTAACCGTATATTATCATCATGATAATCAAAAGGTGCTTGCCGACACATTGCATATGGCGATTAAACAAAAAGCACTGTTATCTGATCGTGGTGTTCGCCAGGAAAACTTCCAGGTGATACGTCAAACGAAGACACCTGCAGTTTTATTAGAACTGGGCTATATCAGTAATCCTACCGATGAAAAATTGATGAATGATAAAGTGTACCGTCAAATTATTACGACAAGTATTGTTGATGGTCTGCGTAATTACTTTTTATATTAACTTGACTTTAGCAGATTAACTTAGTAATATAAACCTATTCAAACTTAACAAATACCGTTTTAGTCTATCATTTATAGGAAATTTATTGAATAGAGACATCTATGCTGCTGAAATTAGATGATAAATTCTTATAAGATGTAACAATAGATGAGGTTGTGATATGAAAGTATCACCGTTTTACATGCGTTAAATGTACTAGAGTGGGTACTTTGTACCAATTAGGGTGGCAACACGGAAAATTTTACGTCCCTTATGCATTATTTATAATGCATAAGGGACTTATTTTTTTAGGAGGAAAATTTATGATTAATATACCAAGAGGAACACAGGATATTTTACCGACAGAAACTCCGAAGTGGCGATATATTGAAGATAGATTACATGCAATTGCTGCATCATTTAATTATAAGGAAATTCGTACACCAATATTTGAATCGACAGATTTATTTGCGAGAGGTGTTGGTGATACAACAGACATCGTACAAAAAGAGATGTATACATTCAAAGATAAAGGTGATAGAAGTATCACACTGCGTCCTGAAGGTACAGCAGCTGTAGTTAGAAGTTATATTGAGAACAAGATGAATGGTGATGCGAATCAACCAATTAAATTATATTATAATGGTCCGATGTTCCGTTATGAACGTAAACAAAAGGGACGTTATCGTCAATTTGTTCAGTTCGGTGTAGAAGCAATAGGAGCAGAAAATCCTGCTTTGGATGCTGAAGTCATCCATATGGTGTATTCGATCTATAAATCATTTGGCTTACAACATATTAAAATTGTATTAAATTCAATTGGTGATCTGGAAAGCCGTAACATCTATAAAGAAGCATTAGTTAAGCATTTTGAACCACATATCGAGCACTTCTGTAATGATTGTAAAAATCGATTACACACAAATCCAATGCGTATTCTTGATTGTAAAGTTGACCGAGATCAACCATCAGTTAAAAATGCACCAAAAATAACGGAATTCTTAAATGATTATTCTATAAATTACTATAACGAAGTTAAACGTTATTTAGATATTTTAGAAATACCTTATGTAGAGGATGCAAATTTAGTGCGTGGCTTAGACTACTATACCCATACTGCATTTGAAGTAATGAGTGATGCTGAAGGATTTGGTGCAATTACGACATTATGTGGCGGTGGCCGCTATAATGGATTATTAGAAATGCTAGACGGTCCGAAAGAGACGGGTATTGGATTTGCTCTCAGTATTGAACGTCTGTTACTTGCAATCGAAGCAGAAGGTATCGAGCTTGAAATTGAAGAAGCAATCGACTTATATATCGTTACAATGCCTGAAACAGTGGATGCCGGAATTAAGATTTTAGCAGATTTACGTAACAACGGTATTAAAGCTGATATCGACTATTTAAACCGTAAAATGAAAGGACAAATGAAACAAGCAGATCGAATTCATGCCAAAAATACGATTGTGCTTGGTTCTAATGAACTTGAAAGCGGTAAAATAAATGTGAAATCGATGGAAACTGGTGAAAGCACCGAAATTGAGATTGAAAAACTAGCATCATTTATAAAAGGAGAAAAATAACATGGAGAAAAGAACAACATACTGTGGATTAGTTACAGAAGAATATATTGGACAAGAAGTAATATTAAAAGGGTGGGTACAAAAACGACGAGATTTAGGTGGATTAATTTTCATTGATTTACGTGATAGAGAAGGTATCGTGCAAGTTGTATTCAATCCAGATTTCTCTCAAGATGCATTAGCAATAGCAGAAACAATTCGTTCTGAGTACGTTGTTGAAATAAGAGGAAAAGTAACGGAGCGAGATGCAGCAGTTGTAAATCCAAAAATCAAAACTGGAAAAATTGAAGTTCAGGTTGCTGAAGTTAACATTATCAATAAATCTGAGACACCACCATTCCAAATCGAAGCAGAAACTGATATTTCTGAAGATATCCGTTTAAAATATCGTTACTTAGATTTACGTCGTGAACCACTTGCGAATACGTTTAAGATGCGTCATCAAATTACAAGAGCAGTACGTAATTATTTAGATGAGTCAGGATTTTATGAAGTTGAAACGCCAGTACTTACAAAGTCAACACCAGAAGGCGCACGTGACTATCTAGTACCTTCACGTGTGCAGGAAGGTAAATTCTTTGCGTTACCACAATCACCGCAAATCTTTAAACAGTTATTGATGATCGGTGGATTCGATAAATACTATCAAATCGTTAAATGTTTCCGTGATGAAGATTTACGAGCGGACCGTCAACCCGAATTTACTCAAATTGATATCGAGATGAGTTTCGTTGATCAGGAAGATGTGATGGCGATGAACGAAGGTATGCTGGCACGTATTATGAAAGACGTGAAAGGGATTGAAATTACTACACCATTCCCGCGTATGACATATGCTGAAGCAATGCGTGATTACGGTATTGATAAACCTGACACACGTTTCGATATGAAATTAAAAACATTAAATGACTTAGCTTCTAAAATGGACTTTAAAGTATTTAGTGAAGCAGTGAAAAACGGTGGTTCAGTAAAAGCAATCGTCGTAAAAGGCGCTGCTGATAAATATTCAAGAAAAGATATTGATGCATTACAAGAGTTCGCAAAAATTTACGGTGCTAAAGGGCTTGCCTGGGTAAAAGTTGTAGAAGATGGATTAAACGGGCCAATTGCTAAATTCTTTGATGAAGCTAATACAGCAGAATTAATTAAACTTACTGGTGCTGACAATGGAGATTTAGTATTATTTGTCGCTGATAAATCATCGGTAGTAAATGCGAGTCTAGCAAACTTACGTAACAAATTAGGTAAAGATTTAGGATTGATTGATGAGAATAAATTTAATTTCTTATGGGTGACAGATTGGCCACTATTTGAATATGACGAAGCGTTAGATCGTTACTTTGCGGCACACCATCCATTTACTGCTCCAAAACCTGAACATTTAGAATTATTGAAATCAAATCCTGAAGCTGCTGAAGCAAATGCTTATGATGTTGTATTAAATGGTTATGAATTAGGTGGAGGATCTATTCGTATCCACGATCAGGAAGTTCAGGCACAAATGTTTGAAGCACTTGGCTTTACGAAGGAAGAAGCGGAAGAACAATTTGGTTTCTTAATGAATGCATTTAAGTATGGTGCTCCACCACATGGCGGTATTGCTCTTGGATTAGACAGAATGGTGATGTTACTTGCAGGACGTTCTAACTTACGTGACGTTATTGCTTTCCCTAAAACAGCATCTGCAACTGATCTTCTTACAGAAGCTCCAAGTGCAGTAGCAACAGCACAGTTAGATGATTTACACATTGCATTAAACATTAAGGAAGCTGCTAACACAGAAGAAGAAAAAGAAGATTCGAAATAGTTGCAAATAAATAAATATGTGATATTATATAGTCATAAGATAGGTGTCTGAAGAGTTCGATGTTTGTTTATTCTATTTTGACCTAACACTTTTTGATCGGGAGTCTAATAGGTTTTCTTTTAGCGCACACGCCTCACATGGAGGACTTGCAAAATTAGAAACGGGACACCCACCTGTTTATAGCAGGCCAAAATGATCAACACTTAAAACGACGGCTCACTTGGATACTATCGTAAGGCGAGAGACTTTTGTCTCTCGTCTTTTTTTGTAATGATTAAAGCTTACTAATATGATAGGATATATTTATTGACAATATGGAATGGAGAAATGAAATGAAACATCAATTTTCAAGAAATGAACTTGCTTATGGTAAAGAAGGTTTAGAAGCACTTAAAAACAAAACAGTTATGATATTAGGAGTAGGTGGAGTTGGATCATTTGCTGCAGAAGCACTTGCAAGAACAAATATCGGACACATTATTCTGATTGATAAAGATGATGTGGACATTACAAATGTTAACCGCCAGATTCACGCATTAACTACGACGGTTGGTCAGTCAAAAGTTACATTAATGGAAGAGCGTATTAAACTCATTAATCCTGAATGCAAAGTTACACCGCTACATATGTTCTATACAGATGAAACATATGAAGAAATATTTAAATATGATATTGACTATGTTGTAGATGCAAGTGACACGATTATGTATAAAATTCATTTAATGAAAGAATGTTTAAAACGTAATATTAAAATGATTTCAAGTATGGGAGCTGCGAATAAAACAGACCCGACACGCTTTAAAATTGTAGATATTTCAAAAACACATACTGATCCAATGGCGAAAGTTATCCGTACAAAATTAAAGAAAGAACGTATTCATAAAGGGGTTCCTGTCGTATTTAGTGATGAAAGTCCAATCGTTATTCGTGAAGATGTAAAAGCTTATGTCGGAAATGCAGATGCCCCTGTAAGAAAAGCGCAGATGCCGCCATCAAGTAATGCTTTCGTACCAAGCGTTGTTGGGCTGATTTGTGCCAGCTGGGTTGTCAATGATATATTAAAAGATTATCCGGTAGCACGTGTAAAAGATAGATGATAGTTTAATAGTTAATCTTAAAAAGCTGAAGTAAAATCAATGATGATTTCACTTCAGCTTTTTGTATGATACAACCTTAAATTTACCTTAAAAGTTGTTGCTAAAAAGTAAATGACTGGATTTATCATGTATGATAAATATAACGGAGGTGTAAAAATGGAAGAAAATCAATTTAGTTTACAGGTTAGCAATTTAAATAAGACGATTAACAAAAGGCACATTATCAAAGATTTAAACTTTGATGTAAAAAAGGGTGAAGTATTTGGCTTTTTAGGTCCGAATGGTGCTGGTAAAACAACTACTATTCGAATGATTGTTGGCCTTACGACACCTACTTCTGGAGATGTTAAAGTTTTAGGACGTTCGGTATTAAAGAATCGTAGTGAAGTCATGAAAGATATCGGTGCAATCGTTGAAAACCCGGAATTTTATCCATTTTTATCAGGTTTAGAAAATTTAAAGCAATTTGCAAGAATGCAGGTTGGAATTTCAGAAGAAGATATTGACCGTGTCGTCAAGTTAGTAGGACTTGAAAATCGGATTAAAGAAAAAGTTGGACGTTATTCATTAGGTATGCGACAACGTCTGGGCCTTGCGCAAGCGTTGCTACATAAGCCAAAAATATTGATTTTGGATGAACCAACCAATGGTTTAGATCCTGCGGGTATACGTGAAATTCGTGATTATATTAAAAAGCTTGCCCGAGAAGAAAATATGTCAGTTATCGTATCAAGTCATTTAATGAGTGAGATGGAACTCATGTGTGATAGATTTGGGATAATTAAGAATGGACAGATGATTCGTATTGAAGATGTTAACACAGTTGTTACTGCGAGTGATATCGTAAAACATGATTTTGATGTCTATCCAATCGATCAGGCAGTTAAGTTCCTAAATGAAAAAGGTGTGCCATTTAAATTGAATAATAACATGCTAGCAATTGACATTGCCTCAAAAGATGTACCGCAACTTGTACGTGATCTTGTAAAAGCTGATGTCGATATTTATGGTGTTACAAAAGAAAAACTTTCACTTGAAGATCGCTTCATGGCATTAACAAAAGAAGGAGGCGGTAGCATTGTTTAAGTTAGTGATAAATGAATTTAATAAGTATTTTAATCGCCTTGGCACATATATCATGTTAGGAATTATATTAGTCTTTATGTTGATTGGTGTATTTTTGAACATGCAGTTTAGTGGTAAATACGATAATAAAACGTATACAGATAACTGGAAAACGGAAGTTAAACAGGATATCGTAAAGTATGAAAAACGTCTTGCAGAAATTTCGAAAAAAGAAAATGATAAAAAGTCTATGAAAGATATTACTGATGAAATGACACTTGGCGAACGTATGTCGAAATTGCAGTACTATCTAAAAGAAGATGTAAAACCACCAGCTATCAATAATTTTTATCAAAACTTATTAGATACGGGTAGCTTTATATCATTTGTAACAATTATGATTGTTATTATTTGTAGTGGGCTAATGTCACGTGAACACCAGCAAGGAACAATTAAATTATTACTTATTCGACCTGCATCAAGATTAAAAATCTTTTTCTCTAAATATATTTTTGCAATTTTAGCGTCAATTTTATTTTTAGGCTTTACTTATTTAATGTCGGCTATTATCTTTTTCTTTACGACAAAAATGAATCCAACTGCTCAACTTGTGGTTCAAAGTAACAAAGGATTGAAAATGATAAATGTATTTGAAGTACTTGGTCAGCAATTATTTGCAAATTTTATATTTATTATTACGTTTGCGATTTTAGCATATGCGCTATCAGTTATCTTTAAAAATACAGCACTAAGCTTAGGTGTAAGTTTTGCATTCTTATTTTTCGGAGATTTACTCATTTTGTTCTTACAAGGTAAAACGAAGTTATTAGAATATTTCTGGCCGGTCAATTGGAACTTATCACAATATTTACCGACAAATCCTTCGAAACTTGTTGATAAAGATTTATCATTTGGTTTTAGTTTAACGTATGACATTGTAATATTATTGATTATTACAGTAGTCGCAGCATGGATCTTTAATAAAAGAGATGTAGCAAACTAATAAACAAGCATTGAGTGATTTAACTCAATGCTTGTTTTGTTGTTGTTTAATATTATCGTAAATTTGTTTGAATTGTTGTTCTGCTTTACTAGTGCTCTTTGGTACATAGTATTGCTTTTTCTTTAGTGTATCCGGTAAATATTGTTGAGCGATAAACCCTGATGGTACGCTATGAGGATATTGATAGCCCACACCATTCCCTAAATCTTTCGCACCTTGATAGTGTGCATCTTTTAAGTGTTTAGGGATGGCACCAATTTTGCCGCTTCGTACATCAGATAAAGCAGCGTCAATTGCGGAGATGCCAGAGTTTGATTTCGGTGATAAGCAAAGTTCGATGACAGCTTGCGCAAGTGGTATGCGTGCTTCGGGAAATCCAAGTCGTTCAGCAGATTCAATCGCAGCAAGCGTCCTTGAGCCTGCTGAAGGAGATGCGAGTCCGATATCTTCGTAACTGATGACAAGTAAGCGTCTGGCTATTGTCGGTAAATCGCCACCTTCGATGAGGCGCGCAAGATAATGCAGTGCTGCATCTACATCACTACCACGAATAGATTTTTGGAACGCACTCATCAAGTCATAGTGCATATCACCGTCTTTATCGAATTGAAAGCTGGATTTCTGTAAACAATCCTTCGCATCTTTTAATGTGATTTTTATTGGATTTTTAGTTTCAGCTGAAAGGATTGCCAGCTCTAATGCATTTAAGCTCGTTCTAATATCCCCTTGAGCACTTTGCACGAAATGATTGATTGCTGCTTCATCAATTTCGATATCATCATTACCATAACCTTTTTCCTTATCGTTTATCGCTCGAAGTAGTGCTGTTTTAATGTCGGCTTCTGTTAAAGGATAAAGCTCAAATATTTGTGTTCTTGATCTGATTGCAGGATTGATTGCATGATATGGATTACTCGTTGTTGCACCGATTAATATAATTTGACCATTTTCAAGATGAGGCAATAGAAAATCCTGTTTCCCTTTATCTAGTCGATGAATTTCATCTAAAAGGAGGATAACTTGTCCACTCATTTTAGCTTCTTCTGCAATCATTTGCATATCTTTTTTTGTATTGGTTACTGCGTTTAATTGTCTGAATTTCACTGCCGTACTGCCTGCAATTGCTTTGGCAATACTTGTTTTACCGACACCAGGAGGTCCGTAAAGAATCATTGAAGAAAGTCTTTTAGCATTGACCATTCTACGAATAATTCCTTGTTCACCAACAAGATGCTGCTGTCCAATGACTTCATCAATAGAAGAAGGACGCATTCTATATGCTAAAGGTTCCAATATATTATTCACTCCTTTAATAAAAGTGTACCTTATTTTAAGTCAAAATGTGATAAAATTGATTTATTGAAAAGGGGCGTAATAATTATGAAGATTTCAACTAAAGGTAGATACGGTTTAACTTTGATGATATCCCTTGCTAAACGATATCAGACGAAACCTGTATCATTAAAAATTATCGCAGAAGAAAATAATCTCAGTGATCTGTATTTAGAACAACTTGTAGGACCGTTAAGAAATGCTGGTCTCATTAAAAGCGTAAGAGGTGCAAAAGGTGGTTACATGTTAATGAAAGCCCCTAAAGAAGTGACAGCAGCAGATATTATCCGATTACTTGAAGGCCCAATTACACCAGTAGAAGGTATTGAAGATGAACCACCAGCTCAAAAGCAATTGTGGATTGATATTCGCGATGCTGTAAAAAAAGTGCTGGATGAAACGACTTTGGAAGATTTAATGAACTATAAAGAAGAGGATATTATCGAAGGTTACATGTTCTACATATAGGGATAATCAAAAAAATAGTTATCGCAGATGCGATAACTATTTTTCTTCTGTAATTTCTTTTAACCATCTGAAACTTTGATGTTGTTTTTCAAGATCATAGATATAACTAACCACAATAAATTCATCGACATTGAATTCATTTTGAAAAGCTTGTAATTTTTGTTTTACAGTTTCTTTAGAACCTACAAAACCAGTTTGAGTACGAGACAATGCCATTTGTTTTTCTTGTGGACTCCAAATCGCATCCATATCTTCTACTGGTGGTTGAAGCGGTTGTCTTGCATTTCGGATTACACTTAAGAAAAATTGATGAGTGGAAGTCGCCAGATAATCAGCTTCTTCATCAGTTTCACCGATAATCACATTCGTACCGACCATAACATAAGGTTTGTCCAGATATTCAGACTTCTGGAAAAGATTGCGATAAATTGCGATCGCTTCTTTCATCTGTTCCGGTGCAAAGTGTCCGGCAAACGCATAAGGTAAACCGAGACGTGCTGCAAGATGTGCTGAATCAGTTGAAGAACCAAGTACAAATATCGGTACATTTGTGTCAGCACCAGGATAAGCTTTTACAAATCCTTGTTTTTCTTCAGGTCCAAAATACTTTAACAATTCCTGAATTTCTTCAGGAAAAGTATATACACTATCATGACGGTCGCGACGTAGAGCACTCGCAGTCATCATATCCGTACCAGGTGCACGACCTAATCCAAGATTCAATCGATCAGGATAAATTGTTGCCATCGTACCAAATTGTTCTGCTACAACGAGTGGTGCATGGTTAGGTAACATGATTCCACCTGAACCAACCTGTATTGATTTTGTATGTTGAAGGACATGATTAATAAGTACTACTGTTGCTGAACTCACAAGGCTCGGTGTATTATGGTGCTCAGCAATCCAGTAGCGGTTATAACCTAGTTCTTCAGCCAGTTGAGCCAGTGATACCACCTGATCGATTGCATCCTTGTTCGTATCTCCTTTTCGTACTGGCGCTAAATTCAAAATAGAAATAGGAATATTGAGATTAGACATATAATTAACTCCTTTTAATTTAGTACCGATAGTTTAGCACTTAGATCAGTAATTATGATAATTATATGCTTGTTGATAGTGGATGAAATTTTAGCGGAATCGTAGTAATGATAGTTCCGATACCGCTAAAGATAATGAGTAATAGCGGAATCGTAGCAAAAAAAGTTCCGATACCGCTAAAGGTAATGAGTAATAGCGGAATCGTAGCACAAAAAGTTCCGATACCGCTAAAGGTAATGAGTAATAGCGGAATCGTAGTACAAAAAGTTCCGATACCGCTAAAGGTAATGAGTAATAGCGGAATCGTAGTTATAAAAATTCTGATAGGGCCATAAATAAAAATTTTATCGAAATAAATATATATATTATTCTATTTTGTAACGAATAAACTATCTAATAAATAATAGTAACGTTGTTTTAAGTATTTTAAATTATTCATTACTATCCATTTCTTAAGATAATCATTTAAAGTACGAACTGAAATAGGCTTATCTATAAATTTATAAAAATCATAAATATCTATTTCATTATCTCCCTTCACCAGACAATAATACTGTAAATTTTTGAATACTATGTCTGCTAAATGATATGATTCTCCACAACTGCGACAAATATATTTCTTTCGACTGCGTTCTCCGAGTAGACTGAAACATTTAGGACAATTCAAACCTTTCTTCAAAGTATCTAATTTCTCAGGATAGTGTTTCAGGAAAGGGTTATATCGCGAACGTAGTTCGAAAATATCGGCAGTAGTATACATTGATACGCGATGTCGCGATAATTTTTGAAGACATTCCTCCAATCGATTCAATTGAATAATCGGTAACTTTTTCTCCAAACCATATATATAGGCATTTTCATTACACCATATTATATAGCCATAAATTTTTAATTGCATGCCATGATAATAGAGTAACTTTTTCAAATGCTGATTTACGGTATTATTCAAACTCGTCAAAGGATTCTTTATTTTTAAATCATCTAAATACCATTCACCATTCTTGATGTAAACGTCGGTACTATAATATTTAGCATCAAAAATAATCAAATGATTACCCGATATAATCAGATGGTCTATTTGAAAATAACTACCATCAACTTCAAACAAAATATCATGTATTGCGTCGAATTCTTCAAATTGTGCTATGATTCCTCGAACGTTTTGTTCTCCATCATTACCTAATCGTAACTTTTCTAGTTTTTTTGATTGGTCAAAGTCAACATCACGGCTATTTAGAATTTCTAATATGATTCGTTCCAAATGAAATCTCCTCCTATTTATATATAGTAGAAAATCGTTAAAGTATTTTTCAAAATGAGAATCTTTACAATTTTTACAATTAAGTTAATTAGATAGTTTTTTTTCTTAAAGGGTGTTAAGATAAGTTATTGAAAAAATTGAAAGGATGTTCATAAATCATGAAGGTATATGCAGACTATGCAGCAACTACTAATGTTGCGCCGGAAGTTGTATCTGAAATAACTGAAGTATTAACTGATCACTTTGGTAATGCTTCGTCAATACATCATATCGGACGTGATGGTCGTAGAATTTTAGATCAGTCACGCATGAAAATTGCAAAAATATTGAACGCATCACCAAGAGAAATTGTCTTTACTAGTGGTGCCACTGAATCGAATAATCTGGCGATTAAAGGTATTGCATACCAGAATCAGCATAAAGGTAAACATTTGATTACCTCTTCTATTGAGCATCACTCTGTATTACACGTCTTTGAGCAACTTGAAAAAGAAGGGTATGAAGTCACATATTTACCAGTGGATGCACAAGGCTTTGTAGCAGTTGATAAATTGAAAGATGCACTTCGTGAAGATACGATATTAGTTTCTATTATGTTTGGAAACAACGAAGTCGGTACTGTTCAATCAGTTGACGAAATGGCTGAACTATTAAAAGAGCATCAGGCAATATTTCATACTGATGGCGTTCAGACGATTGGTCATATGCCGATCGATTTAAAGTCACTAAACGTAGATTTATTTACCCTTACTGCACATAAGTTCTATGGCCCAAAAGGTGTGGGTTTACTATATGTGAAAGATAAGACGCCATTACAATTTCAGCAGCTTGGAGGCGCACAGGAGACTAAACGTCGTGCGGGTACAGAAAATATCGCATATATCAGCGGTATGGCAAAAGCATTAGAAATGGCTACAGATAATATTGAACAATCAAGTTTAAAATTGATACAATTGAAACAACATTTTATTAACGCACTTCAGTCTTACGATATTCCATTTGAATTGAATGGTGATATAAATGCATCTTTACCTCACATCACTAATCTATATTTTCCATTCAGCGATGTTGAGAAAATGCTTACAATCCTTGATATGAATGGCGTGTATGTATCAAGTGGTTCTGCATGTACTGCTGGTAGTATAGAACCGAGTCATGTACTTACTGCAATGTTTGGTGAACATCCACATACAAAACAGTCGATACGTTTTAGTTTTTCACATCAAATGACAGAAGAAGATATTGATTATATTGCATTACAAATTAAAAAAATTTATGAAATGAATAGAAATGAGTAGATAAGAATGACAAATGAAAAAACTAAAGTAGTAGTTGGAATGAGTGGTGGCGTTGATAGCTCAGTAACTGCATTATTACTAAAAGAACAAGGCTATGACGTTATCGGTATCTTTATGAAAAACTGGGATGATACTGATGAATTTGGTGTATGTACTGCAACAGAGGATTATGAAGATGTTATCCGTGTTTGTAATCAAATCGGCATCCCTTATTATGCAGTAAATTTCGAAAAAGAATACTGGGATAAAGTTTTTACATACTTTCTTGATGAATATAAAAAAGGCAGAACGCCAAATCCGGATGTAATGTGTAATAAAGAGATTAAGTTTAAGGCATTTCTAGATCATGCATTAGCGTTAGGTGCGGATTTTGTCGCTACAGGGCATTATGCTCAAATTCGTCGTAATGATGACGGAACAGTTGAAATGTTACGTGGTGTTGATAATAACAAGGACCAAACATACTTCTTAAACCAGTTATCACAAGATCAGTTACAACATGTCATGTTTCCTTTAGGGCATCTGCAAAAACCAGAAGTACGTGAAATCGCTATAAACAATGACTTAGCAACTGCTAAAAAGAAAGATTCTACAGGTATCTGTTTTATTGGAGAACGTAACTTCAAAACGTTTTTAAGCGGTTATCTTCCTGCACAAAACGGTAAAATGATGACTTTAGATGGCATTGAAATGGGAGAACACTCAGGATTAATGTACTATACCATTGGACAACGTCATGGGTTAGGTATCGGTGGAGATGGCGATCCATGGTTTGTTGTCGGTAAAAATTTAAAAGACAATGTATTGTATGTTGAGCAAGGATTTGACCACGAAGCATTATACAGTGACTACTTGATTGCATCTGACGTCTCATTTATCAATGATATTGATTTGTCTAATGGATTTGAATGTACGGCTAAATTCAGATATCGTCAAAAGGATACAAAGGTTACTGTTGAACGTATCGATGACAATACGGTTAAAGTGATTTTTGCGGAACCCGTGAGAGCAATCACACCTGGTCAGGCAGTGGTATTCTATCAGGACGAAGTTTGTCTAGGTGGTGCAACGATTGATGAAGTATTTAAAAATTCTGGTCAGTTAACATATGTGGTGACACAATAAATTTCAAAGGAGACAGCAATGTCTTCTTTTTTATTTTTTGATATAATAATACAATGAATATAATAGAGGAGAACGCTAATGAATGACGAACGCTTAATGCAACTGATTGAAACAAAACAATATGAAGAAGCACTAAAAATACTAATAGAATCAATTGATGAAGAACCTGAAGAAGTGACACATTATATTAATATGGGAACGATTCTTCTGGATTCAAATCAACCGATTGAAGCGGAACGTTTCTTTCAAAAAGCCATTACTGTAGACCCGACTCATGGTGGTGCATACTATGGTCTGGCCAATATATATTACAATGCGGATCGATTTGAAGAAGCAGTGAAACTGTATCATAAAGCCATTGAAAATGGACTGGAAGACGGTGATACATACTATATGCTAGGTATGTCATTTGTTAATCTAAGTGATTTCGCGTCAGCATTACCATTTTTAATGCGTGCACATGAACTCAAATCGGATGACACTGAGATAACATTCCAATATGGTCTTGTGATGTGTCAGATGAATATGTTTGAAGAAGCATCAAAGACTTTAGCGCGTGTATTAAGTGATAATCCAGATCATACAGATGCGATTTATAATAAGGCACTTGCAGATTATATGATGACAGAAAATATTGATGCAGCTATAGTTGAATTCGAGCGTGTTATTGACATTCAGCCTGATCATCTGCTCGCTGGTCATGCACTGAAAACATTTAAAGCAATGAAGGAGGAATAAACTTGGAGAACGCCACTTTATTTGATCAATCTTATGTTAAAGGCACTATTATCCGTATACTTTTTCAGAATAACGATAACTTTTATACGGTATTAAAAGCCGAGGTAATCGATACAAATGAAGATTTTGATGATGAAGTGACGGTTACAGGTTTCCTACCTCAAATTGCAGAAGGTGACACTTATACATTTACCGGAAAGATTATGTTACACGCTAAGTACGGGAAACAATTACAGGCAGAGAAATTTGAGAAGGATTTACCTCAATCTAAAGACGGTATCATTCATTATCTTTCTAGTGACCTATTTAAAGGTGTCGGCAAAAAAACAGCACGTACAATTGTTGAAATACTTGGCGAAGACGCACTGAACATAATATTGGATGATAAAAGTAGTCTGGATCAGATTCCGAAATTATCACAAGATAAAAAAGATTTAATTTACAATACAATCAATGAAAATCAGGCGATTGAGAAAGTAATGATTCAATTAAATGATTGGGGCTTTGGTCCTCAGCTTGCAATGAAAATATATCAATTTTATAAAGATGATACGATAAGAGTAATAAAAGAATCTCCATATCAATTAGTGATGGATATCGAAGGTATAGGTTTTAACAAAGCTGATGAATTAGCCCGTCATATCGGTATAGATAACAATCATCCTGAACGATTAAAAGCAGCATTAGTCTATGGTATGGAGCAGGCATCATTACAGAATGGTCATACTTACATTCCGGATCAGATTTTACTCGAGACAAGCTTCAATCTATTAACTAAGAATGGTTCTGAAGTTAATCCCGATGCATTAGTAAGTGCTTTAACTGAACTTTGCGAAGAAAAGAAATTACTTGTCGAACATGAAAAAAATATTTATATGCCTAGTTTATTTTATTCTGAAACAAAGACCGTTCAAATATTACACCGATTAATCAATCATCAAGATCAACTTAAGCAATTTGAGCAATCTGAAATAATGCTTGCTATTGGGGAGATTGAACAGTTATTTGAAGTGTCATATGCAGAAAAACAGAAGGAAGCACTAATTCAGGCGATGCATAGTAAACTGATGATTTTATCTGGTGGCCCTGGTACTGGGAAAACAACGGTTGTAAGAGGTATTGTGACACTTTATGCAGAGCTGCATGGATTAAGTCTTGACTATAATGATTATGAAGGTCAGGACTTTCCGATCGTTGTTGCAGCACCAACAGGTCGTGCATCGAAACGACTTTATGAATCAACAGGATTGGAAGCAACAACGATTCATAGACTGATCGGTTGGACCCGAGATAATAAGCCTGATGATATTCTGGAAAATGAAATTACTGCAAAGCTTATCATTATCGATGAGATGTCTATGGTTGACACGTGGTTAATGTTTCAATTGATGAAAGCAGTACCAAATGACGCTCAGATTATTTTTGTAGGTGATCAGGACCAGTTGCCATCCGTAGGTCCAGGACAAGTATTTAAAGATTTAATAGAGTCTCAAATTATTCCTCAGATTGAACTGAATGAAGTTTATCGTCAGCAGGAAGGCTCTTCTATCGTAGAACTGGCACATCAGATTAAACGAAATGAACCATTCGATATCACAAAACGATACAATGATAGAAGTTTTATTCCATGCCAAACGGATCAAATTCCAGAAGTTATCGAGAAAATCGTAACATCAGCTGTTAATAAAGGTTACGATATGCGGGATATTCAGGTGCTCGCACCAATATATCGAGGTAATGCAGGGATTCGTGCATTGAATAAAGTTTTACAGAAAATTTTAAATCCACCAGAAGAAAAAAAGCGCGAAATGGAATTTGGTGATTTTGTCTTTAGAAATCACGATAAAGTTTTACAGCTTGTTAACCGACCTGAAGATAGTGTATTTAACGGAGATATCGGAGAAATCGTAGGTATCTTTAAAGCAGCAGAAAATGCACTGAATAAGGATGTTGTCATTGTAGATTATGATGGGAATGAAGTAACGTATACAAAAGCTGATTTAATTGAAATTACCCATGCATATTGTTGCTCGATTCATAAAGCGCAAGGATCAGAATTTCCGATTGTCATTATGCCTGTTGTCAATCAGTACTATAGAATGCTGCAGAAAAATATATTATATACAGGATTAACACGTGCGAAACAGTCACTTATCTTTTGCGGTGATGTTAATGCCTTTAACGATGGTATAAAAAGATTAGGCAATGCCAGATTCACTTCTTTTTATCAATTTTTAATGGATTATTTTAGCACAGATGATCAAAAAGACATTGTAAAAAGCGACATCGATACTGATGAAAATAATGAAAATGAAGTATTTAAAAAATTACCATTTCAGGTTGGTGAAATGACCGAAGAGAATATGCATCTTGTTTCACCGATGATTAATATGGGAGATATATCTCCATATGATTATGTTTAAGTTGACGATAAGCATATGATTCAATTATAATTTAACTAATTCAAATTTAAAGCTGAGTAGGTAATCCCTCAAGACTTAGAGACATATCGGTTGGTGAAAGATATGCTTGATATTACTGAAGCTACTTTATCTTATAATTTCGAATATTAATCGAGTGATGACTTTGTCATAACTAGGGTGGTACCGCGAACACGTTCGTCCCTTTTTTAGGGATAACGTGTATTTTTTTATTTTAAAGGAGAAGATAATAATGAAACGATTAACTGCAGCAGAAATTAGACAAATGTATTTAGACTTTTTCGTAGAGAAAGGACATATGATTGAACCTTCAGCACCTTTAGTACCAATAGATGACGACACACTTCTATGGATTAACTCAGGTGTAGCAACGCTTAAGAAATATTTCGATGGCCGCGTTATTCCAAAAAATCCACGTATCACAAATGCACAAAAATCAATCCGTACAAATGATATTGAAAATGTAGGATTTACGGCTCGTCACCATACATTCTTTGAAATGTTAGGGAATTTCTCTATTGGTGATTACTTTAAGAAAGAAGCAATTGAATTTGCATGGGAATTCTTAACGAGTGAGCGCTGGATGGCGATTGAACCAGAAAAATTATACGTTACTATTCATCCGGAAGATACTGAAGCGTATGATTTCTGGGTTAATGATATCGGTTTAACTGATGACCGTATTACACGTATTGAAGGAAACTTCTGGGATATCGGAGAAGGTCCGAGTGGTCCGAATACTGAAATTTTCTATGATCGTGGAGAGAGCTATGGCCAAGATGATCCTGCAGAAGAAATGTATCCAGGTGGAGAAAACGAGCGTTATTTAGAAGTATGGAACTTAGTGTTCTCTGAGTTCAACCATAATCCTGATCACACATATTCACCGCTTCCTAAGCAAAACATAGATACAGGGATGGGATTAGAGCGTATGGCTTCTATTTCTCAAGATGTTCCGACAAACTATGATACAGATTTATTTATGCCGATTATAGAAGCAACAGAACAAATTTCAGGGAAAAAATATCGTACTAATAAAGAAGATGATATTGCTTTCAAAGTGATTGCAGACCATATCCGTACAGTAAGCTTTGCAATTGGAGATGGTGCACTACCATCAAATGAAGGGCGTGGCTATGTATTACGTCGTTTACTACGCCGTGCAGTTCGTTTCGCTCAGAAATTAAATATTAATAAACCTTTCATGTATGAGCTTGTTGATATCGTAGCAAGCATTATGAAACCATATTATCCAGATGTAGATAAAAATAAAGATTTCATTAAAAAAGTAATTAAATCTGAAGAAGATAGATTCCATGAAACACTTGAAGAAGGTTTAGTACATTTCAATGCATTAAAAGAAGCTGCACAAAATTCAGATAAACGCTTAAAAGGTGAAGATGTATTCAAATTGTATGATACATTCGGTTTCCCTGTTGAATTAACTGAAGAATTAGCTGAAGAAGCAGGTATTGCAGTTGATCATGAAGGATTCGAAAAGGCTATGGAAGCACAGCGTACACGTGCGCGAGAATCACGACAAAAGACGCAAAGTATGCAGGTTCAAAATGAAGTGTTATCGAATATTAAAGTTGAAAGTAAATTCGTTGGTTATGATACTTTATCAAATGAAACACAAGTAGTAGCGATTGTGGAAAACGGTGAAAGTGTAGATGCTTCAAAAGAAGATACAATACAGTTTATCCTTAATGAGACACCATTTTATGCTGTAAGTGGTGGACAAATTGCTGATACAGGGATTGTTTCAAATGAAGAATTTGAGATTGAGGTTATCGAGGTTACGAAGGCCCCAAATGGCCAGAATCTGCACACAGGAACAGTTCGTTTCGGTAAAGTAACTGTTGGTGCTAAAGTGAAGACGCAAGTAGATCCAAACTTCAGAACATTTGTAATTAAAAACCATAGTGCGACGCATTTAATGCATCAGGCATTAAAAGATGTTTTAGGCACACACGTTAATCAGGCTGGTTCATTAGTAACACCAGAACGACTTCGTTTTGACTTTTCTCATTTCGGTCCAGTTACACAAGAAGAAATAGAAAAAATTGAACGTATCGTAAATGAAAAAATATGGGCAAATCTACCGGTTGAAATCAATGAAATGCCGATAAAAGAAGCAAAAGAAAAAGGTGCGATGGCTTTATTCGGTGAAAAATATGGTGATATCGTTCGTGTTGTTGAAATGAGTGATTATTCAATTGAGCTATGTGGTGGTGTGCATGTACGCAATACTGGTGAAATAGGTTTATTCAAGATAGTGTCTGAATCAGGTACAGGGGCTGGTGTACGTCGTATTGAAGCCGTAACAAGCAAAGCAGCATTTGAATATTTATCAACATATCAAAATACAGTGAATGACATTTTACCAAAAGTGAAAGTAAAACAGAAAGAACAATTAGCAGGTAAGATTGATGAATTAACAGCTACGATTCGTGGTCAGGAAAAAACAATCACTGAATTGAATAAAGCAGTAGCATCTCTTAAGATGGGTGACATAACAGAACAAGTTGAAGAAATTAACGGACTTAAGTTATTAGCAGTGGAAGTAGATGCAGAAGATAATAAAATGCTGCGTGAACTTATGGATGACTATAGATCAAAATTACAGGATGCAGTAATCTTTATCGCTGCAGCAAATGACAAGTTAAATTATATGGCGAGTGTACCAAAAGATAAAACGTCACAAGTGAAGGCTGGAGACATTATAAAAGGTGTTGCAAATGCAACTGGCGGTAAAGGTGGCGGCCGTCCTGATTCTGCTCAAGGTGCAGCAAATGATCCAGCTGGTATTACAACAGCATTACAATTTGTGAAGGATTATATTAATACATTGTAATTAAAAATTGTTTTATAGTATGATATTATTGAACAAATGTCATACAAAGGAGTGTATTGCAGTGGAAAATTTCGATAAAACAATGAAGTTCAACTTTGATGAACTACCGAAAGAAGAAGTAAGAACTGTATTATTGAATGTTTATAATACTTTAGAAGAAAGAGGATATAGCCCGATCAATCAAATCGTTGGTTATCTATTATCAGGAGATCCAGCTTATATTCCAAGACATAATGATGCCAGAAATCAAATCCGACGTTTAGATCGTGACGATATTATGGAACAACTTGTATCAAACTATATTCAAACTGAGAAAAAAGGTAATGAATAAAGTTATCGGTTTAGATGTTGGTTCTAAAACGATTGGTGTTGCATTAAGTGATGCCATGGGTTGGACTGCGCAAGGTCTTACTACACTCCGCATCGATGAAGCAAATGAAGAGTTTGGGATAGCCGAACTCAAAAAGATCATAGATGAAAATAATGTTGATACTGCCGTTATTGGATTACCTAAAAATATGAATAATTCAGTAGGACCAAGGGGAGAAGCATCAATTCGATTTAGTGAAATGTTGAAAGCAGTTTGTCCTGACATTACAATAGTAATGTGGGACGAACGTTTATCGACAGTTGGTGCTGAAAGAACACTGTTAGAAGCGGATGTTTCACGCAAGAAAAGAAAGCAGGTCATTGATAAGATGGCTGCAGTTTTCATATTACAAGGGTATTTAAATTCAAAATAAAAAGGATGATTAAAATGACAGAAGAAATGAACAATCAGGAGACGCTAGATATTAATGAAGAAGTAGAATTATTAGAACTTTATGATGAAGAAGGTAATCAAGTATTATACCGCAAATTAGTAAGTTTTAGACACCCAGGATTTGAGAAAGAATATGTTATCTTAGCTGAAGAAGGTTCAGATGAAGAGGAAGAAATCGAATTAATTCCAATGATCAATGTACCTGATAGCGAAGGAGAAGGCGGAAAATTAATTCCAATCGAAACAGATGAAGAATGGGATATGATTGAAGAATTCGTAAACACTAACTTTGATGAAGAAGAGCTTTAATCTTAAAGGAGTTTGAATATGTCGAATAGAAACAAAGAAATTAGAGATTCAAAATCTTTCTCTAAACTTCTTTCTTCTATCATTATCGGAATTATTTTAATAGGCGTGTGTATTTTAGCAGTTGGTAGTTATTTTTATATTAGCTCTAGCCAAAAGCCACTGAATCCAGATGATAAGTCTACTACTAAGATAGAAATATTACCTGGTGAGTCTGCAACGATGATTGGAGAAAAATTAGAAAAAGAAAAAATCATTAAAAGTAGTACGATGTTCAAGTATTATTTGAAGTTTAATAATATTTCTAATTTCCAGGCAGGAAATTATGAATTATCGCCTTCTATGACGTTTAAACAAATTTCAAAAAGTCTTCAAAAAGGTGAAGTTTACATTCCAGTTGTCTTTAAAATGAATGTTCCTGAAGGTATTACAATCGATCAAATCGGTGAGATTGTTGAAAAGAAAACTTCAATTAATAAAGCGGATTTTGTTAAAGAGGTAAATAATCCTGCATTCATTAAAAAGATGCAGAAGAAACATCCGAAGTTAATTACAAAAGAGGTCTTTAATAAAGATATTAAAGTACCTTTAGAAGGCTATTTATATCCTGCGACATATGATTTTACTGAAAAGAATCCTACGACTGAAGAAATCGTTGATAAAATGCTAACAGCGACTGAAGAAAATGCTTTTCCGTTATGGGATAAATATGGTGGCATTTTATTGACAGAAGCTGGTGCTGAAAAGCGACTAACGTTCCATGAATTCCTGACATTCTCATCATTAGTTGAAAGAGAAGCGACAGGACTAACAGATCGAGCGAAGATTGCATCAGTATTTATTAATCGTATGGAAGCAAACCCTGCCATGCCACTGCAGACAGACCCTACAGTATTATATGCGCTAGGTCGTCATAAAGCTGTTACATATGAAGCAGATTTGAAAGTTCAATCCCCTTATAACACGTACATCAATACAGGTTTACCACCTGGACCGATTGCAACAAGTGGTAAAGAATCAATGGAAAGTGTCTTAAATCCTGCAAAGACAGATTATTTATACTTCTTAGCAGCAAAAGACGGTAAGAACTATTTCTCTAAAACATATGAAGAACATCTACAACTTAAAGATAAACATATTGATAGTCAGCAATAAGAATAGGATATTTTGTCCTATTCTTTTTTGATTTTATCAAGTTGTAATTTTACTATTACAATTTTGGTTGTTTTATGGTACAATATCATGAAAATATAAAACACTACTACCAGCCTTTGTGGTTGGTAATTTTTTCGTTAAAGGATTGTTTTAATTGATAAAAGAAGAGACATATATCAGTAGATTAAACCCAATCAGTACAATCGATGATTTAATTGAAGTCGCAAAAGAAAATGACGTGCCAATTATGGATAAAATATCAGTAGAATTCGTCAAACAGTTGATTCGCATACATCATGCGAGGTCAGTACTAGAAATCGGTACAGCAATTGGATATAGTGCATTACATTTTGCATCAGTAAAAGATAATATTCATATCACAACGATTGAACGTAATGAAACAATGTATCAATATGCTTTGAAGCATATTGAACAATATAACAAAGCACACCAAATTCGCCCGATCTTTAAAGATGCGCTTGAAGCATTTGATGAGGTGAGCGACACAGAATATGATATATTATTTATCGATGCTGCTAAGGCGCAATCATTAAAGTTTTTTGAGTTATACAGTCCATTAGTCCGAAAAGGCGGTTTAATTATTACTGATAATATTTTATATCACGATTTTGTAGGCAATATTGAAATTGTGCGCAGTAGAAATATTAAACAGATGGTGCGTAAAATTGAAAAATATAATACATGGCTAAGTGAAAATACATCGTTTGATACGAATTTCATTGATATTGGAGATGGAATGAGTATTTCAGTGAAAAAATAAAGGAGTACATTATGACAGAATTATTAGTAACACCTAAATCTTTATCACATATTAGTGATTTAATTGAAGCAGGTGCAGATGCATTTGTTATCGGAGAAGAACAATTTGGATTACGTCTGGCAGGTGAATTTAATCGTGAAGATTTAAAGGCTGCAATAGATTTAATTCATGAACACAATAAGAAGGCATATGTTGCAGTAAACGGGATATTTCATAATGAACATTTAGATGCGGTTGAAGATTATATGAAATTTTTACACGTCGTAAAACCAGACGCAATTTTATTTGGAGATCCTGCAATTGTAATGTATGAAAGAGAACTAGGCAATACGATACCGTTACAATGGAATCAGGAAACTTTAGTTACGAATTATTTCCAGGTGAACTACTGGGGACAACGTGGTGCAAACCGAGCGGTACTTGCACGTGAGTTATCTCTTGATGAAGTATTAAACATTAAAGCGCATAGTGATGTTGCGATTGAAGTGCAAGTGCATGGCATGACATGTATGTTCCAATCGAAACGTAGTTTATTAGGTAATTATTTTATGTATCAGGATAAAGTAATGAAAATTGAAAATCGTGAAATTAAAGATGCAATGTTACTTTATGATGAAGAACGAAATAATAAATATCCAATTTTTGAAGATAGTAATGGCACACATATTATGAGTCCAAATGACATTTGCGTTATCGAAGAATTAGAAGAGTTAATTGAAGCTGGGATTGATTCATTTAAAATAGATGGCGTATTACATTCAGAAGAATATATTACGACAGTGACAAAAGCATATCGACAAGCGCTTGACCTTTATGATGAAGATGTCGAAGCATATGAGGATGCTAAATTTGATCTTGTAGATATGATTGAAGAAATTCAACCAGAACATCGTCCACTGGATCAAGGATTCTTATTTAAACAAACTGTATATTAAGGAATGATTTGATGAAAACGGAATTAGAAATTAAACAACCAAAACAAATAATAAAGAAACCAGAATTATTAGCGCCTGCTGGTAACCTTGAGAAATTAAAAATTGCAGTACATTACGGTGCTGATGCTGTATTCCTTGGAGGACAAGAATACGGATTACGTTCAAACGCTGACAATTTCACAATTGAAGAAATTAAAGAAGGCGTAGACTTTGCGAATAAATATGGTGCTAAAATTTATATTACGACCAATATTATTGCGCATGATGAAAATATGGATGGTTTAGAAGATTATCTTATCGCACTTGAAGGAACTGGAGCGACAGGAATTATCGTAGCAGATCCGCTAATCATTGAAACATGTAAACGTGTTGCGCCTAAACTTGAAATACATCTTTCCACACAACAATCACTATCAAACGTGAAAGCTGTTGAATACTGGAAGTCTGAAGGTTTAGAACGTGTCGTACTTGCTCGTGAAACGAGTGCTGAAGAAATTAAGGAAATGAAAGAAAAAATTGATATCGAGATTGAGGCATTCATTCATGGTGCAATGTGTATTGCTTATTCTGGTCGTTGTACATTAAGTAACCATATGACAGCACGAGATTCAAATCGTGGCGGCTGTTGTCAAAGTTGTCGCTGGGATTATGATTTATTAACAGTAGATGATGGTGAACTTGATGTTGTTTATGATGGAGATGCAACACCTTTTGCAATGAGTCCTAAAGATTTAAAGCTTGTTGAGTCAATTCCGAAGATGATTGATATCGGCGTAGATTCATTGAAGATAGAAGGTCGTATGAAATCAATTCATTATATCGCTACAGTAGTATCTGTTTATCGCAAAGTAATTGATGCTTATTGTGCAGACCCTGAAAATTTCAAGATTGATCCGAAATGGTTAATTGAATTAGATAAATGTGCCAATCGTGATACAGCAAGTGCATTCTTCGAAGGGGTTCCTGGTTTTGAAGAGCAAATGTTTGGCCATGAACAGTCTAAAAAAACACCTTTTGATTTCTGTGGATTAGTGTTAGACTATTCTGAAGAAACACAAATTGCAACAATTCAGCAACGTAATAATTTTAAACCAGGACAGGAAATTGAATTCTTTGGTCCTGAAATAGAAAACTTTAAGCAAGTCATCGATGTTATATATGATGAAGAGGGGACAGAATTAGATGCAGCACGTCATCCTCTTCAAATCGTACAAATTAAAGTAAAACATCCAGTCTATCCAATGAATATGATGAGGAAGGAACTAAATTAATGGCGCATACGACTATCATCGGTATTGCGGGAGGTTCTGGTTCGGGTAAGACATCAGTAACTTCTAAAATACTTAAAAATTTAGAAGGCTACAGTGTAGCTTTAATCGAGCAGGATTATTATTATAAAAATCAGGATCATCTTAGTTTTGAAGAACGTTTAAAGACCAATTATGATCATCCTTTAGCATTTGATAATGATTTACTTATTCAAAATTTAATTGATTTACGTAATGGTGAGACTGTAAAGGTTCCTACATATGATTACACAAATCATACAAGAAGTAAGAAAACGATTACATTTGAGCCAAAAGATGTTATTATAGTAGAAGGCATTTTTGCTTTAGAAAATGAAACACTTCGTGATTTAATGGATGTTAAAATTTATGTTGATACGGATGCAGATCTTCGTATTTTAAGAAGACTGATGAGAGATATAGAAGAGCGTGGTCGAACAATGGAATCAGTTATTGATCAATATTTAACTGTTGTGAGACCGATGCATAATCAATTCATTGAACCAACGAAACGATATGCTGACATTATTATACCTGAAGGTGGCAGTAATGCAGTTGCTATCGATATTATGACAACAAAAATACAATCATTAATTCGAGTGAATTAGTAGAAAGAAGGATTTATCCATGGAAATGCAAAAAGAATACCCAATGACTAAAGAAGGATTTGAAAAGTTAGAAGTTGAATTAGAACATTTAAAAACAGTAAGACGACCTGAAGTCGTTGAAAAAATTAAAGTTGCACGTAGTTTTGGTGACCTTTCAGAGAACTCAGAATACGATGCAGCTAAAGATGAGCAAGGCTTTGTTGAACAGGAAATTACTAAGATTGAAATGATGTTACGTCATGCAGTTATTATTGAAGATGATGGTTCAAAATCAGAAGTTCAATTAGGTAGAACAGTAACATTTACTGAAGTGCCTGGTAATGAAGAAGAATCATATAAAATTGTAGGTTCTGCTGAAGCTGATCCTTTTGAAGGTAAAATTTCAAATGAATCTCCAATTGCTAAAGCATTACTTGGTAAAAAGGTTGGCGACGAAGTAAACGTTCCGTTACCAAACGGCAATGAAATGCGTGTTAAAATCGTTGAAATCAGCTAATATATTATATATACATTAAAGTAGATCTTATGATCTACTTTTTATTTAGGAGGAATTCGTGTGATTGGAATTATCGGAGCAATGCAGGAAGAAATTGAAATTTTAAAGGGTGATATGCAGGAACTGCAAACAGAAAAGATTGCCCATGTTGAAATCTTTAAAGGTAATTTATATGGTAAAGATGTTGTATTAATGCAAAGTGGTATCGGTAAAGTGAATGCTGCAATCTGTGCAACACTGCTTATCCAGAATTATCATCCGGAGATGATCATCAATACAGGTAGTGCAGGTGGCTTAGGTGCTTCTTTAGCTGTTGGTGATATTGTTATTAGTCAAAGCGTACTTCATCATGATGTTGTTGCGACTGCTTTTGGCTATGCATTAGGGCAAGTACCAGGTATGCCTGCACGATATCTTGCTGATGAAAAATTAATTGAATATACACAACAGGCAATTGAACAAAATAATCTTAAAGCACATATCGGAGTCATCGTTTCAGGTGATAGTTTCATTGGCTCATCTGAACAAAAGCAGGAAATCATAACAAACTTTAATGAAAGCCTTGCAGTTGAGATGGAAGCAGCTGCAGTAGCACAAACATGTCATCAATTTGAGGTTCCGTTTATTATTACACGTGCTATTTCTGACCTTGCAAACGGTGAGGCAGAAATGAGTTTTGAAGAGTTCTTAAAAGTGGCTTGCGTATCAAGTTCTAAAATTGTAAAATCATTAATAGAGACATTACCAGCTTAAGGGGATAGGAGGCGCACGTTATGATATTTATTATGGCATTATCAGTAATTGCAACGGCAATTATCGGATTTTTAATTTACACAGGTACTGAAGTAGATTACGCTCCAAATCAAGAAATCGAATAATACATTATACCCCAATCCTTATTGGATTGGGGTTATTGATTGTATAAAAGGGTATAACAAAGCAATATAAAATTTAGAGGTGACTTATGGGATTATTTCAAAAATATTTATTACCAAGTAAATATGCAAAGTCAATATTTGAAATCACACCAGAAGAATTATCTGGACGTGGTGTAAAGGCAATCATTACTGATTTAGATAATACGCTGGTTGGCTGGGATGTTGCTTTAGCAACACCTGAAGTAATTAACTGGTTTAACAGTATGCGTGAACACAATATTAAAGTTACAATCGTTTCAAACAATAATCAGGCACGCGTTGCAACATTTGCGACACCATTAGAAGTAGATTATATTTTTAACGCACGCAAGCCTATGGGACAAGCTTTTAAGAAAGCCTGTGTCGCAATGGGAGTACAACCTGAAGAAACTGTAGTTATCGGTGATCAGATGATGACGGATGTGCTTGCAGCAAATTCTAATGGATTTTATTCAATAATGGTAGTACCAGTGAAATCTAATGATGAATGGAAAACACGTGTCAACAGAATGATTGAGCGTAAGTTTTTAGCATATTTTAAGAAAAAAGGTTTAATCAACTGGGAAAACTAAAATCTATTTTTACTTAAAGAGACAAGCACATTGTCTCTTTTTTTGTTGTTAACCTTAAATTTACCTTAAAAATATCAGTTTATCCTTTTAAAACAATATAAAATGGTAAAATAGATACAATACTTCTTTATAAAGAGGAGGATTTATTTGAAACTTTTTCTAATATGGTTATTTATTTTAGTGATTGTACTTACGGTTCTTTATTTTGTATTAAGTCGCCTTTATGATTATTTTAGCCATAGAGAGGTGAAAGAACGGATTGAGCAACAAAACATTGAAAATATGCGCAAATATGAATTGAATCAGGCTGCTTTAAGAAGTAAAAAGAAGATGCTTGAAAGTGAGATATTTGCAAAGACCGGTATGATTAGTGACATTGCAGAAATTAAATATTTAGAGAAGGAGCTGGAAGAAGTTAATGAACTCATCGACAGAATCAGTAAAGACGATTAAACCTAAAAATCGTAAACCAATCAATAGAAAATCATTCTTAATCACATCTATGCTTGGGCTATTATTATTGTTAGGTATTATGTTAGCGTTTATGTCTATAGAAAAGGTACCTCAAGGATACCAAGCGGTCATCTATTCAGTCAGCGGTGTTAAAGAAGAGACGAAACCTGCCGGGTGGCACTTTATTTTTCCATTAGATAAAGCTGTACATTACCCAATTCGTACGCAGACGAAAGAATACACAGATTTAAATGTTGCCACTAGTGATGGTAAAAATTTAAATATGGATATTAGTGTGAACTATCATGTGGATCCTACAAAAGTTGTGAAGATCTTCAATAAATTTGGTAATGCAGATATTACTGGACTTGAAAATGGATTTCTTCGAACACGAGTACTAGATGGATTACGTCAATCTGTTGCGAAATTCTCGGTGATTGAAACATTCGGTGTTAAAACGGGTGAAATTAAGAAGAATACTTTAGAACAGTTACAGCAAAACTTAACAGATCAAGGGTTTATTGTAGAAGATATAGCGATTTCCAGCCCAAAAGCTGATAAAGCAACACAAGCTGCAATTGACGAACGTGTAAAAGCAAATCAAGAATTAGAAAGAGCAAAGACAGATAGAGCAATTGCGGAACAAAATGCCAAGAAGAAACAAATTGAGGCAGAAGGTCAGGCAAAAGCGAATGCTATTTTAGAAAAATCATTGACAGATAAAATTATTCGTAAACAGATGATCGATAAATGGGACGGTAAGCAACCCATTACGATAGGTGGGGAAGGCGTTATCGTTGATTTGAATAAGTAGTTATTTCGAGTTCGGGAATTTCCTGAACTCTTAATTTGTATTAAATATACTAAAATCAACACATAAGTTTATTTATTCTTTACAAAAATGATAATATTCGTTATTATATTTATACCAATTTAATATATGCGGGTGTAGTTTAGTGGTAAAACCTCAGCCTTCCAAGCTGATGTTGTCGGTTCGATTCCGATCACCCGCTTAATCTGGGTCGTGCATACTCGCACAACCCTTTTATTTTGTCTTACAATACTTAGTAGGCGTTATGTGCTAAAATAAATATATTGATAAATATTTTCAGGAGGAACATTATTTGAGTAATGAAATGAAATGTATTGGTTGTGGTGCAATCTTGCAATCAACAGACCAATCAAAGCCAGGCTACGTTCCAAATTCAAGTTTGAATAAAGAGGATGTCATTTGTAAACGTTGCTTTAGATTAAAACACTATAATGAGATACAGGATGTGCATTTAACAAGTGATGATTTCTTAACCATGCTAAATGCTTTAAGTGATAAAGATGGTATTATCGTTAATGTGATCGATGTATTTGATTTTCAGGGGTCATGGATCAATGGTTTAAAGCGAATCGTTGGAAATAAAAAGGTCATAATTGCGGCAAATAAAATGGACTTATTACCGAAATTAATTAATAAACGTCGTGTGAAACTATGGATCGAAAAACAGGCGAAAGATTTAGGGATGAAAGCTGATGATGTCGTACTCATATCGGCACAAAAGAATCGTGGTATTGATGAATTATTGGAATCAATTGAAACACACCGTGGGGGAAAAGATGTTTATGTGGTTGGGACGACAAATGTCGGTAAATCAACTTTAATCAATAAGTTAATTGAAACAAGCGTCGGTGAAAAGAATGTCATTACGACCTCTCATTTTCCTGGTACAACGTTAGATTTAATTGATATTCCTTTAGATGAACATTCATTTATGTATGATACACCTGGTATTATCCAGGCACATCAAATGACACATTATGTAAGTGATAAAGAATTAAAAATCATAATGCCGAAGGATGAAATTAAACCACGTAACTTCCAATTGAACGAAGGTCAAACATTATTTTTAGGTGGTACTGTACGTGTTGATTACTTAACAGGTGGTCGTAGAAGCTTAAACTGTTTTGTTTCTAATATGCTTAATATACATCGAACGAAGCAGGAGAATGCTGAATCGCTTTGGCACCGCCAAATAGGGGAGTTACTAACACCACCAGGAACAAAAGATTTTGATTTTGATAATGTCAAAAGAACTACACTATCGATTAAAGAAGATAAACAAGATATTATTATTTCTGGTCTAGGGTTTATAACTGTAGAAAAAGGTGCAGTTATAGATGTATATGCACCGAAACAAGTCGATGTATATTTAAGGCCAAGTATTCTATAAAGTAGGTGGCGAAATGAATTTTGCAGTCATTGGCCATCCCATTCGACATTCGTTATCTCCAGTGATGCATCATGCAAATTTTAAAGCTTTAGGAAGAAATGATGAATATAGTGCATTAGACATCGATCCGAAACATTTTCATCATATCAAAGATGTCATTGCGCAAAAGAATATAGATGGTTTTAATGTTACGATTCCATTTAAAGTTGATATTATGGCTTATTGTGATGAAATAGATATTGCTGCTAAAATGATTGGTGCAGTCAACACGGTTCATATTAAGAATGGCAAATGGATTGGATATAATACTGATGGATTAGGGTATTTATCAAGTATAAATCATGTTCTAAAAGAAGATATGAACATATTAATTTTAGGAGCCGGTGGTGCGAGTAGAGCGATTAGTTATACAATGATGCAAAAACATCGTGTTACGGTTGCTAACCGTACTTTAAAACGTATTGAAACGTGGCCTTTCAAAATTAATGGTGTGACATATGATAAGCTAAATGACCTTTCAGTATACGATTTAGTCATCAATACAACACCTGTTGGAATGACAGGATTTGATGAGATGTCGTTGATTCGATGCCATGATTTAAAAAAATCGTGTGTAGTAAGTGATATTATTTATACACCGGAAAAAACAGCATTTTTAAAGGAAGCAGAATCAAACAATTTAAAAATAATAAATGGATTAGGTATGTTTGTGATGCAAGGGGCTAAAAGCTTTGAGTTATGGACGCGGCTAAAAGCTGATTCTCACGCAATGAGTGAAGCAGTGCAAACAACCTTGAAAGGAAGAAATAAATGTTAACAGGAAAACAAAAAAGATTTTTACGAGCAGAAGCACACCATCTTGATCCGATCTTTCAAATAGGAAAAGGTGGTATCAGTGATAATTTAATTGAACAGCTCAATGATGTACTTGAAAAAAGAGAACTAATCAAAGTAAGTGTGTTACAAAATAATGATGATGACAAACAAGAACTTGCTGAAACAATTGCGCGACGTGTACATGGTGAACTTGTACAGGTTATTGGGTCAACAATTATTTTATATAAACCATCAGTAAATAATAAGAAGATTGAATTACCACGATGAAAATCATTGTCTATGGGGGTTCATTTGATCCGGTTCACATCGGACATTTAACTGTGGCAAATGAAGTGTTTCATCAGGAGCAGCCAGATATGTTATTATTCATACCTACAGGACATAGCCCTTTAAAGAAAAGTGGTGCACATACAAGTAATAATGCGCGTATTTCGATGCTGAAACTAGCGATTGATTACTTAGGTTTTGGAGAAATTGATACTGTAGAGATGCACCGCAAAGGTAAAAGCTATACGTATGACACAATGCGATATTTGCAGGATAAATATCCAGGTGCAGACATATCGGTCATAATTGGTACAGATCAGTATATATCTATAGCACAATGGTATGAAATTGAAAAACTAAAAGAAATGGTTCGGTTTATTGTGGTTAACCGAGATATAGATACGCAGGAATTGCCTGAACCATTTATAGCGTTTAATATACCAAGAATGGATATTAGTTCTACAATGATTCGTAATCGAATTGCCCAGCGCAAGACAATCCGTTGTTTTGTAATAGATACGATTGAGCGATTGATCAGAAAGGAACATCTATATGAAGCAGAAGAAAGCTAAAAAGCTTGTTGAAGAGAAATTACCTAAGAAAAGATATGAGCACTCAATTCGCGTTGCAGAAACAGCTTTAAAAATGGCTGACATTTTTGATGGTGATCAGGATATTGTTGAAATGGCTGGTATTTTGCATGACTATGCGAAATACGATGAGTTAAGTAAGTTATATCAGGCAGTTACGAAATATAATCTCGATAATGATTTATTGTCATATAACTCAGAAATATTACATGGTCCGGTAGCCGCTGCATACATGATGGATAAACATGAGATAGATTCAGAGATATATAACGCGATTTATTATCATACTACAGGACGCGCCGGAATGGGTTTAAACGAAAAAATTATCTTTATTAGTGATTATATTGAACCAGGACGTACACAACCTGGTGTTGATGATATTCGCAAGATTGTATTTGAAGAAAAGAATTTAGATAAAGCAATTTATGAAATTTCTAAACGTACTGCATTATATTTAATCGAAAATGATAAACCGATATATTCTAAAACGATAGAGTGTTTAAATTATTATAATTTACAGAAGTAAAAGAAAAGGAATGATTGAATGAAAAAAGAAGCATTATTGGAACTTGCGTTTAACGCTTGCGATAACAAAAGAGCAGAAGATATTATAGGAATAAATGTAGCAAATGTTACAGGTATTACGGACTATTTCGTAATTTGTGAAGGGAATAGTGACCGTCAAGTACAGGCAATAGCACGTGAAGTAAAAGATGAAGCACAAAAACATGGTATCGAAGTAAATCGACTTGAAGGTTTTAATGAAGCACGCTGGATTTTAGTGGATCTAGGCGATGTTGTAGTACACGTATTTCATCACGAAGAACGTGACTATTATAACTTAGAGAAGTTATATCGTGATCAGGAAATTATCGAGTATATGCCGGAGCAAGTTTAATGTCTTACGGTCAATTTGCATCAATTTATGATCAGTTTATGTATGATCAGCCATATGATAGATGGCTTGAAGTGATAAGACCATATTTGAAAGAAAATATGTTAGATTTAGCAACAGGCACGGGTGCTTTACTTGATTTAATGCCACACAATGTTAAAGTGACAGGTGTTGATTTGAGTGAAGAGATGTTAGCGATTGCTGCATCAAAACGTAGTGATGTGACCCTTATTGCTCAAGATATGACAAAACTAGAACTCAATCAAAAATTTCAATTAATTACTTGTCTATGTGACAGTTTAAATTATTTAGCTGAACCAGAAGATGTACAGAAAACGTTTCAAAGTGTTTCAGATCATCTGGAGGATGATGGTATCTTTATTTTTGACGTTCATAGTACAGCTAAATTTGAAACATATTTTGATAACCAGACTTATAGTGATGAACTTGATAAGATGTTATATATTTGGCATGCTATTCAAGGTGAGGTACCGTTTTCTGTTTATCATGATCTGACATTCTTTATCAAACATAATGAGCAAGATATTTATCATCGTTTTGATGAACAGCATTATCAGAGAACTTATGAAATTGATGAATATAAAGTGATGCTAGGACAGATTGGTTTTGAGATTATCACTATATTTGCAGATTTTGATCCTGATTTTGTTGTGGATACAAATGAAGATGCATATTTTGATCGTGTATTTTTTGTCGTAAGGAAGAAAGAAAAAATAAAATAATATTTAATTTATGACAAATAAAATATTTTTAAGCACTTCTACAGATAATAATGTGGAGGTGTTTTTTATGTATTTAGAATTGATAAAAACATGGATAGACAAAAATAAGATGTCCAGTCTGTTTATAGGAATTATTATCATGCTTAGTGGAGTAATCATCTTTCAAAATTACGACCAATCAAAGAATATTCAGGAGGATACTTCGCTAAGTCAGTTTGCGCAAATGGATGCTAAAGAAACAAAAGCTTCTTTAATACCTGTAGACCAGCAATCTCAATTGACGAGTGATAAGCAGCAAGTTGTAACGGAATTGAAAGTAGATATCAAAGGTGCCGTGAAATTCAGTGGTGTATATCCTGCCAAATCCAATCAAGTGGTCAATGATATTGTTAAACTGGCAGTACCCCTTAAAAATGCTGACCTTGATGCGGTCAATCTCGCTGCACCTGTTAAAGATGCGATGGTCGTCTATGTTCCATTTAAAGGTGAAGTGAAGCAGGATAAGTTTTCGATGTATCAACAAGCAGGAACACATGATAGTAATGATCTAACTGATAAAAAAGTAATTAATATAAACACGTCTGAACAAAGCGCTTTAGAAGAAATTCCTGGAATCGGGCCGAAAAAAGCTCAAGAAATTATTCAGTATCGCGAAACAAATGGAGGGTTTAAATCAATAGAAGAAATTAAAGAGATAAAAGGGATAGGGGATAAAACGTTTGAAAATTTAAAGGAATATATATCTATTTAAATGTCTGTACGTATCTAGACCACCTTGAATAAAATATGAATAAATATTACAATGAGTTCAAAAAGACATAGGTGATGTTATGGAAAGAATTCAATGGAAAGAATATTTTATGGCACAATCACAATTATTAGCATTACGCTCAACGTGTACACGTTTAAGCGTTGGAGCAACAATCGTAAAAGATAATCGAGTAATTGCAGGTGGATATAATGGTTCTGTATCTGGTGAAGTACATTGTATAGATGAAGGATGTTACATAGAGAATGGCCATTGTATTCGTACAATTCATGCTGAAATGAATGCGCTATTACAATGTTCAAAAATGGGTGTATCAACTGAAGGTGCGGATATATATGTGACACACTTCCCGTGTATTCATTGCACGAAATCAATTATTCAGGCAGGTATAAAGAAAATATATTATGCGAATGATTATAAGAATCATCCTTATGCAATTGAGCTGTTAAAAAAGGCTAATATTGATACTGAAAAAATTGAATTCAATCCTAAACATGTAGCAGGCTATTTTGAACAAATGTAAAGATAGGAGGTAGTCTTGGGTGTAGTTGTTGTATTACTTGTATTAGCAGGTATACTTTCATCTTATTCTATCGTTATTACAATCTTTTTAATAATAATTTCCTGTATTATCATATTTCAAAAGCAGCTACAAAAATGGTTGTTAATTTTTTTGGCTGCATTTTTAATTGCGTTTTATTTTTATAGTATGTATGATTTTAAACGTGAAAAACTGCCATTTGATTTTGAGCCGAAAGTCAATACAACAGGTGATTTCAGATTTTCAGATGATTTAGAAATTGACGGCAATTTACTAATGGGGTCATTAACAGTACAACAGGAAGAATATCAATTTTTCTACAAGATAAACAATGAAGCTGAAAAAGAACGATTACAAATGATGCAATTAACATTTCTAAGTTGTTCAGCTCAAATGAGTTTTCAACATATTCTACCAAATACTAATTTTTCAGGTTTCCACTATGATGCCTATCTCTATTATACACATAAAAGAGGCAGTTTGAAGCTAACGAACGTTGACTGGAAAAATTGTTCTTATCAAGATTTAAATATGATTGAACATATTCAGAAATATAGAAAAGATGTTGCTAAAGCAATGTATCAATCCAATATAGTGCATAAGGGATATTTAATCGCTTTAACGTTAGGTGACACATCATACTTAAATAAAAATGAGATGTCTCTACTTAAAACACTAGGTATTTATCATCTTTATGCCATCAGTGGGAGTCACGTTGCACTGATATCAGTACAGTTCTATTTTGTTTTACGGAGATTAAGTGTTCCAATAATCGTGTGTAAAATGATTTTGCTAATGTTGTTACCTATGTATATGATTTTTACAGGTAGCCAACCGTCTGTTTGGAGGTCCACTATTTTTATTTTGCTTATCTTATTTAATCCAGGTCTAAAGACGCAGCTTACGGATCTTTTATCGCTCACATTTATACTAAATTTAATATATGATCCTTTTACAGTTTATGATATTGGCTTTCAACTATCGTATGTTATATGTTTCAGTTTTTTGCTTATCTTACCGTTATATAATGAAAAATCAAAGCTTTTTCAATTTTTCCTCATTAACTTTATCTCACAATTAGCAACAATTCCAATTCTTTTCTATCATTTTAATAACAATTATTTAATCGGTATGTTGACAAATATTTTTTTCATCCCACTATTTACTTTTATTATCTTTCCGATTTGTACGCTCATCCTATTATTATTTATGTTAAACATCCATATTAATTGCTTAAATCAATGGGTAGATGGTTCTTTTATATTGAATGACATGTTAACAAAATTTTTTACGCAGTTTTCTAGAGTCGAAATTATATTAGAACAACAGCATATATTCATTTATGTATTGATGTTTATTGCTTTATCGTTACTATTTAGCAAATTAAAAAGTTATATAGGTTTAAGCATTGTATTGTTGCTATTTTTATTAATATTTACAAATAAAAATATTAAAGAAGATAGTAATTATGTTCACTTTTTGGACGTTGGGCAAGGGGATGCATTCATACTGGAGCTAGGTAGAAAGACGATAATGATCGATACAGGAGGAAAGCTGGATTTTAGCAAATCTTGGGAAAGACGTAGCAATGCACAAAGTATAAGTGACAAGGTTACGCTCCCTTTTTTTAAATATCGAGGTATTTCTAAAATTGACGCGCTTATTTTGACGCATCCTGATGCTGATCACTTTGGAGAATCTGAAAATTTAATAAAGGCAGGGATGGTTGAGCGTATTATTTTAAATTCTAAAGCACATGGCAGCGAAAAGTATAAGAACATAATTCGATTAGCACAATTAAAAGGCATAGCATTGATAGATGTGAATAATTATTTACATGAAGCGCAAATTCAGTTCGTGCGTCAAAATGAAAATAATAACAAGAATGTATCTTTAAGATTTTTATCTGCAGGTCAAACTGGAGAAGAGAATGATGACAGTATCGTTGTGTTTTTAAAACACGATAAACCCGGAAGAAATATATTATTTTTAGGTGATTTAAGTAAAGCGTATGAAGATGAAATCTTAAGTCAGATTGATGATGCTATAGATATAGTGAAAATTGGTCATCACGGAAGCAGAACGAGCACAAGTGAAACTTTACTTAGCCGACATCCTAAATTTGCAATTATTTCTGCGGGTCGGCAAAATCGATTTAAACACCCTCATAATGAAACTGTAACTGCTTTAATCAATAACGATATCAAAATTTTTAATACACAGAAAGATGGAAGGATAACTGTTGATTTAGATAGAGGGACTGTTCAGACACAGTATCAAGCATTATTTCATGATAAATAAAAAAAGCGGTGATTTCACCGCTTTAAAAAAATTATTTCGCTACTAAGTCGAAAATTTGAGCAATAATATAAATTGTTGCGAATCCGCCAAAGCCAATTAAAAATGCATAGCCTGAGTCTTGAACGTCATTGTTTTTAGATTGTGTATTTTTTTCGAAATGATTCATGTCATAAACCCCCTACTTTTCTATCTATTTAAGTATATGATATTGAACGGAAAAAAGCTATAATGAAATTAAGATTTTTACGTTAGGAGTGCTCATAATGAGTCACATTTATTTAGTCTATGGGAGTACAAAACCATTAGTTGAAGATAAAGTTGATAAAATTATCCATCAATATATCGATGAACAGGATGATTTTAATTTTAGTCGATATGATCTACAGGAAACACCATTTGAAGTAATTGCTGAAGATGCGATGACTTTACCATTTTTGAGTGATCAGAAAGTGATTGTAATCAATAATAGTTTTATTTTTACAGGTGAAAAATTAAAAATTGCACATGAAATTAATTTAGATAAAGTAGTGGATTTTCTCGAAAAGTATGAGGGACCTAACATTGTCATCTTTAAAGTGCTACAGGATAAATTAGATGAGCGAAAGAAAATTGTTAAACGCATCAAGAAATTGCATACAATTGAGAAAATAGAACCGCTAGATGAAAATGGGATGAAACAGCTGATTAAAAAGCGTTTCAATGAACAGTTTAAAGATATTAAAGCGGATGCGTTAGACGAGATGATACATCTTACAGGACTCAATTACAGTAATGTTGTAAAAGAGATGGACAAATTAGTATTATTTATTGGAGATAATCCAGTCATTACGAAGAAAGATGTCACTGAAGTAGTAAGCAGAAGTCTAGAGCAAAATGTCTTTTTACTCACTGATTATATCGCTAAAGATGACAAGAAAAGAGCGGTTCATTTATTGAAAGATTTGATTAATATGAAAGAAGAACCGATTAAACTTCTGGCATTGATAAGTAGTCAGTATAGATTGTTCTATCAGGTGAAAATATTATCACAAAAAGGATTTAGTGAAGCACAGATTTCAAAACAAGTAAAAGTTCATCCATATCGAGTGAAACTAGCATTACGTAAAGTAAGGACAATGGAATTGAAACAACTACTAAATATCATAAAAGAATGTGCTGATACGGACTATGCTTTAAAATCCAGTTATCTCGATAAAGTATTAATACTAGAATTGTTTATCTTAAAAATATAAAAAAGCGACCCTCAGGTCGCTTTGTTTATAATTATTATTTGTTACGCATAACTTGTGATTTTAAACGGTCAGCTTTGTTAGTGTGGATTAAGTTGCTTTTCGCAGCTTTATCAATCTTTTTAACAGCTACTTGTACTAATTCTGATTTATTGTCAGCGTTGTTTTCAATTGCCGCTTTTGCATTTTTCACAGCAGAACGCATATCATTCTTTTGAGAAATGTTTGCTTGTTGTGCTTTATTGTTAGTTGTAACACGTTTGATTGCAGATTTAATGTTTGGCATAATGTCACCTCCTAGAAATGTCTTGCACTTAAAATAGATATTTTGATTGCAACAAGAAATATTTTATCAAATTCAGACAGTATATGCAATCTATATTTTTTAAAACTCATTGAACAACTGTATAAGAGTTGTTATAATCAAATATACGTACAATTTAAGAAAGTTGGGCAAAAAGATGAATAATGAACAGCGTTTAAGCCGTCAGGAAAAAATAAGAAACTTCTCTATTATTGCGCATATCGATCATGGGAAATCGACTTTAGCAGATAGAATTTTAGAAAATACAAAATCTGTTGCTTCACGAGAGATGAAATCTCAATTGCTGGATTCTATGGATCTAGAGCGTGAACGTGGGATAACAATTAAACTGAACGCAGTACAATTAAATTATACAGCAAAAGATGGAGAAACATATATTTTCCATTTAATAGATACACCAGGACATGTCGATTTTACCTATGAAGTATCACGAAGTTTAGCGGCATGTGAAGGAGCTATATTGGTAGTTGATGCAGCCCAAGGTATCGAGGCACAGACATTAGCAAACGTTTATTTAGCTTTAGATAATGATTTAGAATTATTACCTGTTATTAATAAAATAGATTTACCTGCTGCTGAACCTGAACGTGTGCGTCAGGAAATTGAAGATGTGATTGGCTTGGATGCAAGTGAGGCGGTACTCGCTTCAGCTAAGGCAAATATCGGTATAGAGGAAATCTTAGAACAAATCGTTGAAAAAGTTCCGGCACCTATGGGCGATCCTGAGGCACCATTAAAAGCTTTAATCTTTGATAGTGCGTTTGATGCTTATCGTGGTGTAATTTCATCAATACGTATTATTGATGGCACTGTTAAAGCTGGCGATAAAATTAAAATGATGTCTACAGGTAAAACTTTTGATGTGGTTGAAGTAGGAATCAATACACCGAAACAATTGCCTGTTTCTGAATTAACGGTCGGTGATGTAGGTTACATTGCAGCTTCAATTAAGAATGTTGCAGATTCAAGTGTAGGGGATACTATTACTTTAGCTGATAATCCAGCAGATGAACCGCTACAAGGTTATAAAAAGATGAATCCAATGGTATTCTGTGGTATTTATCCAATTGATACTGGACGATACAATGATTTAAGAGAAGCATTAGAGAAACTCCAATTAAATGATGCTTCTTTAGAATTTGAAGCTGAAACTTCTCAAGCTTTAGGTTTTGGTTTCCGTGTCGGTTTCTTAGGATTATTACATATGGAAATTATTCAGGAACGTATTGAACGGGAATTCGGCATTGAGTTAATTGCAACAGCTCCATCTGTTATTTACAAGTGTGAAATGACAGATAAGAGTGAAGTAATTGTAGATAATCCTTCAAAAATGCCAGACCCTCAAAAGATTGATAAAATTTATGAACCATATGTAAAAGCGAGTATTATGGTACCGAATGATTATGTCGGTTCCGTAATGGAATTATGCCAAAGAAAACGTGGTAACTTTCAGACGATGGACTACATGGACGATATTCGTGTAAATATCATCTATGAAATTCCATTATCAGAAGTCGTATTCGATTTCTTTGATCAGTTAAAATCAAATACTAAAGGATATGCCTCTTTTGATTATGAGTTAATTGGCTATCAGGAAAGTCGCTTAGTGAAGATGGATATCTTACTCAATGGTGAAAGTGTCGATGCTCTAAGTTTCATCGTACATAGAGACTTTGCCTATGAACGTGGTAAAGTTATTGTAGAGAAACTCAAAACTTTAATTCCACGTCAACAATTTGAAGTGCCTGTTCAAGCTGCTATCGGACAAAAAATTGTTGCACGTACAAATATTAAATCAATCGGTAAAAACGTACTAGCTAAATGTTACGGTGGGGATATCTCACGTAAGCGTAAACTTTTAGAAAAACAAAAAGCCGGTAAAGCAAAGATGAAGGCAGTAGGTTCTGTGGAAATTCCACAAGATGCATTTCTAGCTGTGTTAAAAATGGACGAAGAATAGCAAAAAAACACGATTGTATCTTTAAAAGAGCAATCGTGTTTTCATTTTGGAGGTGGTAGCATGAGAAGCTTATATATTCATATTCCATTTTGCAATCGTATCTGTACGTATTGCGATTTCAATAAATTTTTAATTAAGAACCAACCAGTCGATGCATATCTAGATGCACTTATTAAAGAGCTGGGAATGATTAGTGAGAAGGAAATTTATACAGTTTTTATCGGAGGCGGGACGCCGACAGCATTATCTGGCAAACAATTAGAACGATTGCTAAAATATATTTCAGATAGATTTGTAATTATGAGTGAATTTACTGTTGAAGCGAATCCGGATGAATTAACAACCGATAAAATTGCTATTATGAAGCGCTATGGTGTTAATCGTTTATCGCTTGGTGTGCAAACATTTAATAATCGTTTGTTGAAATCACTGGGTAGAACCCATGTAGAAAGTGATATTAAACGTGCTGTAGATGAAGCGAACCGTTTAGGAATTGAGTCAGTTAGTATCGATCTGATGTATCATTTACCTACGCAGACACTCGAAGAGTGCCAATACGATTTAGAACAGGCGGTTCAGCTTAATATTAATCATATTTCGAGTTATTCACTCATTTTAGAACCAAAGACACAATTTTATAATCTATATAAAAAAGGAATGCTTCAAATGCCTGATGAGACTCTCGCCCAGGACATGTATGAATATACAATGAGATTCTTAGCAGAACATGGGTTCCATCAATATGAAATCTCGAATTATGCTAAAGGAGATTTTGAGTCAAAGCACAACAAAGTCTATTGGGATAATAAAGAATATTACGGAGCAGGAGCTGGTAGCCATGGTTATATTGATGGTAAACGCTATTATAACGTAATACCTGTCCCACATTATATTAAAGCGATGAATACCGGTAGTGCTGTTAAAGAGATTATTCCAGTCGATATCGATGCTTCGATGGAAGAATTCATGTTCTTAGGATTGAGATTGAATAAAGGTATTAACATCAATGATTTCGAGAAAAGATATGATAGAAAATTTAATGATGTTTTTGGCACTGTAGTTCAAGGTTTGCTAAAAGAAGGTCAAATCATCGTTGAGGATAATCATGTCAAACTATCTGAACAAGGTAGAATGCGTGGTAACGATGTGTTTGAAAAGTTCTTATTAACTGTGTAATATCATGGTTTTTAACAACTTTTTTTCATTTAAGAAAATTTAAGTGTTATATGTTGACATACTTTGACCAATTTGATAAATTGTTATTAGCACTTGAAGTAATAGAGTGCTAACGAGGTGAATTATGCTAACAGATAGACAATTACATTTATTAAACGTAATTGTTGAGGATTTTGTTGATAGTGGATCACCTATCGGTTCAAAGAAACTGATTGAACAACATAATCTGAATGTTAGTCCTGCTACAATTAGAGCTGAGATGAAGCGATTAGAAGATCATGGTTTAATTGAAAAAATGCATTCTTCTAGTGGTAGAATTCCTTCAGAAGCAGGCTATAAATTTTATGTTGAAGCGTTGCAAAAAGAATTTCCTTATGAAGAGAATTTTTTTATTGATCAGACAAATTTTGTTGATTTTAGAATGCTCGCTAAGGATATTGCGATGGATACTCAATATCTATCAATTGCAACAACAACTGAAATCGATAAACGATCAATTTCACAGATTCATTTGACGTATTTAACACCGACTAATCTGGTATTAATTATTGTCTATGAAAATGGTAATGTTGAACATCAACAAATTTCATGGCAAGTACGTTTAACGAGACAAGAGATTGAGCGCATGAACAATTATCTAAACCAGAATTTACTTGCAATTATTGAAGGTAATATTCATTTAGATGTAAATCGAGAGGGCTTTAAACAGTTGCCGCTTACGCATTTAAAATCTCAAATCGTAAAAAAAGCACATACAAAATCTCATACAATATATTTTGAAGGACGAGAATATTTGTATGAAATTATTGATTCTGATAATTTGAATGCTGTAAAAGAAACATTGAAATTAATTGATTCCGAAGACTTACCGATTATATTAAGTCAGGTTGAATCTGATCATATTCAGGTAACGTTAGGCCAGGAAATTGATAAAAACTTAGAAGGCATCTCAATTGTAACTTCACCGATTCATCTTCATAATATGAATGGTAAGATTGCGGTCATTGGACCGACACAAATGAGTTACCGAAAAGTCTTTAATAAATTAGCAAGTATTAATCACTTGTTATAAGGAGGTAAATATCTTGTCTGAAAAACATGAAGAACAAGCAATTGAAAAAACTGATCAAACAGATGAGTCGACTGAAACAGTAGAACAGGATATAACTGAAACAGTTGCGCCAGAAGCACCTGTTGAAGCTTCTGAAGAAGAAACAACTGATGAGCTCACTGAAACTAAAAAATCATTAGAAGCAGCTGAAGAGAAATATTTACGTCTTTATGCTGAATTTGAAAACTATAAAAAACGAACACGTGCAGAATTAGATACTGAAAGAACGTATCGTGCGCAAAGTGTACTGCGAGACATTTTACCAGCAATAGATAATATTGAACGCGCACTTGCACAAAAAGGTGAAAGTGAAGCATTTAAATCTTTACATAAAGGTGTAGAGATGGTTTATGAAAGTCTGCTTAGTTCATTGAAAGATAATGGCCTTGAAGTGATTGAAGCACTTGATCAACCATTTGATCCGAATTTACATCAGGCTGTAATGCAGGAACATGATGAAAATAAGGATTCTGGAATTGTTTTGGATGAGCTTCAAAAAGGTTATAAATTAAAAGAACGTGTTTTACGACCTTCAATGGTAAAAGTAAATGAGTAATCGTTCTTAAAAAATATTTAAAATTAATTTTAAAATAATGGAGGAATAATATAATGAGTAAAGTAATTGGTATTGACTTAGGAACTACAAATTCATGTGTATCTGTATTAGAAGGTGGAGAACCGAAAGTAATCGCAAACCCAGAAGGTAACCGTACAACACCTTCAGTAGTAGCATTCAAAAATGGTGAAACACAAGTTGGTGAAGTTGCGAAGCGTCAGGCAATCACAAACCCTAATACAATCATTTCGATTAAACGTCATATGGGTACAGACTACAAAGAAAACATCGAAGGTAAAGCATACTCACCACAAGAAATTTCAGCAATGATCTTACAAAACTTAAAGGCAACTGCTGAAAGCTACTTAGGTGAAAAAGTTACGAAAGCGGTAATTACAGTTCCTGCTTATTTCAATGACGCAGAACGTCAGGCAACTAAAGATGCTGGTAAAATTGCTGGACTTGAAGTAGAGCGTATTATTAACGAACCTACTGCAGCTGCACTTGCTTATGGTTTAGATAAAACAGATAAAGAACAAAAAGTATTAGTATTCGACTTAGGTGGCGGTACGTTCGACGTATCTATCCTTGAACTTGGTGACGGTGTATTTGAAGTATTATCAACTTCAGGTGACAACAAATTAGGTGGAGATGACTTTGACCAAGTAATCATCGACTACTTAGTAGAAGAATTCAAAAAAGAAAACGGGTTAGATTTATCTCAGGATAAAATGGCAATGCAACGATTAAAAGATGCTGCTGAAAAAGCGAAAAAAGATTTATCAGGTGTATCTTCTACTCAAATCTCATTACCGTTTATCTCAGCTGGAGAAGCTGGACCATTACACTTAGAATTAACGTTATCACGTGCGAAATTTGAAGAATTATCACATTCATTAGTAGATCGTACAATGATTCCTACACGTCAAGCGATGAAAGATGCTGGATTATCTAATGCAGATATCGATGAAGTCATCCTTGTTGGTGGATCTACACGTATTCCTGCTGTACAAGAAGCAATTAAAAAAGAATTAGGCAAAGAACCAAACAAAGGTGTTAACCCGGATGAAGTTGTAGCGATGGGTGCTGCAATTCAAGGTGGCGTTATCACTGGTGATGTGAAAGACGTTGTATTATTAGACGTAACACCATTATCGTTAGGTATTGAAACAATGGGTGGCGTGTCTACAGTATTAATCGAGCGTAACACGACAATTCCAACATCTAAATCACAAGTATTCTCAACTGCAGCGGATAATCAACCGGCAGTAGACATTCACGTATTACAAGGTGAGCGTCAAATGGCAGCAGATAACAAAACATTAGGTCGCTTCCAGTTAACTGACATTCCACCAGCACCACGTGGTATGCCACAAATCGAAGTAACATTTGATATCGATAAAAACGGTATCGTTAACGTTACAGCGAAAGATTTAGGTACTCAAAAAGAACAAAAAATTACTATCCAATCTTCATCTTCATTAAGCGACGAAGAAATCGATCGTATGGTTAAAGATGCAGAAGCTAATGCTGAAGCAGATAAAAAACGTCGTGAAGAAGTTGACTTACGCAATGAAGCAGATCAATTAGTATTTGCTACTGATAAAGCGATTAAAGATTTAGAAGATAAAGTGGATGCTGCTGAAGTAGAAAAAGCAGAAGCTGCTAAAGAAGATCTTAAAAAGGCTTTAGAAGGCAATGATATTGAAGATATTAAGGCCAAAAAAGATAGTTTAAATGAAATCGTTCAGGCATTATCTATGAAATTATATGAAGAGATGGCTGCACAACAAGGTGCTGAAGGTGCTCAAAACACAAATCCTGAAGATGATGTAGTAGATGCAGACTTTACTGAAGTTAAAGATGACGATAAAAAATAATAAGTAATAACATAAAGTCAAAGTCAATTTATTGACTTTGGCTTTTTCTTTCAGCATATTTAACTAAGTAGTAAGAAAAGGAGAATGAAAAGTGGCGAAAAGAGATTATTATGAAGTCCTAGGTTTACAAAAAGGTGCTTCTAAAGAAGAGATTAAACGTGCATATAAAAAATTATCAAAAAAATATCATCCGGACATCAATAAAGAAGAGGATGCAGATGTAAAGTTTAAAGAGATTGCAGAAGCATATGAAGTATTAAGTGATGATCAGAAAAAAGCACAGTATGATCAATTTGGTCACGCAGGTATGGGCCAAGGTGCTGGATTTGGTGGTCAGGACTTTGGCGGTTTCGGTGGATTTGAAGATATCTTCAGTTCATTTTTTGGCGGTGGAGCCAGACGTGATCCGAATGCACCTAGAAAAGGTGATGACTTACAATATCAGATGAATATATCTTTTGAAGACGCAGTATTTGGTGCTGAAAAAGAAATATCAGTTAAAAAAGAAGTGACTTGTGAAACATGTGGAGGCAGCGGTGCAAAACCAGGTACTGAAGTGCATACTTGTAAAACATGTCATGGACGTGGTAATGTACAGGTGGAACAAAATACACCATTTGGTCGTGTAAGAACTGAGCGACCATGTCATGATTGTGGCGGTACTGGTAAAACATTTGATGAAAAATGTCATGATTGTGGCGGTACAGGTCGTGTAATTAAGACCGTTAAAATTAAAGTAACTGTTCCAGCTGGAGTTGATACTGGACAACAAATCCGTTTAGCGGGTCAAGGTGAGCCGGGTATTAATGGTGGTCCTGCTGGTGATCTATATGTCGTCTTCAAAGTTGCTGACCATACTCATTTTGAACGTGCAGGGGAAGATATTTTCTATACATTAAACTTATCAATCGCTCAAGCAGCGCTTGGTGATGAAGTAGAAGTGCCTACGCTTGACGGAAAAGCAAAGATTACAATTCCATCAGGAACTCAAACTGGTAAACGCTTCAGATTAAAAGAAAAAGGTATTCAAAATGTACACGGCTATGGTAAGGGTGACTTATATGTCACTGTCAATGTAGTAACACCTGTGAAGATGACAAATAGACAAGCAGAATTATTAAGAGAATTTGCTGAAATAGATGGTACGGAAATTAACGAACAACCTTCAAACTTTTTCGATAAAACAAAACGCTTCTTTAAAGGGGAATAATAATGAACTATAAAGAAATAACATTGATGATCAACCATGAGGTAGAACCATTTATTGCTGATATATTAAATGAAGTTGGTGCAAATGGTGTTGTTATAGAAGATAGTTTAGAACTTGTTAAAGGTCGCATTGAAACGTACGGTGAAATCTATGAGTTAAATCCAGATGATTATCCAGAATCTGATGTACGTGTAAAAGTGTATTTTAGTGAATTAGATTATTCTGATGCAATCATTAATGAAATCAAAGAAAAAATTAATGGTTTACAGGATGTTGAAGTTACTAGATTAGAAATTACTACTGATGAAGTTCAGGAAGAAGACTGGGCAAACGAATGGAAAAATCATTTTCATGCATTTAAAGCTTCAGAAAGATTTGTTGTTGTACCAAGCTGGGAAAATTATGAGAAACAAAATGATGACGAGTTTATCATTAAGCTTGATCCGGGCATGGCATTTGGTACAGGCGATCATGCTACAACATCGATGTGTTTAAAATTAATAGAGAAATATGTTCAACCAAATCAATCTGTTATTGACGTCGGTACTGGTTCAGGTATTTTAAGTATAGCAGCGCATCAATTAGGTGCGGCACCCATTAAAGCGCTGGATCTAGATAGTGTGGCAGTACGTGTTGCTGTGGATAACTTTGAAAAAAATGATTGTGCTGATGCGATTCAAGCGGAACCAGGCAACTTATTAAAAGGTGAAAGTGAAAAACATGATGTCATTTTTGCAAATATATTAGCACATATTGTTGATCTAATGATTGATGATAGCTTTGCATTATTAAATGATAATGGATTACTGATCACTTCAGGTATCATTTTAGAAAAAGAAGAAATGATCGTTGAACATTTGGAACGCGTTGGTTATAAGATAGAAGAAATTACGCGTGAAAATGGCTGGATTGCGATTGCCGCTAGAAAAGAGGCATAATATGCAGCGATATTTTCTAAATACTGAAGCTGAAATTAATAAAAGCTATGCAATTATCGATAAAGAGGATGTACATCATATAAAAAATGTGATGCGCCAAACTGTAGGAAGAAAAATCATCATTAATTTTATCAATGCTAGTTTTATAAGTGAAATTACTGCTATTGATAATCAAATTACAGTAATAACCCGAGAACAATTAGAGCTATGTACAGAACTCCCTGTTCAAATTACGATCGCGAGCGGCTTATTAAAGAACGATAAATATGAATGGATGATTCAAAAAGCGACTGAACTCGGTGCTTATCGCTTCCTGCCTTTTATATCTGACCATACTGTGATTAAGCTGGATGAAAAGAAAATGGCAAAAAAGGTAGAAAGATTTCAGAAGATAATAAAGGAAGCAGCAGAACAAAGTTATCGTCAAATGATACCTGAAATTAAAGTTGTAAAGAATAGCACTGCTTTAACATCATTACTAGATGATTATGATGTTGTACTCGTTGCATACGAAGAATCTGCTAAGAATGGTGAAACATCTACGCTTAATCAGACATTAAAAAGATTAGAATCTGGCACGAAGGTAATCGTTATCTTTGGACCAGAAGGTGGTTTGAGTGAAACAGAGATTAAACAATTTAATGCACCGACAATTGGTTTAGGACCTAGAATACTACGTGCAGAAACTGCTCCACTATATTTACTGAGCGCGATGAGTTATCATATTGAACTATCATAAATATTTATTATAAAAGACAGTGTGATGGACATAGCATCCCACTGTCTTTTATAATGATTAGATTGAAATTCCTATCAATTAATGTTATTTTTATATAATGTGATTTATTGAACGAAAATAAAATGAGGTGAAATAAATGGCAACTGTTGCCTTCCATACTTTAGGATGTAAAGTAAACCATTATGAAACTGAAGCCATCTGGCAATTATTTAAAGAAGCATCATATGAGCGTGTGGATTTTGAAACAAATGCAGACGTTTATGTGATTAATACCTGTACCGTGACAAATACCGGGGATAAGAAAAGTCGTCAAGTTATTCGTCGTGCCATCAGACGTAATCCGGAAGCGGTTATTTGTGTAACTGGTTGTTATGCGCAAACATCGTCAGCTGAAATTATGGATATAGCGGGTGTTGATATCGTTGTCGGTACACAAGATCGAAATAAGATGTTACCGTATATTGAACAGTTTAGAAATGAAAGACAACCGATTAACGGTGTTACAAATATTATGAAGAATCGTACGTATGAAGAACTAGACGTACCATATTTTACTGATAGAACACGTGCATCACTGAAGATTCAGGAAGGCTGTAATAACTTCTGTACATTCTGTATCATCCCATGGGCAAGAGGATTGATGCGTTCAAGAGACCCTAAAGAAGTTGTAAGACAAGCAACACAGCTTGTTCAATCTGGTTATCAGGAAATTGTATTAACAGGTATCCACACAGGTGGCTATGGTGAAGATTTAAAAGATTATAATCTTGCACAACTGCTTCGTGACTTAGAAACGATTGATGGATTAAAACGTATCCGTATCTCATCTATTGAAGCAAGTCAATTAACGGATGAAGTGATTGATGTCATCGATAAAAGTGAAAAAGTCGTGCGTCACTTGCATATTCCACTGCAATCTGGGAGTGATACAGTTTTAAAACGTATGCGTCGTAAATATACGATGGAACATTTCTCAGAAAGGTTAAGAAAATTACATGCAATTATGCCCGGACTTGCTGTGACAAGCGACGTTATTGTTGGATTCCCTGGTGAAACTGAGGAAGAATTCCAAGAAACATATGATTTTATCCAGGAACATGGTTTTTCTGAACTGCATGTTTTTCCATATTCAATGCGAACTGGTACACCAGCAGCGCGTATGACAGATCAAATTGATGAGAATGTGAAAAATGAACGCGTACATCGCTTAATTAGTCTGTCAGATCAGCTTGCTAAAGAATATGCTAGCAGATTTGAAGGTGAAGTATTAGAAGTTATTCCTGAAGAGAAAGCAAGTGTTGAAAATATGCTGGTCGGTTACACTGATAATTACTTAAAGGTACAATTTGAAGCTGACGAAAGCTTAATCGGTGAACTTGTAAAAGTTAAGATAACTGAAGCTGGCTATCCTATGAATAAAGGACAGTTTGTTAAAGTAATTCCAAATATATATAAAAAGGTAACAGAAAATAAGGAACTTACTGTAAATTAAAAAATGAGTATTGACCGTAGATTGATAATCTATTATAATATTTTAGTACATAGAAATATTTATTTAAATAAATCTGTGTTTAATATGTTCCGTTGATATTTGGAGGGAGGGAAATTAAATGTCTAAAACTGTAGTTCGTAAAAACGAATCAATCGAAGATGCTTTACGTCGTTTCAAACGTACTGTTTCAAAAAATGGTACAATTCAAGAAGTTCGTAAACGTGAATTCTACGAAAAACCAAGTGTTAAACGTAAAAAGAAATCAGAAGCAGCTCGTAAACGTAAATTTAAATAATAATTGCTCCCTCAAATATTATTTATAGATAGGCACACCACATTTGTGGTGTGTTTTTTTGTTATATCGTTTAAAAGGATATACCTTAAGTGCTACCTTAAATTTACCTTAAAAACGCTAATAATTTACAGACTATTAAATTATTTCAGTTATAATATAAGTAAGGAGGTGTTTGATTGGAAATCAGTACATATGATTATGTGATATTATTGCTCATGATTATTATGGTATCTACAGGTCTGTGGCAATTGTATTCACCGAAAATAGGTATTTCAGGCATCATCAGTAGTATTGCTGCAATTAGTTTTCTTGGACTAAATTTATTTAATAATCAGATGGAAGCATTATCTATAATATTGTTTTTAGGAGGTATTATTTTAGTAGTCCTGGAGCTATTTGTTGTGGGAGCGATATTAGGTATTATAGGTATGTTAAGTATTATTGCTAGTTTCTTACTGATTGGTGATAACGTCGCTAAAATGGGTGTTTTTGTGGCGATTTGTTTAATTATTGCAATTGTAGAATGGGTGATCTTAGTGAAATTTTTAAAGAAGACGATACCGATTTTCTCTCAAGTTGTCCTCTATGATTCAACGAATAAAGAGTCAGGATACACATCTCATGATGATAGAAGTTATCTTGTTGGACAAACCGCAACTACCTTAACTGAACTACGTCCTTCAGGTATTATTATACATCAAGGGAAACGTATTGATGCTGTAAGTGATGGTGCATTTATTAAACGCGAGAAAGAAGTTCGTATCATTGAAGTGGAAGGCACAAGAGTTGTAGTAACAGAAATATAATAAACAGGAGTGAATTTTATGGCAGGATTAATAACAATCGGTATTATTGCATTTGTAGTTCTTATTCTATTAATGATTTTATTTTCATTTGTACCTGTTGGTTTATGGATCTCGGCATTAGCAGCTGGCGTTAAAGTTGGTATCGGTACATTGGTTGGGATGCGTTTACGTCGTGTTTCGCCTAGACGTGTTATCGATCCATTAATTAAAGCACATAAAGCCGGATTACATTTAACGACAAATCAATTAGAGTCACATTATTTAGCGGGTGGTAACGTTGACCGCGTTGTCGATGCAATCATCGCTGCACAACGAGCTGATATCAATTTGCCGTTTGAACGTGGTGCAGCAATTGACTTAGCAGGTCGTGATGTTTTAGAAGCAGTTCAAATGTCAGTTAACCCAAAAGTTATTGAAACACCATTTATTGCGGGTGTTGCGATGAACGGTATCGAAGTGAAAGCGAAAGCAAGAATTACTGTACGTGCAAATATTGAACGCCTTGTCGGTGGTGCTGGTGAAGAAACAATTGTTGCCCGTGTTGGTGAAGGGATCGTCTCAACAATCGGTTCTAGTGCTTCACATACTTCTGTACTAGAAAATCCGGATATGATATCTCAAACGGTATTAGGTAAAGGATTAGATAGCGGAACAGCATTCGAAATTCTATCGATTGATATTGCAGACGTAGATATCGGTAAGAACATAGGTGCAGACTTACAGACTGAACAAGCATTAGCAGATAAAAATATTGCACAAGCTAAAGCAGAGGAACGTCGTGCAATGGCCGTTGCTCAAGAACAAGAGATGAAGGCGAAAGTTCAGGAAATGAGAGCGAAAGTAGTAGAAGCTGAAGCTGAAGTACCTTTAGCAATGGCACAAGCTTTAAAATCAGGAAATATCGGAGTAATGGATTATTATAACTTAAAGAATATAGAATCAGACACAGGAATGAGAAATTCTATTAATAAAATGACTGATCCGAATAGTAGTGACACTCCTAAAAAATAAAGGGTGATTAGATGGATGTAGGATTTATAATATTTATTATTTTTACTATTATTAGCGTAGTAACTTCGATTATTGAAAATGCTAATAAGAAGAAAGCAAATCAATCAAAACGTCCGATATCAACGAAGCAACAAGTGAATTCAAAAAATGTATTCTCACAGTTACAACAATCAATCGGTAATTTAGAAAAAGAATTTACCGATTTTAAGAATAATCCACAAGCAAAATTAAAGGAAATTGAGAAGCGTATTGATGCAGGTTCTAAGCAAACTCGAAAATTAGAACAACAAGTGAAAAATAAAGCATCTGAAGTAAAGGATCAAAAACGTCCAGTGGAACGCTCGGCTGCTAAGAAAATTCAGGCATTCGAAGAAAAAATACAGGCTAAAGAAAAATTATCGCTAGCTGAACGCATTGAGAAAATTGAAGCAGACCCGCATTTGTCACCACGACAGAAGATGAATCGCATTAATATGATACGTATGGAAGATGATATTGATAGCGCAGGTTCACTTGTAGATTTTACGCCTGAAAATACACTTAAAGGGATTATATATAGTGAAATACTTGGCCCTCCAAAAGCAAGAAGATAATAACTATGGTACGCAAAATAATTTGCGTATCATAGTTATTTTTTTGAAATTTTTGATAAAATAAAAGAGGGTGATATTATGATCTATAAAAGTCGCATCAATAATTTCCAGAAAGTAATGGTTTTTATCGTTATCATTTTAATGATATTAGCATGTTTCATGAATTTCATGACAAGTGGGATTGCTTCAATTGTAATCGGAATAATATTAATCTATATCATCTTACATGAATATTATTCAATTCAGTCAAATTATTTAAAGATTAAAAAAGGGTTAGAAACAAGTCAGATCAATATATTGAATATTGATTTATTAAATATTGTGCGTGTTAAAAATATAACGTATATCGAAATTGTTAGAAAAGATAAAAAGATTGTTGTAAAACCCGTCGAAGCTGAACGATTTATTCAGCATCTGATAAGAATTAATCCTAATATTCATGTACAAAATATGAAAAAATTAACAAAACAGGTTATTCAGCCTGCCGTAAAAGAATCTGTCCAGTAATAATTAATTGTTTGTTATTCATGAGTTTGATAAAGTTAAATTAACATTAATTAAAGGAGTTTTTGAATGTCTCAAATTATCCGCTTCGATAATATCAATGAAGCTCAAGCGTTGCTTGGTAACCAAGATGAACACCTGAAGTTTTTAGAAGAATCATTTGATGTTGAGATTCATACAAGAGGTCAGGAATTAACAATATATGGTGAAGATGAGAAAGTAGTCGTTGCTGAAAGCGTAGTGAAAAGTCTGTTATCTGTTATCCGTAAAGGTACTTCCATTTCTTTACGTGACGTTCAGTCAGCTGTACAGATGGCAACGAATGGTACCTTGCAGTATTTAAGTGACCTATACGATGAAGAAATCACGAAAGATGCTTTCGGTAAACCGATTCGTTCTAAGACGATGGGACAACGTCTGTATATACGCCATATCAAACATAACGATCTCGTCTTTGGCATCGGTCCGGCAGGTACAGGTAAGACATTTTTAGCAGTTGTTATGGCTGCACAAGCGTTAAGAAATGGCAAAGTGAAGCGCATCGTTCTTACACGTCCTGCAGTAGAAGCAGGAGAATCATTAGGATTTCTGCCTGGAGATTTAAAAGAGAAAGTTGATCCATATTTAAGACCGTTGTATGATGGATTACACTTTGTATTAGGTGCTGAACATACGGCGCGTTTAATGGAACGTGGAGTGATTGAAATTGCACCACTTGCATATATGCGTGGTAGAACTTTAGAAGATGCTTTTGTTATCTTAGATGAAGCACAGAATACAACGCATGCTCAGATGAAGATGTTTTTAACACGTCTAGGTTTTGGTTCAAAGATGGTTATAACAGGCGATGAAACGCAGATTGACTTACCAAAAGGTGTTAAGAGTGGGTTAATCGAAGCTGTACAGAGACTTGGCAAAGTAAATGGTATAGAAGTGCATCATTTTGATGCTGCCGATGTTGTGAGACATCCATTAGTTGGTAAAATTATTAATGCATATGAAGGTGATGAATAATGTTAACAGTTGATTTTATAGATGATGACGAAATGATTGCTTCAGATCACTTATCAGAAATTGAAAAGCTATTGCAATTTGCTGCACAACAAGAAGGCATTGACGAAGAAGCTGAAGTCGCAGTATCTTTTGTTGATGAAGATGAAATTCAAAGTATCAATAAAGCATATCGTGATAAAGATAGTGTTACAGATGTCATAAGCTTTGCTTTAGAAGAGGGTGAAGATGAAGATTTTGAAATGCCGGATGCGCCACGTGTATTAGGTGACATTATTATTTGTGTTAAACGTGCCGAAGAGCAGGCAGAAGAATATGGTCACTCTTTTGAACGTGAATTAGGATTTCTATCAGTTCATGGACTATTGCATCTTTTAGGCTATGATCATATGAATGAAGCAGATGAGAAAAAAATGTTTGGACGCCAGGATGAAATATTAAATGCTTACGGCTTAACGAGAGAATGAGGATGAAACGCTTTTTATATCCGATACAAGGTTTCATAACACTCTTAAAAAAAGATGTAAATTTTGTGATTCATTTAATTGCCGCGATATTAGTAGTTATGTTTTCATTTTATTTTCAAATTACAAAGATTGAATGGTTATTTGTGATTATTGCAATTTTTTCTGTATTGTTTATGGAAGTCATAAATACTTCAGTAGAATATGTCGTTGACCTTGTTACTGAAGATTATCATGAACTCGCCAAGCATGCTAAAGATACAGCCGCGTTTGCAGTTTTATTATCATCAATCATGAGTGCGATTATTGGAATAATCATTTTCATGCCTTATATAATCGAATTATTTTAGGAGGGATATTATGGATTTTAAAAATGAATGGCAGGATGGTGTTAAGGCAGCGCGAGAAAAAGCATATACACCGTATTCAAATTTTAAAGTGGGTGCATTTTTAATCGCTAAAGATGGTACGACATTTGATGGATGTAATGTTGAGAATGCAGCATATGGTGATTGTATTTGTGCAGAACGTACTGCACTTGTCTCAGCAATTGCACAAGGATATAAACCAGGAGATTTTGAAGCGTTGGTTGTTACAACTGACACACCAACACCTTCATCTCCATGTGGCTCATGCAGACAAGTAATTAAAGAGCTATGCGATGATGAAATGCCAGTATACTTAACAAATATTAAAGGTAATGTAATCAAACTTACTGTAGATGATTTATTACCGTTAGGGTTTTCAGGAAGGGACTTAGAAGATGTCAAATAATTTTAAATCAGGATTTGTAGCGATAATTGGTAGACCCAATGTCGGAAAGTCAACTTTTATGAATAAAGTGCTTGGACAAAAAGTTGCGATTATGTCAGATAAAGCACAGACTACAAGAAACAGAGTGCAAGGCGTACTAACAACAGAACAATCTCAAATCATATTCATCGATACGCCAGGTATTCATAAACCGAAACATGTATTAGGTGATTATATGATGAAAATCGCTAAAAATACATTACGAGAAGTTGATGCAATATTATTTATGGTAAATGTAGAAGAAAGTTTAGGACGTGGTGATGAATTTATCATTGAGCTTTTAAAATCAAACAAGACACCGATTTTCTTAGTCTTAAATAAGATTGACAAGATTCATCCGGATCAACTGATTAAAGAAATTGAAAAATATAAGGACTTGTTACCGTTCGCTGAAGTAGTGCCAATTTCAGCTCTACAAGGAAATAATGTTGATCGATTAGTGGAAGTAATTGAAGGTTATATGCCGGAAGGCCCGATGTATTATCCGAAAGATACAATTTCAGATCATCCGGAAGAATTTATCGTAGCAGAATTAATTCGTGAGAAGGCCCTGCATTTAACAAGCCAGGAAATCCCGCATGCGATTGGTGTTCAGGTTGAAAAGATGACACGTGTTTCAGAAGATCAGGTAGATATTGAGGCGACTATATATATAGAACGTGATTCTCAAAAAGGGATTATTATCGGTAAGAAGGGGTCGATGTTAAAACAAATCGGTCAAAATGCACGAAAAGATATCGAAATGTTACTAGGTTCTAAAGTTTATTTAGAACTTTGGGTGAAGGTACAAAAAGATTGGCGTAATAAACCGAACTTTATTCGTCAAATCGGTTACAGAGAAGATGAATATTAATGCTTAAAAAGTCTGTTGGTATTGTTATCAAGAGAGTTGAATATGGTGATAATCATTTGATTATCACTTTTTTAAATGAAGCTGGTATAAAAGTAGCAGTGATGGCTAGAAATGCGCGTAAATCTACAAAGTTTGGTGCAGGTTTAGATTTGTTCTATGAAAATCTATTTATATTTTCACAATTTAAAGGAATGGGAACACTAAGTTCTGTAGATACATTAGAAAGTCATTATCCGATTCGTAGTGACATAATGAAATTAACATATGCGCAATATATTGTTGAATTGATTGATAGAGGTCTCGATGATGATACGTCAAATAAACTGGTTTTTCAGTTATTGAAATTTGGCCTGGATAGGATTTCACAGGGTGATAATGAAGCATTAATTGCATTATTTGTTTCACTCAAGATGATGGCGCTTTATGGGTATGAACCCAACTTTAAATATAGTGTCCATGACGGTGCGATGGACCATAAAGATTTTGTCGCATATTCTTTTAAATATAACAGTGTCGTGACAAAGTTTGGAGAAATAGATGACCCTCATGCTATCCGTATCTCAAATAAAGCATTGTACATGCTCTATTTACTCGATGAAGTACCTCTGGATAAAGTAAGTGGAATGAAGATTAGTGACGAAGTTGTTCGAGAGATGGAATCACTTGTCTTTAAAATGTATGATGAATTTGTAGGCGTCTATTTGAAATCTCGCAAAATTATTGAACAGTTAAATCAGATGAATCAATAATAAAAAGCACTCATGAATGGTATATCATGAGTGCTTTTAAAATTTATTTTAGAATTTAATTTTTTCTTCTAAGAATGATTTTACTTCACTGATTGGCATACGTACTTGTTCCATTGTGTCGCGGTCACGTATTGTTACTTGATTATCCTCTAATGAATCAAAGTCAAATGTAATACAGAATGGTGTACCGATTTCATCTTGACGTCTATAACGTTTACCGATTGATTGACTTTCATCAAAGTCAATCGCAAAGTATGCGCTTAATTCTTCGTATACTTTCATAGCATCAGCAGACAATTTCTTACTTAATGGAAGGATTGCTGCCTTATAAGGCGCTAATGCAGGGTGGAAACGTAATACTGTACGTTTGTCATCACCTTCTAAAACTTCTTCATCATATGCATCACATAAGAATGCTAATGTTACACGGTCAGCACCTAATGATGGTTCAATAACATAAGGTACGTATTTTTCACCTGTTTCTTGATCGTGATATTTGAAGTCATCATTTGATGCATTCATATGAGCTGTTAAGTCAAAGTCAGTACGGCTTGCGATTCCCCATAATTCTCCCCAACCAAATGGGAATTTATATTCGATATCTGTTGTTGCATTTGAGTAGTGAGATAACTCATCTTCGTCATGGTCGCGTAATTTTGTATTTTCTTCTTTGATGCCAAGATCTTTTAACCATTTAGCAGAAAATTCTTTCCAGTAGGTCTGCCATTCCATTTCAGTTCCAGGCTTACAGAAGAATTCTAATTCCATTTGTTCAAATTCACGTGTTCGGAAAATAAAGTTTCCTGGAGTAATCTCATTACGGAATGATTTACCGATTTGAGCGATACCGAACGGTAATTTCTTACGCATAGAACGTTGTACGTTCTTATAGTTCACGAATATACCTTGTGCTGTTTCAGGACGTAAGAAGATTTCATTAGTAGAAGATTCAGTAACCCCCTGGAATGTTTTGAACATTAAGTTAAACTGACGAATTTCCGTCCAGTTTGCTGTGCCTGATTCTGGACATACAATACCTTTTTCGTCAATAAACTGCTTCATTTCGTCAAAACTCATACCATCAGCAATAAAGTGCTCATCACCTTGAGCATGCATGTAGTCTTCAATTAATTTATCCGCACGATAACGAATTTTTGAGTCCTTATTATCGATCATAGGATCATTGAAGTTTGATAGGTGTCCACTTGCTTCCCATGTTTTTGGATTCATTAAGATTGCTGCATCTAATCCAACATTATAAGGTGATTGCTGAACAAATTTTTGCCACCATGCGCGTTTCACATTATTTTTTAGTTCTACACCAAGAGGACCGTAATCCCATGTGTTTGCTAACCCTCCGTAAATTTCACTGCCAGGAAATACAAATCCACGATGCTTTGCAAGATTAACGATTGTTTCCATTTTGTTTTCCGTCATGTTGATATCCTCCATTTATTTTTGAGTAAACAAAAAGTCCCAAGGCAAATTGATTGCCTTGGGACGAGTATATATACCCGCGGTTCCACCCAAATTAGTGTTTACTCGCTTTTAATTATTAACAATGTAAATGTACGCCAATTTATTGTTAAGCTTTCACCATCCTTAACTCGCTTATTTAAAATATAACATGAAAATTGAATGAGCTCAATTGTTAAGCGATACATTTGTAAATTTATTTATGAGTAGGTATAATATAATAAATAAACTATGTCTACTATTGGGGTGATTGTCATAGAATTAAATAAAAGACAAGAAAAGATTTTACAAATTGTAAAAAATAATGGCCCCATCACCGGTGAGAAGATTGCTGAAAAATTGAATCTAACGCGTGCTACTTTACGTCCTGATCTTGCAATCTTAACGATGGCAGGATATTTAGATGCACGTCCTCGTGTTGGTTACTTTTATACAGGGAAATCCAGTACTCAGTTACTTTCAGAATCGATTAAGAAGTTTCGGGTGAAAGATTTTCAGTCGGTACCAATCGTTATTCATGAAGATTCAAGTACATATGAAGCAATCTGTGCGATGTTCCTGGATGATGTAGGAACTTTGTTTGTAACAAATAAAGACAATCATCTTGTTGGTGTATGTTCCAGAAAGGATTTACTCCGTGCATCGATGGGGGGACAAGAAATTCATACAACACCGATTCATGTTTATATGACACGTGTCCCAAATGTCTCTGTTTGTTATAAAGACGACTTATTATTTTATGCTGCAAAACAAATTATTGATAAACAAATTGATTCAATTCCAGTTGTTGTTGAAAAAGACGGACATTACGAAGTTACCGGTCGAATTAGCAAAACTACTATAACGAGAGCATTTGTTTCTCTAATCGAAGATGAATAAGGAGAATTTATTTTATGAATGAAATGAGATTAATTATTGCATCAGATTCAGTTGGTGAAACAGCAGAACTCGTTACAAAAGCATGTATTTCTCAGTTTAATATGTTAAATAACGTTGTAGATACAATTCGTCTGCCATATATTGAAACTCATGAAAATATAAATGAAGTTATCAGCCTGGCTAAAGAACAGAAATCTATCGTTGTATACACTTTAGTTAAACCGAATGTCAGAGCTTATATGCAGTCTGAATTAGCAAAACATAATATCAAAAGCGTAGATTTAATGGGGCCGTTAATGGGGCTTTTAGAAGAAACGCTTGAAGAAAAACCGTTAAATGAGCCTGGTATGGTACATAAACTCGATGAAGATTACTTTAAGAAGATAGAAGCAATTGAATTTGCTGTAAAATATGATGACGGTCGAGATCCGCGCGGACTTTCAAAAGCTGATATTGTCTTGATCGGTGTTTCACGTACGTCAAAGACACCTTTAAGTCAGTATTTGGCTCATAAAAGATTTAAAGTCATGAATGTTCCATTAGTACCGGAAGTTGATCCGCCTGATCAGTTGTTTGAAATTGACCCTAAAAAATGTATCGCTTTAAAAATTGATCCTGAAAAATTGAATAAAATCCGAATCGAACGCTTGGCTCAACTTGGATTAAAAAATGATGCCAACTATGCAAAAGATCAACGTATTTTAGAAGAATTAAAATATTTTGAAGAGATTGTTTCAAGAATTAATTGTGAAGTTATTGATGTTTCGAATAAAGCAATTGAAGAAACAGCGAATGAAATCATTAAAATAATTACTAGAAATTAATATGGGTATGATGAGGTGGAAGTTTGCAAATCGATCCAAAAATAATTAATGAAATACGGGAAAAGAATGATATTTTAGATGTTGTAAGTCAATATGTGAAATTAGAAAAAAGGGGACGTAACTATATCGGTTTATGTCCCTTTCATGATGAAAAAACACCATCATTTTCAGTATCTGTTGAAAAACAGATTTGTCATTGTTTCGGATGTAAAAAGGGTGGAAATGTTTTTCAGTTTATCGAACAAATAGAAAATGTCTCATTTATTGAAGCAGTTAAAATATTAGGTGAAAATGTTGATATCAAGATAGATGTCCAAAGTGATAACCCAACAGTTGAAAATGACCATACGAAAATGGTTGAAATGCATAACTTATTAAATGATTATTATCACTATGTATTAAAAGCAATTGAAGAGGCTGAACCAGCTTTAGAATATCTTCATAAACGTGGTATAGATGACGATTTGATTGCCAAAGAAAAAATTGGTTTCAGTCCGAATGTAAGTCATTTTGCGTTAGATTTTTTAAAAAAACAAGGATATGATGAATCACTTGCATATGAAGCGGGTCTTTTAAGCAGAAATGAGGAAAATTTCAGTTATTTTGACCGTTTTCGTAATCGTATTATGTTTCCTATCCGAAATGCACGTGGAGATACAGTTGGCTTCTCTGCGCGAAGTTTTGATGGTAGTGAACCCAAATATTTAAATAGTCCTGAGACACCGATATTTCAAAAAAGAAATATCCTTTATCATATTGATGTTGCACGTAAACCAATTCGAGAAACAGATGAAGTAATTTTACTTGAAGGTTTTATGGATGTATTAAAGCTTGGTGAAGTAGGTATTCATAATGCGGTAGCAACAATGGGTACAGCATTAAGTAGAGAGCATGTAATATCACTGAAAAAACTCGCACAAAATATTACGTTAATGTTTGATGGAGATAGAGCTGGTATTGAAGCGACACTAAAATCAGGAAAGACATTACTTTCAGAAGGATTAAATGTGTTTGTAGTACCGATTCACAAAGGAAAAGATCCGGATGAGATGATTAGAGATTTAGGTGAAAATCAGTTCTTAGAATATTTTCAAACGCATAAGATTAATTATTTAAGCTTTTATATGCAATATTATCAGAATGAAATAAAGAATAATGATTTAGCATATGAAAAACATTTGAATAATATTATTCAAGATGCTAAACTTATGAATTCTGAAGTTTTACAGAAAAAAGTATTGCATGAAGCAAGTGATTTGTTTAAAGTAGATTTTGACAGTCTAAAATATCAAGTACAAAAAAATCAGAAAAAGCGTCCATTTAATCATATTAATGTTGGTATCAAACAAGAATCATTAAACAAGATTGAGACTGCTGAACGCGTGGTACTAAAACATTTTATGACAGATAAATATTTATTCACACAATATAAAGATTCTCTGTCTGCACATAATTTCTCAAATGCATACCATAGATTGATTTATGAGGCTTTAATAGGGTATTACAATAATGAAGACCAATTTAATCTCAGTCAATTCATCACACATATTCCTCAGGATATTCATGAGGTATGTTTATCAATTGACAGTATGTTGGTTAATTCCGAACCTACTACAGAGGAAATAAATGATTATGTATATGTCTTTAATGAAGAGCAGCATGAATTAACACATGTGAGTCAGCTGAAACAAGCTTTAAAAGATGCAATTGCTACCGGTGACATGGAGACACGCGATAATATTGTGAGAGAAATCATTCAATATCAAAGATCAAAAAAGCACTAGACATACTGGGAGGTTTTAAAATGGCTGCAAAGAAATCCGATACGACAACGAAAATCGCAGAATTATTGACATTAGAACAAGTAAAAGCACAATTACTTGAGACAGGTAAGAAGAATGGACATTTAAGTCACGAAGAAATCGCTGATAAATTACAAAATTTTGAGATGGATTCTGATCAGATGGATGAATTTTTTGAAGCGATTGCCGAAAATGACATCACTTTAATCAATGAAAAAGATGCAAATGATACAGATGATAAGATCAATCTTAATGATTTATCTGCACCTCCAGGTGTTAAAATTAACGATCCTGTTCGTATGTATTTAAAAGAAATTGGACGCGTTAATTTATTAAGTGCTGAAGAAGAAATTGAACTTGCTAAACGTATTGAGCAGGGGGATGATGAAGCGAAAGCACGACTTGCAGAAGCAAACTTACGTCTTGTTGTGAGTATTGCAAAACGTTATGTAGGACGTGGTATGTTATTCCTTGATTTAATACAGGAAGGTAACATGGGTCTAATTAAAGCTGTAGAAAAGTTTGATTTTACGAAAGGATTTAAATTCTCAACTTACGCTACATGGTGGATTCGTCAGGCAATCACGCGTGCGATTGCTGACCAGGCAAGAACAATTCGTATACCAGTGCATATGGTAGAAACGATAAACAAGTTAATACGTGTACAACGTCAATTACTTCAGGACTTAGGACGTGATCCTTCCCCGGAAGAAATTGGAGAAGAAATGGATTTACCACCTGAAAAAGTTCGTGAAATCTTAAAGATAGCACAAGAGCCAGTTTCACTTGAAACACCGATCGGTGAAGAAGATGATAGTCACTTAGGTGATTTTATTGAAGATCAGGACGCACAAAGTCCAGCTGATCATGCTGCATATGAGTTATTAAAAGAACAATTAGAAGATGTATTAGATACATTAACAGATCGTGAAGAAAATGTTTTAAGATTACGATTTGGTTTAGATGATGGACGTACCCGTACGCTTGAAGAAGTAGGAAAAGTGTTCGGTGTAACGAGAGAACGTATACGCCAAATCGAAGCAAAAGCTTTACGTAAATTACGTCATCCATCTAGAAGTAAACGTCTTAAAGATTTTATGGATTAAAATTTCAATTTAAATTGTGAAAAGTCTTTGACAATCACTGTTTTTAATATAAAATAGATATGTATATGGTGAAATTAAAGGGAGGTAAATTGAATGAATCGTAATCCAGTAATTCCGTTTTTACTTATTATGCTTATGGGCGTAGGCTTAATCTTCTTTATGTCAGCACATGGTGCTAACAAAGCTGAAGAAGAGGGTGAAGGCGGAGCTAAAACTGAGCAAAAGTTTGATGCTAAAACTTTCGCAAAAGATAACTGTACGTCATGTCACGGTCAAAACTTAGAAGGTGGAATGGGACCTAAATTAGCAGGTATTTCTGACACTGAAAAAGCTAAGAAGATTATCCGTGAAGGTAAAGGTGCGATGCCAGCACACGACGCTTCAAAAATTTCTGATAAAGATTTAGATACTTTAGTGAAGTATTTAAAAGAAGCAAAATAATAAACAATTAAAATCTTTTGCCAAGTGCAAAAGGTTTTTTTTTGAAAGGATATAAAATGATACCATTAAATAATAGATTAAAGACAGTTGCAAGGTATATACAGCATGAACGTTTAGCTGATATAGGGTCCGATCATGCTTATTTACCTCTATATGCATTAGAAAATAATCTGATTAGATATGCGATAGCTGGTGAAGTGGTTACTGGACCGTTTGAAGCTGCAGTTCAGAATGTTAGAAAGTATAATGCTTCCACTTCTATAGACGTACGTCTTGGTAATGGATTAGAAGTCATTAAACCGGGTGAAGTTGATGTAATTACTATTTGTGGTATGGGTGGACCACTTATCGCAGACATTATTACTACTGGTAAAGATAAATTAAGTAATCATCCACGTCTAATTCTGCAAAGTAATATTCATACAGAAGCAGTTCGTCGTGCACTTGTTTCACTTGGATATGAAATTATCGTTGAAGAGATATTGAAAGAAAAAAAGCATACCTACGAAATTATCGTTGCTGAATATGCCACTGAAAAAGTGGCATATACACAAAAAGCACTGAAGTTCGGCCCAATTCTTTTACAAAATAAAAATGAAGTGTTTATCGAAAAATGGAATAGAGAATATCAGCATTTAATAAAAGTATTATCAGCGATAGAACACGATCCTGTTCATGCACAAAAACATGAACAGCTAAAAGAAGAAATCTCATTATTAAAAGAGGTGTTAGGTTATGTTGATTAAAGAGTTGTTAAAGCAAATCAATCAGGAGATACCACTGCAAACTGCAGAAGAGTGGGATAATGTAGGTCTTCTAATTGGAGATGAAGAAGCTGTAATTACAGGTATTTTAACAGCGCTTGATTGTACGTTAGACGTTGTAGAGGAAGCTAAAGAAAAAAATATAAATACTATAATTTGCCATCATCCACTGATTTTTAGTGGTATAAAATCAATTCTTCATTCAGGTTATGGAGAAGTAATCAGAAGCTTAATAAAGAACGACATACAGTTGATTGCATTACACACAAATTTGGATGCCCATCCTAAAGGTGTTAGTGCAATGATTGCTGAGCGTCTTGAATTAAAGGATATAGAAATATTATTACCTGAACAAAAATCGATACTAAAGTTACAGATTTTTGTTCCGTTAGCATATGCTGAACAATTTAAATCAGCGTTGGCAAAGGTAGGTGCTGGACAAATTGGTGATTATGATCACTGTTTCTTTTCAATAAAAGGAACTGGCGAATTTCGTGCATTAGAAAATGCTAACCCATTTGTCGGTAGTAAAGGTGAAATCCATGTGGAAGAAGAAATGAAGATTGAATGCGTCTTTGAATCATCGTTGAAATCTGATGTATTAGAAGCGATAAAAACACATCATCCATATGAAACACCTGCTTTTGATATTTGGTCAATTGACGTCCAGGCTGAATATGGTACTGGTGTAAAGGCAGCCTTGATGGAACCTATTTCATTATCTGATTTTGCTAAAATTGCCAAAGAGAAATTAAATCTGGATGTTATTAAGATGATAGGTGAAGATAAAGTTATTAACACAGTTGGGATAATTGGCGGGGCAGGTATGGATTACATGAAAGATATTAAGCGAACAGGTGTTGATGTGTTTATTACAGGTGATATTAAGTATCATGAAGCACATGATTTAATAATGGCAGAACTTGCTGCGCTTGATATCACACATTATGCTGAATATGTTATGAAAGATGGCCTCAAAGCACTTTTATCCACTTTTATCAAAGATATAAATATCGTTGTTTCACAAATAGATACAAATCCATTTAAAGTAATATAAAAAAAGAGCGATGCTTAAACTAAGGTTTAAGCATCGTTTTATTAATCTAAAATTTTTACAGGTGTTGCATTTTTAATTTTAGGTAAGATTTTTTCTGTTGGTACACCTGACTTTTCTGGTATCGGCTGTATATTTAATGGATCGTAAGATTTAATATAATCGATGACCTCTTTTACGATTGGTGTTGGTGTTGAAGCCCCGGCGGTTACAGCGATCGTTGACTTACCCTGAAGCCATTCAAGTTTTAGTTCGCTAATGTCAGAAATTCGGTAAGCTTCTGTATGAGCGATTTCTTTAGATACTTGTGCTAAACGGTTAGAGTTATTGCTTTTTGGGTCACCAACCACGATTAATACGTCTGCTTGTCCTGCTTGATTTGCAACTGCTTCCTGGCGTACTTGTGTCGCTAAACAGATTTCTTTATGCACTTCGATATGTGGATATTTTTTTTGTAGTTCGTCCATAAGATGTTTTACATCCCATTGACTCATTGTTGTTTGATTTGTAACGATAAGTTTATTGTTTTTTAAATCTTCATCAAGGTTGTCGATATCGTTGATATTTTCCACAAGATGTACGATTTCCGGTGCGACACCAACAGCGCCTTCAGGTTCCGGATGTCCTTTTTTACCGATATAGATGACATGATAACCTTCTGCTTTTTTCTTACGAATCAATGTATGTGTGTTTTCTACATCCGGACAAGTTGCATCAATACAAACAAGTCCCTTTTCTTTAGCACGGCGTTTTACTTCAGGACTTACACCATGTGCGGTAAATATAACTGTACCTTCACTGATTTTCTCTAATATTTCTAATCGGTTTGGTCCATCGAGTGTAATGATACCATCGCTTTCGAAAGCATCAGTTACATGTTTATTATGCACGATCATACCTAAAATATATATTGGACGTGGCAATGATTTATCAAGTGAAGCATTGCGTGCAATCACCATGGCATCAACGACACCGTAACAATATCCACGAGGTGTTATTTTAATAATTTCCATCGCATTTTCCTCCTATTAATCTGCTTAATAAATAGTATAACAAACTTTTAAAGATGATTAGAATATTTTAATTTTAACAATGATTGCTTTCTTTTTCGTATTCTTTCCTATATAATACATGAGATGAACATAAAAGGAGGATTATGATGGACAAACACCCATTTGAGTTATTTGAACTTGCACCATATTTAGTAGAAGCGGTGGAAGATTTAAATTTCAACCAGCCAACAGAAATCCAGAGAAGAGTTATTCCTAAATTAAAAAAAGAAACACACTTAATTGGACAATCACAAACAGGTACAGGAAAATCGCATGCATTTTTACTACCGTTAATTAATAAAATTGATAAAGAGGTACAGCATCCTCAAATTATTATTCTTGCACCTACAAGAGAGCTTGCAAAGCAGTTATATGATGCAGCAGAGCATTTAATTTCATTTACAGATGGTATAAAAGCAGGGCTTTATATTGGAGGTACTGATAAGAATAAAGATATTCAAAAATCAAAAGTACAGCCACAAATTGTTATCGGGACACCAAATCGAATAAAAGATTTAGCAGAAGAAAATGTGTTACATATTCATTTAGCGAGAGCTGTCGTTATTGATGAAGCCGACTTAATGATTGACTTAGGATTCTTGCCGACAGTTGATAAGATTGCTGCAAATGTATCGCGTGAAGCACAAATTGCTGTATTTTCTGCTACGATACCTAAAGCTTTACATCCATTTTTAAATAAATACTTATCTAAGCCGGAATTTATTGAGATTGAACCTGACGCAAAGACAAATAAAAATATTACTTTTTATCTTGTACCTACGAAAAGTAACGATCGTAAAGAACAGTTAACTAAAATAATGTCTACGATTAATCCTTATCTCGCAATTATTTTTGCGAATAGTCGTGAACGTGCGGATGAAGTAGCTGAATATTTACAAGATCAGGGGTTAAAAGTAGGTGTGATTCATGGCGGTCTTGCACCACGTGAACGTACACAGCAAATGAAACGTGTGAAAAATCTTGAATATCAATATGTCGTTGCGAGTGATCTTGCAAGTCGTGGTATTGATATTGATGGTGTTAGTCATGTTATCAATTATGATATTCCACGTGATATTGCTTTCTTTACGCACCGTGTAGGGCGAACAGGTCGAGGAAACTATACTGGTGTAGCAATAACGATTTATACACCAGATGAAGAAGATTTAATCAATCAGATTGAGAAACGTGGTTTCTCATTCATTCATAGCGATGTTAAAAATGGTGAATTAGTCGAAATTAAAGATAGAACTGAGCGCCAATCACGTAAGAAAAAAGAAGATAATATCGAACAGAACTTAAAACATAAACTAAAAGGTAAGAAAAAAGTGAAACCGGGGTATAAGAAGAAATTCCGTTTTGAATTAGATAAGTTAAAACGTAATGAGAAAAAAGCCCATTCTAAACGTACGAATAGAGAGAATAAAAAAAGGTAGGGATTTAACATGCTAATTGGATCTCATGTATCAATGAGCGGTAAAAAAATGTTGCTTGCTGCAGCAGAAGAAGCAGCGAGCTACAATGCTTCCACATTTATGATATATACAGGGGCACCTCAAAACACACGTCGTAAACCGATAGAAGATTTGAACATAGATGCAGGTCTTGCATTTATGAAAGAAAATAATTTATCGAATATTGTTGTGCATGCACCTTATATCATCAATATCGCTAACACAGTAAAACCTGAAGTGTTTGAACTGGGTGTTGAGTTTCTTCAAAAAGAGATTGAACGTACAGAAGCAATTGGCGCAAAAGATATCGTGCTTCATCCTGGCGCTCATGTTGGTGCTGGTGAAGATGCGGGTATCAAGAAAATTATTGAAGGGTTAAATGAAGTTTTATCTAACAATAATGATGTTCGTATTGCATTAGAAACGATGGCAGGTAAAGGTTCTGAATGTGGCAAATCATTTGAAGAACTTGCTGAAATTATTTCAGGTGTAAAGAATAATGCCCGACTATCAGTTTGTTTTGATACATGTCACACACATGATGCGGGTTATGATATTGTCAATGATTTTGATGGTGTGTTGGAAGAATTTGATAAAATTATCGGTATTGATAGAATTAAAGTTGTACATGTAAATGACTCAAAAAATGTACAGGGTGCGCGAAAAGATCGTCATGAAAATTTTGGATTTGGCAACATCGGTTTTGATGCATTATCAAAAATTGTTTATCATGAAGTCTTTAAAGATGTACCTAAGATTTTAGAAACACCATACGTTCAAGTTGGCGATGATAAAAAAAATAAAAAGCCACCGTATAAATTTGAAATTGAAATGATTAAAAATAATCAGTTTGATTCTGATTTACTAGAAAAAATTATGCATCAATAAAATTTAAAACAGGGATTAATCTTTGATTAATGCTTGTTTTTTATCTCAAAAAGGACTGAAGCGATTGGAGCCAATATTTGAAATTCGAAATGTATCGTATCGATATCCAGATAAAGTAGCATTATCAGATATTAACATCAGTATCTATCCGGGAGATTTTCTGGCGATTGTAGGACCGAATGGTTCAGGTAAGTCAACATTGTTAAAATTAATCCTGGGTATATTAAGGGTACAATCAGGCAGCATTTATATGAACGGAAAGAATATGAAATCACAAAAAAAACTTACGGGTATCGGTTATGTTTCTCAAAAAGCAAACGCGAGCAGTGGTGGTTTCCCGGCTACGGTATTTGAAGTTGTAAGAAGTGGTTTAATTCAGATTAAACCGTTATTTAAAAAATTTAATAAACTGGATGAACAAAAAGTTGAAGCGATGCTGGAACGATTAAATATCACGCATTTAAAAGATAAAAATATATCTCAGCTTTCTGGTGGTCAACAGCAACGTGTATTTATAGCACGTGCACTCATATCAAATCCTTCTGTATTAGTACTCGATGAACCGACTGTTGGTATTGATGCAAAACATGTAGCACAGTTCTATGAATTACTTGCGCAACTTAAAGCTGAAGGTATCACAATTCTACTAGTAACGCATGATATTGGCGTAGTCGTTGATACAGCCACACAAGTTGCCTGTCTCAACCAGCATCTGCATTTCCACGGGACAACACATCAATTTAAGTCATTAGATGAAGTTGAAATCTCTAAAATTTATGGTCATCCTGTACAGTTTGTTGACCATAATCATAGTAGATTATGCTGCGGTGTTGAGAATGAATAGTAAAAACCAATAGTTAAGATTATTCCCATAATAGCAGAGTTTAGAGCGGATTATTTAATCCGTTCTTTTTTTTGTTTTTGAAGCAAAAATTCATGATGGGATTAAATCTAGTTTTTCTATTACTTTTTATAGTTAAAGACATCTATAAAATTTGGTATATAATTAAATTAATAAGTAAAAAAGGAGATTATCAAAATGAAAAAACTATTAGCAAGTGCATTATCATTATCAATTTTACTTGCAGGATGCGGACAAGAAGAAAATAAAGAAGAAACTAAGAAAGAAGTAAAAAAAGAAGTTGTTAAAAAAGAAGTTGTTAAAAAAGATAAAGCTAATGATAAAAAAGCAGAAGATGCTAAAAAGAAAATTAAAGAACAAAAAGAAAAAGTTACGACAGAACAACCTACAACAGAAGAACCGACAACTGAAATTAATACACAGTCTACTGAAACACCATCTACTGAACAAGTTCAACAAAATAATAATAAAGCAGATGTCAAAACAAATGAATTTGGTGAAAAAATAATTGGTTATACAGCTGACGGTACTGAAATAATTGGATATGCACCAGATGGTACACCAATTGTTGATGAAATGAGAAAGCAGCCTACACCAGTAGTTCAACCATCTGATGCTGAACAAGCTGAGTTTAGAAAAAATCTACCTAATGGACTTTCTTCTGGTGAAATTCAGTTAAGAAATTTAATTCTTAATGGTCAGTATACTGAGCCTGATGCTCAAGAAAGATTAGCTGAGATCAATAGTCTTGAAGCTAGATATGGAAAATAAATAACACAAATTAACGCTTCATATTTGCCAAAATTCATCTATTTAACTATTACTATTCTATTTGTCCAAAATGCTGTGGAGATATAAAGCTTAAAAATGATTCTGGTATATGATTTATTTTTAACGAAAGATAAACGTTTACAAACTATCTCAATTTAAATTGTCATGATATAATTATATTGTATTAAATTTACAAATAGGGGATGATTAATATGACAAAAGACAGTGCTAAAATTAATGAACAATTAGTTCAATTATTTCAAAGTGAAAAGCATCTTGAAACACTTTATGACAACAGCATATTACATAATTATATAGCATTAATTATTATAGAAGAATTAATAACAGATGTACCTAGTAGATTAATAGTTAAAGATAATGATGATACTATTACTGTACAATTTATTATTGATAAATCACTTCATAAGATAATTTACAACAAAAATAATAAAACAGTAGAACATATAATTTTAAATGATAACAAAATGATTAGACTATTAAATGATTCAGATGTACGAGCTATTAAATATACAGGATTACAGTATAAAAACAGTATTAATGAAATAGAAGTTTTACTGTCATCAAGTGATGCATCAAATATCGCGTTTGTTAAAGAATTAATTAATATGAATAAATAGATTACATATTAAAAAGGGGATTAGATCAGATGATACAGATAAAACAATCATACTATGTAGAACACAATTCCAAACTTTATAAAGTAGATGTACTTGGTGATTCTAATAATAATTACACTCACGCTATTGTGATTGGTGAAAACTATTTTAAACAATTGGAACTTAAAAGTTATGAAGATAAGGTTGAAGATGTTGTATTGAGTCATTTAAAAGCGTTTGTAAGATAATATTTTCTAAAAATAAAATCAGAATTTTATCATTAATAATATGTCTACTGACAACTTTTTGTCACAATTTAGACACATTTAAAATTGAAATTCCAAAAATCATCGGAAAAAAACGACATTCGTTGACAATAATAATGTAGAGATATGTTTTATCAGCGGTGGGGAATTCTTTTGAATATCTCTATATAAAACAACCATACTATATGAAAAGGAAAATATAAAACTTGTTCTTGTTGTAGTCAAACAAAATTAGCTGTGGATGATAGATATTTTAGAAGAAGAAAAGATAGCATTGACGGTTTAAGAGGTACTTGCAGAGATTGTGAATATAAAAAGTAGTTTTACGGACATTATACTCGACATTTATCTGGTTATTTTCGCAATTACTATTGAAGAGGTATGTATCGGTCATTTTCTTTTGAAAATCTCTACATAAAACAACCATACTATATGATAGGGAAGACATCCGTTCAAATCTTTGAAAACTTCTTTAAAAATCGACAATACTATTAAAGAGATATGTTTCTATAATCTCAAGTTAGGAAATCAGGAATAAAAAAGGACATTAAAGTATAATGTATATGAAGAGGTATTACACAATACGTGAGTATTCATTTTATATAGATTTTACCCTTGTTAATCCAGCGTTTTATCAATATCTTACTAAAATGATTACACATATATCTATATAGTATAAATAGAGATTAATACTCATTACCTCCTAATGATTATTATATTATTTCTAAATTCATTTTCCATTTCCTTTTTTTAATTTATTATTTATTAATCATCTCCTGAAGGTGTCCAGTAAAATGGGCATCTTTTTTTGATGGATTGAATAGTAATAATTTGCTAAGGAATTGGAATAATCATAAATCAATAGAAAGGAGCTTATCAAATGAAAGAACAAATTAATAAAGAGTTGCGTTTGAAGATGAAACAGTTTAGATCAGAAAATTACAATCCACCAATTCGAGTTTTAGCTAAAGAGTGCAATATGAATTACACAATGTTCGCAGACTGGCTTAGAGGTGATAAAGATTATACTGAAACATCATTAGTTCGTATTAAAAAATTTCTAAATGGAAAAGTTTAAAGTATATGCCTCTATTACGCAAAATAATATTTAAAATCAAGGAGACGATATATAATGAATAATAAATTAAATGAAGTGAACATTGAAGATGTAATTAAAGCTGTTGAGAAATTAGTAAGTAATAATAAAGAATATCAAATGTCAATTTATGATACTGTTGAAGATTTAAATAATTTAAGAATAACAGTGCAAAGTTTACAATTTAAATAATTTTAAAAAGATATTAGTCACAAACATTTCGCTTCGCTTCATGATTTGTGCCTTTGTCGCAACAAGTTGCTCTTTGTTAAATTGATATTAGTTTATCTATAAGAAAATGAAAAAAGTTAAAAGTGGAGCGTAGCGGAATGTTCTGAATGTGTCCAATAAAACATATTAGAATAAGTAAAAAATAATAGAGTACGAAGTTTGTTTAACTATAGTAGCTCTTTAGTTAAAGGAACTTTGTACCCTATTAAAGAATGAATGATTGTCCCCCTTTAACTACCTAATAAGTAATATATATTATTATATCTTATTAGGTAGATGAGGGGGGACAATAGTGAACGCTTAGAAAAAATATATAAATACAAGGAGATTATAAGATGGAAAATATTATAAAATATGAAATTGTTAATAAAATAAAAAAGCAATACAATGAAATTGATTATGAATATCTTAAAGAATTAGAGACAAGATTAATAGATGTTGAAGAGATTTTAAAATCATTTTATTTTAAAGAAGATTATGATAATTATCTAGAAGTAAAGCGAATTAAAAAAGCTAGTAAATTAGAAAGTATCAAACGTGAGCTTGAAAGATTCTATGAGTTTGTAGAAATTGAAAAAGTTGGTCGTAAAAACTTTTATAAATTATCTGGTTTATATCCATTAGAATACTTACCTCTTGAAAAAGAGAAATCTAATTCAAGATCAAAAGAAGATTTAAGATCATCACTTGAAGCAATTATATTGTACGCATTAAAGAATAAACGTGTTTCTTCTGTTGATATGACTACTAATGAGTGGCTTGTAGATTTAGGTTTAATTACAAGAAGTGTTCTAGATGATTATAAGTTATTCAATAATAGAAAGTATAGTGAAAAAGCTGTTGAAGCAATATTCGCTAATGTTTATTCAAATGATTATATTAAATATGAAGAAAAATATATGAGCTCTTCAACATTTATTGAACGTAAATTAACATATCAAGAAAAGAAAGAATTACTAGAAAATTATTTTAAAATTATTGATATTCTAAGAGATACATTTGTTAATGCTGTAAAACATCTTCATGATAATAAAATGATTATTCATAATGCTGATGTTTATTACGGAACTGAGTTGAAAGAAGTATTAAACGATGATTTTGAAAAGGAATTAGTTAAAGGTGATTTAAAACGTTTTGAATTAGAAGAGATTGCTAAATATATTGAAATCGAAAAGAAAATTAGAACAAAATTAGATTTAGATACAGATAGAAGATTCTATATGAATAGAACGTTTGTTAGCATGATGAATAAAGAAACAGCTAAAGGTTTAAAGGTTAAACTATATGATGACTCAATCAAGAATGTAAAATATACTAATGTATTTAAAAAGAGATCAATTATTAATAAGTTTACTGATAAGCAGTTATTAAATTATTTTAAAAAGAATAAAGACGTTAAAGCTATGTATGACTTATTGAATGATGAGCTTGTTGAAAAATACAAAGGTTCAATATTAGTTAAGATGAATGAGCAACATGTAAAGAATACATACAATAAAACGGAATATTACATAAGAGTTAAAAATGACAAAATTGAAGAAATAAAAACTAAGAAATCAAAGGGTAAAGTTATTGGTAATGAAATGAGTTTTGTTTCAAATATTGAAGAGTCATTTGATAATTTAATTAGATTACAAAGTGTATATTTAGAATTTAATAATGAAAGTATTCAAGAGATAGCAAAAAATAAGCATTTCAAATATAAATTTGATTATATAGTTTAATACACATAAATAACACAAGGAGCTAACGCTTATGCTCCTTTAATTTTTATGGGCTATTTACTTAATTTAGAATAGATTTATCCAATTTATCATTAAATTAATTATAGCTCATATACGCATGATATTGCAAGAGAAATTAATAAGAATTTAGAGATTTTAAATAAAAAAATATAAATATGAAATGGAGATTATTAATTATGAATTTAAAATTTAACGGAACAAGTCCTGTGGAAAAAGAGTTAGTGAGTTTATTAGAAAAAGGTGAAGCTAAGTTATATGAAAGTTTAAAGCAAGTTGATATTTATGGGTGTATGAATCAGAAAGTATTTTCACATAACAGAAATACAGGAAAAGTCATTGAGAAGAAACAAACGTTTCATAAAGGAACTGGATATAACAGGGTCAAAGTTGGAGATAAGCCAGTTGAGGTTCATAGAATTATGGGTGAGTTATTTGTATATAATCCACAACCAAATGTTTTCGATACTGTAGATCACATTTGTCAAACAGATAAAACTAATAACTGTCCTAGAACAAATTTGAGATGGACAACGAGAGGTCAAAATATCAAATATCATCATGAGCATCAACGTAAGAACAATATCACTAGCAGTAAACGATTTTTAACAATGGATGAAGCTTTAGAGATTCGTATGAAACATGCATCTGGAACTTCAATTAAAGAATTAGCTAAAGAATATGACAAGTCTTACAGCGTGATTTATCAAGTTGTTAATAATATAACATACATAAATTTATAGATTTAATAAGTAATACTTACATATGAATTATCAAAACAGATATTAGGAGATTGATACATAATGATGAAAAATAATAATGAAATTGAATTTAAAAATAATGTAGAAGAGTTAGTTGAGTACCATTTTGAAAAAGTAATTACAATGACAACATCATCAAGAGCAGTTACAAGCTGTTCTCTTGATGAATATGTTGATAGAACTATTGATGATACTGAATTGAGTAGTATTGGTGCTAACCTTAAAATTATTGGGATTGATGATTTAAATGGAACGTCAAGACAAAGTAGATTAGCTAGATTTTATATAAAAATGAAAAAGAAATATTCTAGACAGTTAGATGTACCAGAAGATTTTATTCAAGTATTTGCAATGTTATTTGTTGAAGGTGCAAATGAGTTGGATCAGTTAGAAACATTAGATGAATTGTTAGCTGATGATAAATTATATAATACTAGAATGAAATATATTAGAGACCATATTGAAAATCACATTATGATTGAAGTTAATCCATACTCTAAAACAATAAGCTTAGCTAGAGATGAAAATGGTAAAGAAATCAGAAAGACTATCACACTTGATGGTGCTCAAAATTCAATTCATACAATTGTAAATAATGAAGATGAACAAAGTGAACTAATCAATTTTCTAGGTGATGAAAATAAGCTTTGGACGTATGGAGATAAAGCTCATTACAATCATTTTTTACAGTGGTTCATTGAGAATAAAGAACGACTATTAACTGAAAAACAGTTACAAAAATATGAAAGTTTAAAAGATATATATGTAGCTAAAACTGATAACAGTAAAGAGACTCAAGCTAATAGAAGAGCAATGTATGAAATGAGTAATCTTAATAAACAAGATATTAAAGCATTTAAGAGAATTGTAAAGAATCGTGTTGTTAAGAAATATAATGAAGAGTTTGGAACTGAAAATAAATATGGTTTCAATACTAATAATAGAAACAAGATGAGAGAAGTTTTTGAACAATATGTTGAGATGTGTAATGCATCTGATATGTTTGATGATGCGACTCATAGACAAATTGAATTGAGTAAATATGTTGCTCAACATTATGAAACTGAAGCGTTTGAAGTTGTTATTACTAAAGATTTAAGTTTAGATGAGAAAAAGAATATAGTTAGATGTTGTAAAGGTAAAGAGTTGTTGACTCATAGAGTAATCAGATTGATTAGACAAAACATTGAAGCTGAGTTAGAAAAAGAAGTAAGGGAAGTAGTTCCAGCATCTCAAGAATGGGAAGGTTACAGTGAATATACTTTTAATGATGTTAGACATGTACAGCAAAGATATTTAAATTTACATAGTGATGGATCATTGAAAGTTGATACGAGTAGACAAGAGCAAGAACATGAAGAAATGTTACAACAGAAAAATAAATATTATGAATTTGTGAATGAAGCTAAAAGTAGTGAATGTAAAACTTACTGTTTAAAATGTTACGAAGAGGGAGCGTATGTTAAAAAGCATACGTTCTTTTTTGATGAATTGAAAGCAAATGGTAATAAGAAATGTATTAAATTGTGTGAGAAATGTGATGCTGAGGAGCTGAAGAAATATGTTGTATAATCAGTGTTCTCATCCACGTTGTAATGAAGAAATTGAGAAACCTGAGAAATATTGTGAAAAACATAAACAAGATAAAAATAGTAATGCATACATAAGAACGAGAAGATTCATTAATGATAAATACGATAAGTTTTATTCAAGTGTTGAATGGAAACGATTTAGAAAAAGAATATTAGCAAGAGATGATTATGTTTGTCAGATGTGTAAAAAAGATGGAATTGTAAAGGTGGCTGATTTAGTCCATCATAAAACTGAAATTAGAAACGATTGGACTAAGAGATTGAGTAAAGAAAATTGTATAGCAATTTGTATAAGCTGTCATGAAAAGATACATGATAGAAGTAAAAATAGAATTAATTGAGGTAGCTAACAAGCTATCTCTTTTTCTATTAAAGTAAATATAAGGAGACTATGAAATGATAGATGAACAATTTTTAATAAATAAATTTAATGATGCAAAACGTGAACAGTTAGTTAAAGTATTTGTTGATAGTCATAAATTTTATTGTGAAAGTGCTGAAGAATTGATTGAACAAGTTAAACGTAAAAAAGAATATGATGATAGATTAGCTGGAATGAAAACGTATAAAGATTATATGAGTTAGTAAGTATTAATCTCACTGAATTTAAAATTTAAAGTAGGTGAGAAAGTTGTACAAAGATTTAACTGAAGAACAGATTGAGAGAATCAAGAATAGAATAGAAGAATTAGATTTAGATCATATTGAAGATGAAGCAGATTATAAAAGATGTTTTGAATATTATATGAATGAGTTGCTTAATGGTTATTTAGATGAGTATTAAGTTGAATGGTTGAATAAAAAAGAAAAGGACACTGATATTATTTGTCAGTGTCTTTTATTGCGAGTTAATATATATAATATTTSAWKMWATASWTWGNTWANAATAAACTAAAGCAAAACTTAAGAAGATTAATACTAACAAAACAAAGACATATATATTTAAGTAAGTGTCTGAAATATTATATAAGTATGCAATGATAAAAATTAATATGGCTAATGAATTTAAAAATTTAATAATTATTTCTTCAGTAGTAACAATCTCATTATCTATATTAAATAATAATGAGAGAAACTTATATAAATTGTCAGTGATGTATGTAACAAACAAGGGTAACATAAAAGTAATATAATTGAATACTGAATCATTTGATAATGTATAAACAAAGAAGATAAAACATGTGGTTAAATATACAATTATAAAAGCTGTTATATTAAAAGGCTTACTGTAATTAATTGAGAGAAAGCGTTCAAGTAGATTTTTATTTAATTTCAATTATATTGTCTCCTGAATTAATATGATATTGAAGCGACACTGATTATTTATTTGTCAGTGTCTTAAGAATTTTTTTATTTGAGGATAAAACATTACAACAATAATTAGCTGTACTAAAGTTGATATTTCTGAGAAATTAGGTATATCCTCAACAGCCTTACCGAAAATAAAACTCACAACTATAGAAAACATTTTATGTATAGTTTCTTTTTCTTCAACACTCATATATTTTTCAATTTGATTATCAAGTTTTTCGTAAACATCTGAAATCATTTGATAAGATGTTGGAACTTGATAACTTGCAACAGGTGAGAAAACTTCTTTAAAAACTAAAGCAAAGTTTTCTTGAAATTCGACAAAGTCTATAAATTCAACGACAGACATTTCTTCAGCTTCAACAGGATAATCCTTAGCATACTTTTCAAACAGTTCTAATGTTTTATCAATCTCTTCTTTATTTTCTTCATAATACTTTAATCCTAAGCTAATCGGTTTCATTACTTTATTGAAATTAGAAAAAGCTTTGTGGTTATTTAAACCAATAAGTTTAGATTGATAAGAACTTTTAAGGTTATTTAGTTTATTTAATCTATGTATAGCATCAGAACGTAAGGTGAGAAGTTCGTTAGCACGCTTATTAAATCTACTTTGAATAGAGGAATTGATAGTTGATGCTGTTTTGGTACGAGATAATAAATCGTTTCTTATTTTAGCAGGATGACTAGATGGGAGGGTAGGTCTAGAGTTAAGTTTGTCTAGAATATCTTTCTTTGGAGATAACGATTGAGTAATATCTCTTTTCTTTAAAAGGTTGTTAATATCATTAGAGCTGAAAGATGTTTTGGTAATGGTACTTTTATTTTGTGATGATGTAGTATTGTTCAATATTGTTAGTCCTTTCTATAATAGATTATTTACATATATTATAATACGAATACGTGTTCGTGTCATAATAATAGAATATTAAAAAAAATATTTCTAGAGGTTGACTTTTTGAAAAATAAAAAACATTTTTTGGAAAATAAAATTTTAAATTTACAAGCCCCCATGCAAAATAACGCATCAAATATTATCATCATTTCCGTCCGAGCGCCCTCATCTTATTTAAATTCCCAATATAATGTCCAAATATTACCATTAGTTCCCAAAACTAATGTAAACCTAAAATTAAAATAGTTAACAATCAGAAAGGAATGTTTTAAATATGGCAAGACCGCAGAAACCATTGGAAGCTATGAGTAAGAATCTTACTAAAGCAGAAATTGAAGCAAAACAAAATAAAGAGAAAGCTTTAGAAAAATTTGAGAAACTGAGCAAGACACCACCTAAATATTTAACTGATTTAGCTAAAACTGAATACAAAAAGGTGTACAAATTGATTCAATATTTACCAGTAGCACAATTAGATCAACAAACATTAATTACATATTGTGAGTTGTACTCAGACTATCGAGATGTAGTAGATGAGATTAATGCATTAAAAATAAAACTAGATAATGATTATGATTTAGTAATTGATAAGCAACTTACAACTAAACGTAGACAGAAATTAGAGATACTAAGAGAAATGAAATCAGTAGGTAACATGCTAGGTATGAGTATTGATAGTAGATTGAGATTAGCTCCAGCAGAATCAACTGAAGATGATGAATTCATTAAAATGTTTGGTGATGCATAATGACTGAAGTAATAGACTACACAACGTTATATGCTGAGAAAGTTGTATCTGGTGAAATCATAGCATCTAATAAGAATATCAAATCATGTCAACGTCATTTGAATAATCTAGAAGCGGGTGTTGAAGGCTATGAGTGGAGACCTGACTTAGCTAATAAAGTAACTAAATATCTATCAACATTACCTGATATAAAAACTGGTGAGACAATGCCTTTAATGTTATTTCAACATTTCATTTGTGGCTCAATATATGGCTGGGTTCATGAGGGTACTGATATTAGAAGGTTTACTAAAGCTTATGTATCAACCTCAAGGAAACAAGGTAAATCAATTCTGAATAGCGGTATAGCTCAATACGAGATGTTGTTTGGCAAATCACCTTTAAGACAAAGAGAAATATATATTAGTTCAAACGCTTATAAACAATCACGAATTATTTTTGAAATGGCTACAAGTCAAATCAACTTATTAAAGAAAAAATCAAAATATCTAAGTAATAATATTAAGACACTTGATAAAGAAATTAAATATCTCAAAGATGAATCAATCATTAAAGCATTAACTAATTCACCAGACTCAGCTGATGGTACAAATCCAAGCTGTATTATATTAGATGAGTTCGGTGAAATGAAAGACACAACAATGTATGAACGTTTAAAAACAGGTATGGGTCAACAAGAAAACCCTTTAACTTTGATAGTTAGTACAGCAGGTTCTAACCTTAATAACCCGATGTATTCAGAAGAGTATCAATATATCACTAAACTATTAAATGGTGATATTCAAGATGAAAATTATTTTGTATACTGTGCTGAGTTAGATGATGAAACAGAAATGCAAGACGAAAATTTATGGATCAAAGCAATGCCACTATTAGAGTCAGAAACTAAACGTGATATTATCATGAGAAATATTAAAGCAGATATTAAAGAACAAGAACAAAAAGGTAATATGACAGCTATTAAAATTAAAAACTTTAATATGTGGCAAAACAATTCAGATAGTGATGATGTATTTGTATCTAATAAAAATTGGATGAACAATGTTATTGATAAACCTAATATCAAAGGTACAGATGTATATGTTGGTGTTGACTTATCAAGATTACATGATTTAAGTTCTGTATCAATGATTCATGCAATTGAAGATAAAAAGTTATGGTGTGATAGTCATTCATTTATCGGATATGAAGGCTCATTAGAGCTTAAATCACAAAGAGACAAGATGGATTATCAAAGGTTCATTGATGAAGGATATGCAACATTAACGAATTTAAAAAGTGGATTGATTAACTATAAGCAAGTAACAGACTTTATTAAATCATATGTAGCTGATAATGACTTAAATGTTAAAGGTATTTATTATGATAGAAACTTAGCTAATACATGGCTCATTGATATGGAAGAGAGAGCATCAGAATTTAAGTTAATTGAAGTGGCACAAAGTATGATGGGATTAAGTGAAACAATCAAGCAATATAGATATGATGTTATAGAAGGTAAAGTTGTTCATTCTAATAATCCATTATTAACAATAGCTGTAAACAATGCTGTGATTAAGAATGTGAATGATAATGTATTAATCAATAAAACTAAAGCTAGAAACAAGATTGATCCAATTGTAGCTTTGATGAACGCATACACTCAAGCACAATTTCATGAACATGCTAAGTTAACATTAAAAGAAAGATTAGCTAAAGGAGCTGTAATTTTATAATGAAGAAAACTCAAAATTTAATATTAAAGATGTGGAATCTATTGATTACATTATTAAGTGTCGTATTGATTGGATATGGACATATAATAATATTTTTAATAGGTTCTTATTTTGTATTCTTTGGTATTTATATGTTCAATATAATTCTATTCAATATACTAATTGGACTGTATTTAATTTTCATATCAATTTATATAAAGAAAGACTAGAGAAAAAAGTTTGTCAAGTAAATTTACTTTACACAAATATTGTTAAAGTATAGATAAGAGTTGAGACTGAGCAAGTCTCTTTTTTTGTCTTTTTATAATTTTTAAAGAAAGGAGACAATCAGTAATTTGAATTTTTTTACAAGAAATATAACAACAATAAATGATACAGTATCACATCAAGTTCAAGCTTTTGTAGATGTTATTACTAATGAAAATTGGAATGACATAAGTTTTACTGGAATTAATGCTTTAAAAAATGCTGATATATTAACTTCATTACAAATGATTAGTTCGGATATAGCAGGTCTTAAAGTTAAAACTGTTCAAGATGGTCATGATGATTTACTGAAGTTACTGAATAACAAGCCAAACGATATTATGAATGGTTATAACTTGAAATATGCTATTGTAGCTAACCTTATTCTTGATGGCAATGTATTTGTTGAGATTACACGCAATGATAAAGGTAGAGCTATCAAGTTAGATTTAATTAAAAATAGTGATGTAACTGTCAAAGTAGTTAAAGACAGCAAATACATTAAAGAAGTTTATTATGAAGTTGCTACAAATGATAGTAAATTACGTAAAGTAAAATCACTTGACATGATGCATTTTAAAATGAATTCCATAGATGGAATTGTTGGTAGTAGTGTTCTTAGAGCATTACAGACAGAATTAAATATTCAAAATAACAGTCAATCATTCTTAAACAATTTCTTTAGAAATGGTACTCATGCTGGTGGCTTACTGAAAGCAAAAGACAGTGGTTTATCAGATGAAGATAAGTTAAAAATTAAAAATGCATGGCAAAAAGCTAATGCTGGTATGAACAATGCTAACAGTGTTGTTGTCATTGATGAAGATATTGATTATCAACCATTAGAAATTGATACTGAATTAATCAAAATGGTAAATAGTAACAACACTTCAACTAAAGCAATCGCTCAAGTATTAGGAATTCCATTACATAAACTTGGTATTAGTACTAGCAACATGGTCTTATCTCAATTGAATCAAGATTATCTTATTAGTACGCTTAAAAGCTACATAGATATTATTCTCAGTGAACTATACAAGTTAGATCATAACATGAATATTGATTTTGATTTTAATGTTGATGCATATAAGAATATTGATGCTAAACAATTAAGAGAAAATTTAAAACTTGAAAGAGAACTAGGTTTCATTTCAGTGAATGAAGGTAGAAAAGCTCTAGGCTTACCACCAATTGAAGATGAAATTGGTAATCAGTACATCACAAATTTAAATTTTGTTGATAGTTCAATCGCAAAAGAATATCAACTTAATAAAGCACAAGATAAAGGTGGTGTACAAGTAAATGAGTAAAGAAGTTAGAACACTTGAAGCGGGTATTGAAGTCAGAAAGTTAGAAGATAACAATAATGAAATGGTAGTTGAAGGTTATGCTTTACGTTTCAACACTTGGAGCGAAAATCTAGGTAACTTTATTGAAACAATCACACCAGAAGCTTTAAAGAATACTGAGCTTAAAGATGTAAGATTATTATTTAATCATGATTGGAGCAATGTATTAGGTAGACAATCAGCTAAAACACTAGAGCTAGAAGTAGATGATGTTGGTTTACGTTTTAAAGCTAAGTTACCAAATACAACATTAGGTAAAGATTTATATGAACAGATTAGAACTAATAATATTAATCAATGTTCATTTGAATTTACGTTAGATGATAATGGTGAAGATGTTAAATATGACTCAAAAGAATCTATTTACAAACGAACTGTTAAAGCTATTAAACGTATTAGAGAGATTAGTATCGTATCTTTACCAGCTTATGAATCAAGTGATGTAGCAATTGCATTACGTAGTATAGAACAATTAGAGAAACGAAACAAACTAGATTTAGTTCAAGCTGAACTAGATTTATTTTTATTTAAAAATCAAAAGTAATACTAAAGTATTACAGAAAGGTGTTTTGAATGACTCAAGAAGAAATTAAAGTAGCTATTGAAGAAAAACAAACTCAATTAGATGCTAAAACAGCTGAAGCAGATGAAGCAATTAAAGCTGAAAATGCTGATCTAGCTAAATCTTTATTAGATGAAGCTAAAGCTATTCAAGCAGAAATTGATGAGTTAAACAGTCAATTAAATAAAGAAGAAACTGAAGAGGTTCAAGAAGAACGTTCTGAAGAAGAAATAAGTAACTTTAACGCTACAGAAGCAACTCAAATTGTTGATGAAGTAGAAGATGTTAAAGAAGTAACTGAAGTAGTTGCTGATAATGAAGAAATTGAAGAACTTCAAGCTCGTGTAGATGAGTTAGAAGCCGAAATTAAAAATATTAATAAGAATGGGGAAACAAGATCAATGACAAATATCGTAGAAACTGTAGAATTAGGGCAAGAAAATGAAGTACGTTCAGCATTTGAACAATATGTAATGACAGGTGAAAAGCGTGAAGGTTTAACAACTGAATCTGGAGCTATTATTGTTCCAACTGAAATCGCTAAAGAAGTAGTAGATTATTCTGAAGATGTATCAGCATTAGCTAATTTAGTACAAGTTAAGAAAGTATCAAACGGACAAGGTGAAATTGCATTTTTCGATGGAACTAATGCACCAGCTTTAACAGCAGTACCAGAATTAGAAGAAAACCCAATGTTAGGTATTCAACCAATCAAAAAAGCACAATTTAAAGTTGAAACTTACCGTGGTTACTTCCCAGTGTCTCAAGAATCAATTGAAGATGGTATTGGTGCTATTGAATTAGTTAAACAAATTTTAAATGAATCTGTGGTAGCTACACAAAACAAATTAATTTTAGATGTGTTAAAAACTCAAAAAGATAATGCTTTAGCTAATTTAGACGCACTTAAAAAATTAGTTAACGTTGATTTAGCTCCTAAGTATCGTAAACAAGTTGTATTATCTCAAACAGCTTATAACACAGTAGACACATTCAAAGATGGTAACGGACGTTATTTATTACAAGACTCAATCGCTAGTGCATCTGGTAAACAATTATTTGGTATGCCAGTAACAGTAGTAGAAGATGAGTTAATTGGTGCAGGTGTTGGTTACGTTGGAGATTTAGCTGGAGCAGTTGGTTTAGTAGATCGTTCACGCTATGACTTACAATGGACTAACTACATGCAGTTCGCACAATGCTTAATGGTTGCTGTACGCTTAGACGCAATCGCTTTAAACCCTAATGCTGTTAAGAAAGTAACATTTGCTCCAACAGTTTAATAAATACTCAAGCTTAGATTAGTTCACTCTAGTCTAAGCTTTTTATTTTGAAATCTTAATATAAGGAGCTGTAAAGATGGAACGATATAAAGTTAAGAAAGCTTATAACGATACTCAGTTAAAGCGTATGACTAAAGTTAATGAAGTATTAGAATTATCTGATGCAAGAGCAAAACAAATCATGGCTTATGATAATTCATTGATTGAAAAAGTTGAAGCTAAAAAAGCAGTACGTAAACCTAGAGCTAAAAAGGTAACAGAAACAGTTAAAGATGGTGAATAGTCATGGAGCTAAACACTATTAAAAAACATTTAAGAATTACTTTTGATTTTGATGATGAATTGTTACTTGAATATATTGAATGGGCTGAAGATGAAATTAAGAATTCAGTTTCAAATAGTGATTATAGAAATGAAACTTATTTTGATAATAATCCAACTTATGATAGAGCTGTCATTTTACTTGTTACACATTTCTATGAAAATAGAAAAGCAATTACAGATAAACCTCAATACAATATGATCTATGGTATCAAGAGTGCGATCTTTAAATTACAAACAAGATACAAAGGTGATTTAAATGAACTTTGATATTAGTAAAATGAATAAACTTATTTCTATAGAAGAAACTACAATTCAAAATGTATCTGGTGTTCAGAAGAAAGTATCGAAAGAATTATATAAACTATATGCTTTTTTCGATACTGTATGGGCTAAGGATTATCAGACAGCTGTTAGTAATAATACTCAACATCAAATAAGGATTGTAACTAGGCAAGTACCAACTGAGATAGATACGAACAAGTGTTCTATTAAAGTTGATAATAAAGTCTATAAGATTATTCAAGTTATACCTGATTTATATGAGCAGAGATTTATGACAATCATAGCTGAGAAAGTTGGATAGTCATGAGTAATAGCTCAGGTGTTGAAATCAATGGTACTGACGAGATACTAAGAAATATTGAGAAGCTAGGTTTAAACGTAAAGAAAGTGACTAATACAGCTTTAAAAAATGCTGGTGAGATTGTTAGAAAAGAATTAGAAAAGATTACACCTTATGATCTAAAAGATGATGATGGTATTCATATGAAGGATCATGTTGTAATGTCTAATGCAAAAACAGATGCTGAGCATGGTGGGAGATATGTCACTATTGGTTATCCTAAAGGAATTAAGCATAGGGTTCACTTTGCTGAGTTCGGTACTATCAATCAATCACCTCAAGCGTTTATAAGTAAAACAATTCAATCAACTAAATCTAAAGTAAAACAAGAAATTATAAAAGAACTGAAAGGAGCTATTAAGTGATGAGTGAAGTATTTACTAGAAATATTTTAAATGAAGTCTATGAAGCATTAGCTAGTAATGAAACACTCACTAGTTTAGTTCCAGTTGAAAATATTTGGCTTAGAAATATACCAGAAGAACAAAGAGGGCAGTCTCCAGTGATTAGAATTAGTCAAACTGGATGGCAACCTCAAGATTATGCAAGTAATAATCAAACAAGTTATTTTGCTGAATTTCAAATAGATGTTTGGCAGAAACAAGAAGATGGCGACCCTTTTATCATTGGTCAACATATTCAAGAAATAATGAAAAAAGAACTATTTCAACAATCTACAAGTATTTTTAATGAAGATATTGATACTGAAATGTTAAGAGACGGTAGACGTTATCAAGGAATAGTTATTATTTAAAACAAATTTAAAGGAGTTTTTTAACAATGGCAGAAACAAAGAATCATAAATTCGTTACAGGTGTTCGTAATTTTCGTTTAGCTAAGATTACAGCAGATAATAAAGAAACATTAACAATTGAACCAGTAATTACTGTAGCAGAAGATTTATTACAAAAGTTCGGTGTACAACCTGAGTCAAGTTCGGAAAAAGTATACGCTTCAAATAAAGCAATCGGTACTCTTAACTCTAAAAATGGTGGTAAGTTATCAGTTGAATTAGCTTCATTACCTGAAGAGTTAGATTTAGCTATTCAAGGTGCTACTAAAGATTCAAATGGTTTAATTACATACACAAGTAACGATATTTCACCAGACTTTGCTGTATCAGCTGAGATTACATATAATGATGGTTCTTATGCTGTACTAGGTTTAGCTAAAGTATCATTTGAATTAGTGTCAGATGAAGCAGATACTATGGAAGATAAAGCTAAAGCACAATCTTATAAACTTGAAGGTACTGTATTAGATCGTATTAATGATGGCTTCTATAAAACTAAAGCTTATTCAGATGCTTCTGGTTTTGATATTGCTAAATTTGATGCAAAAGTATTTAAAACACAAACAATCTAATTAACAATTAAATATTCTAGACAATAAGAGTAGAGGGTTAGTAGCCTTTACTCTTATTTATTTTTATATTATTGAACGATTATCCACGTAGCAATACAAAATAAAATTATAAAGAGGTTATTAACTATGAGAAAAATTACTTTAATTACTGATATTGAAAAAGGTACAAAGAAAGAATTCACTTCAAGTTTTACAAAAGGTTCATTAGCAATGAGAGCATTGAAAATTGGTAAAGCTTTTGAAGATATGCCAGAGGGTGTAACACCAGATATTGAACTTATTGATGAATTAGCAGATGTAGTAGCTGTTTCATATAATGGTCAATTCACTAAAGATGAAATGCTGGATGGTATTGATGCTCCAGAATTATTTGAGGTTTTAATGGAACAATTACAATCTATCTTTGAAAAGAAAGAAGTAGCTGATACTACCAAAGATTTTTTGGACAAGAAGAACAAATAGGATCTGAAGCATTTTCTTATACCAAACAACTTGAGTATTTTACTGAGTTCATAGACTTTATGCAATCTAGAGAAGATGGCAAACATATGAATTTAAATGAGCTTTATGATTCTGAAATATTTGATTTAATGGAATCGCAATATAGAATTCTATCAAATATAGAACAAAAGCAAAAAGAACAAGAACAATCAAACGTAGTCGACAACTTTGATTTATTATAAAACTCAATATTTAAAGGGAGATGCTTAATTAAGTTTAGGTATCTCCCATTTTTTTTGGTTTAAGAAAGGAATGTAAAACGTATGACAATAGGCTCAACACCATTAGGTAATATGGCTATTGAAGTTAATCTAGATGATACTAAATTGAGACAAAGTACAAGTAACATGAAGGCTTTAATGAAATCAGTTAATGCTGAATTTCAAGCTAACATGTCAGCAGTTAAACGTACAGGATCAGAATATGATGTATTAGCTACAAGAACTGAAGGGCTTGGGAAGAAATTCCAAACACAAGAAAAGATTGTTAAGAGTCTGGAAGAAGCTTATGAGAAAGCACGAATTGAAGCAGAAAAACAAGGTGCATCACAACAACAAATAAGAGCAATGGAAAGTAAACGTGCTCAATTAAACAAAGAGAAAGCAAGTTTAAATGATTTAGCTAGTGCTTATGAGAAAGCTCAAGATGAACAAAATGAAATGAGAGCTAATAATCAAAAGTTAGAATCATCTTTTAGTAAACTTGATAACAAAATTAAAGAGTCAGCTGATAAATTAAAAGGCTTTGGCTCAAAGATGACGGACTTAGGTAAAAATTTATCTATGTCAATAACAGCTCCAATGGTTGGATTAGGAGCAGTAGCATTAAGTACAGCAGGTGAAGCGGAAGCTAGAGCATCACAATTCAAACAAGTATTTGGAAAATTAGAAGATGATGCTACACAAAGTTTAAACAACATTTCTAAAACAACAGGATTATTACCAAATGCATTAAAAGATAGTTATATTCAGATGGCAGCATTTGCTAAAACATCAGGTGTCGATACTAAAGGAGCTTTAGATTTAACTAGTAGAGCTACATTAGCAGCCGCTGATGCAGCAGCTTTCTATGACCGTAGTATTGATGAGGTAACTGAGAATTTACAATCATATCTTAAAGGTAACTATGAAAATGATGCGGCTCTTGGTATTTCATCAACTGAAACAACACGTAATGCAAAAGCTAATGAATTATACGCTAAGTCATTTAATGAATTATCTGAGGAACAAAAACAATTAACGTTATTGAAAATGGTTGAAGATGGTAATAAATTATCTGGTGCATTAGGTCAAGCATCAAGAGAATCAGATACATTAGCTACACAAACAGCAAATGTAAGAGTAGCTTTTCAAGACTTCTTAGGGGAATTGGGTAGACCAATCTTACCAATGGCTGTACAAGGATTAAAAAAACTATCTAATGTTGGTAAAGATTTATCAAATCAATTCTTAGGAATGTCTGACTTTGGTAAAAAATTAACATTAGGATTTATTGGTTTTGTAGGGATTGCACCAATCATATTGATGGCAGTTGGTGGTATAGCTTCAGGATTAGGAGCATTAGCAACACTAGGAGCACCTATATTAATAGCAGTTGGAGCTTTAACAGCTTTAGGTGTAGGTTTCACATTAGCTTATAAGAAGTCTGAAACATTCAGAAATATAGTTAACGGTGCTTTAGATGGTGTTGGTAAAGCATTTGAAACAATCAAAGGAACTATTAAAGGTGTATTTGAATTATTTAAAGGTGATGGATCACAAGGTGTCATTACTTTATCTAAATTCTTACCACCTAGTTTAGTACAGGGAATCACTTTAACGGTTGATAAAATAAGATCTACATTCAAATCAATGGCTGATGCTGTTGGTAAAGTATTTAAAGGTATAGGTAAAGAATTATCAACATTCTGGAATGAGAATGGCAAGATGATTACTCAAGCCTTAAAGAATATGATGGCTGTAGTAAAACCAATAATATCAGTTTTAGGTAAATTATTTAGCGTTACTTTAAAGGTTGCCTTTGTGATCTTGAAAGAGATTGTTGTTGGTACTTTCAAGGCAATTGTTGGTGTTATAAAAGGTGCTATCAAGATTATAACTGGTATCATTCAAGTATTTAGTGCTTTATTTACTGGTAATTGGAAGAAATTATTTCAAGGTTTATGGAAGATAACTAAAGGTTTAGTACAAGTCATTTGGAATGGTATTAACTTATTATTCTTTGCACGTATCTTAAAAGGTGGTTTAGCATTTGCTAAAGGCTTTGGTAAGATATTCCCTAAATTGTGGACTGGTATAAAAGAAATTTTCACTAAATCACTAAATTCTATCTTTAAATTTGTAAGTGGTATTTGGACTAAGCTTCATAAAAATGCAACTAGCACTTTAACAAACATGTATAAGGCAATCGGTAGAATTTTATCAAATTTACTTAAGAATTTTAAGACAATTTTTGATAATATTTGGAGCAAAACAAAATCTATCTTTAAATCTATCTTTGAATATGTACCACGTATGATAGGTAAGATGAAAGATGGAGCATTAAAAGGTCTTAGAGCTATGAAAAATGGCTTAGATAGTTTAATGGACAAGATGAAGAAAAAAGTAACAGATACCTTTGGAAACATGGTTAAAGGAGCTAAAGAGTTACCTAAAAAATTAGGTGATGGTATACGTAATGGTGCTGGAAAAGCTGTAGATGGTGTGAAGCACTTAGGTAATAAAATGGTTGGTAAACTTGGTGGTGTCGTTAACGGTACAATAGGTGGTATCAACACAGTTACAGATAAACTTGGTATCGGTAAGAAGATAAAAGAGTGGAATGTACCTAAATTTAGTACTGGTACTAAGAATGGTGCTTTAGCTAGTGATAGTTTAATTACAGTTGGTGACTTTGGTGTTGGTAATGGTATTGGAAGACGTGAGTTAGTACAATTCCCTAATGGTCAAATGCAATTATTTGAAAAAGAGACAACAATACCAGCACCAGCAGGAACTAAAGTTTATTCAAATAAAGAAACAGAACCAATGTTAAAAGCTATGAGATTTAGTACAGGTACTGGTGGATCGATTGGTTCAATGTTCGCTAATTTTGGTAAATCAGTTATCAAAGGCTTTGGAGACTTAATGGACTATATCGACAATCCAGCTAAGCTAGTTGAGAAATTAATTGGAAGCGTTACTAAGAAATTTGGTTTTGATGGACTTAATAACTTTGCTTTAGATTTTGCTAAGGGTGGTTTCAATCAAATTAAAACTGGTGTTAAATCATTCATTGATAAAATCTTTAATGAATATGCATCAAGTAATGCTGATGGGGGAGAAATCTTAGGGTTTCCATTAACTACACCATATAGTCCACATAGAAGACCAGCAGGTTATCCATTTAATGCACATCACTATGGTATTGACTTAGCTACACCATATGGAACATTGCTACACGCTCCAACAAGTGGTACTTTAACTCAGACATCTGATTACAATGGTGGTTTAACAGCTATCCTTAAAGATAAAATGTATACTCAATTCTTTATGCACTTATCTAAAGTATTAAAAACAGGTGTAGTTAAACAAGGTCAAGCAATTGTGAAAACTGGTAATTCTGGACATATGACAACTGGTGCTCACTTACATTATCAAGTACGTAAGAATGATGGTACTGGAGCATGGAATACTAACACAATTGACCCAATAGCATTTTTAAGAAATAAAGCTGGTGGCTCTATCAAAGGTGGGGTTAAAGGTAAGGGTAGTTGGGCTAACAAGATTAGACAGGCTGCTAAGCAAATGCATACTTCAGTATCAGAATCACAAGTTCAAGGTATCTTAGCTCAAATTCAACGTGAGTCTAATTTTAATGAGTCAATAGTTCAAGGTAACATTGGTGATATAAATAACCTAAGAGGTACACCAGCAAGAGGTTTACTACAATATGTACCATCAACATTTGCTAATTATAAAGTTCGTGGTTATGAGAATATTAACAATGGTTACCATCAATTATTAGCATTCTTTAACAATTCAAACTGGGCTAGAAACTTACCGTATGGACGTTCTGGATGGACACCAAACGGACATAGAAGATATGCTACAGGTGGTATCATTAACTTCCATCAATTCGCTGAGTTAGGTGAAGAGGGTGAAGAGGTTGTTATACCAATGCATCCCAAACGTAGAAATAATGCAATGGCTTTATTGGCTTACACAGCTATGAAGTTAATGCCTAAAGAACGTGGTGGAAGTGGATTAGCTAATAGAATACCTAACATACCTAAAGGTTCGACTTCTAATAACGATTCAGAAATGATGAAGTTACTTATGACTATGATTAGCAAACAAGATGAACAAATAAAAGAATTAAAAGAACAGACTAAAGCAATACAACAAGATAGATACACTACAGTTGAAGCAAATGGACGTGAAATAGCTAAGGTTACACATGAATATCATGATGATTTTAATGCTAGAAAAAAGACATTTCAACCTAGAACTGTAATGTAACAAATATTCTAGAAGAGTGATATTAATATATTGCTCTTCTTTTATTTTATGAAAGGAAGTATTCAATGAGAACATTAGTTATAAATGAAAAATTAATGAAGCATTTATATATAGGTGACAACTTTATAATACCAACATTCCCAGTTGAAATTATGAGTACGGAAGTCTCAGCTAGAGCTGGAGCAGTGTATACAGGTAAAAAGATTGGAACTTTAGATGTTGATATACCTTTAACTTATCAAAATGTTAACAATTTAAAAACAAAAGATGTCACTGATTTATTAATTAGATATTTCAATAGTGATAAAGAAGTATCAATTCATATAGAAAATGAAGACTGGTATTGGATGGGCTATGTACAAGGTGATTTTCATTTTCCATTAGACACACAGCCTTTTTATTCGTTCACATTAAAGGTAAAACTATTAACACCATATAAATATTCATTAGCTGAGTTTTCTAATATGGCTGTAAATGGACAGGTAGCTGTAAATAATGAGGGTGCTGTTGATACATACCCAGTTATTGAAGCAAAGGCAAAAGTTGATACAACTCATTTAATGATTGCTAAAGATGATGATGATTATATAATGATTGGTGATCCACCAACAGCAAATAAGAAAGCTAGAAAAATATCACCTACAGTATTAAATGACAAATTACAAACTGTAAATGGTTGGGCTTATGTTCAAACAACAGGTTCTCAATTTGGTGATGGTGAAACAGGTGGTATTGTTGGTGCACATGTGAAATCTAATAATTATGGTTTCTTTGTAGATCCAACAACATATCCTAAGGTGGCTGGTAAGTGGAATGGTGGGGCACTTAAGAAATCATTTACACGTTCAGTACAAGATTTTGAACACAATATTACAATTAAATTATTTGAAGATGATATAGCAACAAATAAGATGGGAACTGGTAAAGTATTTACACATATTTGGGATGAAGCAGGACGTTTAATTGCTACCATAGGATTAGTTGATGCAAGTTATAGCTCAAATGATGTTACTATAATTGCTAAATTATTTGATGAAGCTGGAGAGTCTAAAAAGATATTTTCATTTAAACCTAAGTATGATGTATATTTAGATGATTTTGTTTATTGTTCTATTAAGCGTGTTGGTAACAAATGGACATTCAAGACAAATACAGTCCAGCAGTTAAAAATGAAACGTAGAAGTGATATTGCTAAATACGGACAAACAAGAGAAATTGTTAAAAACACTCACACTGAAACATATACAGATAAATACAAAGAATATATAGCTCCAGCAAGATCAACAAGTATCTATATTGCTAGATTTGACTGGGATAGTAAGACAATGGTTGAAAAAGATAAGTTTAAAGCTGGTGCTTATGATATTCAGACAAAAGAATTAAACTTGAAAGCTGATAATGAAGTTGATGAAATTATTAATGCTGGAGATAAGATATTGATTGATAATTTTAATCAGACAATGATGATTAACAAGAAAGATGCTACAAAACATAAGGACTTTGGCTCAAACTACTTTGGATTGGAGCAGGGTCAACATGAACTGTTTGTATATCCAGCTAGTGCATTTGATGTAACTGTTAGATGGCAATCAGTCGATTACTAAACGAAAGGAAGTTACACAATGGCAGTTGGTATACACATTTTAAATAGAAATACAGAAGAAATTACAGGCTATTACACTAACAACTCAAAACAGATGATGGTATTAAACAATGTTCATGCTAGAAATAGAGATGAGCATAGTGAGACATTTGATTTTACAGTACCGTATAAATTTTTAGATGATTTTCATAATCAGAATAGGGTTCTTATTCCAGATGTTCGTAAAGGTGAATATAGAGAATTTGTAATTAAGCACAAAGAAACTGGTGAACAAGAAATTTTTGTCCAATGTGATGGTGCATGGTTAGATGATTTAGCAAGAAATAGTGAACCATTACCACCAGTTAATTTAAATAATGTGACTGTAGATGAAGCTGTAACATATGCATTATCAATTACAGGTTATGAAAAAGGACATATTGAATATGATGGGTTTATTGATTTAGTTACAACTGAATATACAAGACCTTATGACCTACTCTTGAAAATTGAAGAAATAACTGACTTACAATTTGATGTGACTATTGAAACTAGTGGGAATGAGATAATTGGTAGATATGTTCATATGAATGTACCAGATGATTTAACAGAGTTCACAGGTAAAGAGCTTGTACGTGGTAAAGACATTACTACAATCAAACAAAAAGAGAATACTCGTGAATTAGCTACAGCATTATTAGTAACTTCACAAGACTCAAAAGGTAATCCATTGGTCACTAAAGTATATGATGATGAAGCTAGAGACCGTTGGGGCAATAATGGTAAATTCAGCTGGGATATTTATAACATTGAAACTAATGATAAGTCAGCAATGACAATTTCAAAAATGCAATCAATCGGTAAACGTGAATTAAAGAAACGCATTAACCAAGCTGTAGAATATGAAGTACAAGCAATTGATATAGTATCACAGCTTGGAATGACAGCTAATTTTGGTGATAGAGTACGTGTTAGAGATGTAACATACACACCTCATTTCTATTTAGAAGCTACTGTAAAAGCTGTACAACGTGATATATTTGATGATAACTCAAAAGAATTGGTATTAGGATCAGTTAAAAAATTTAGTGAGTCTAGTTTAAGAAGTTATTTCAATTCTATACGTTCACAGTTAACTACTAAATTAAATGATAGTATTAATAATGTTAATACTATTGTTGAAAAATCTAAAATTCACACAGGAAGTACACCACCACCAGATGCTACAGATGGCACTTTATGGTATGACAATAGTGTTAGTGATGTTGCTGTATTAAGAGAATACAAAGACGGTAGTTGGAACAATCAAACACCTAATAATGTTGAAAGTATCGGTGGTCTTAAAAAAGAGAAAACTTTATATACAAATTTACATGAAATATATGAAAATTTATTTGTTGAGTATACTAAAATTCAAACGCTAGTTACTCAATTATTATCTAATGAGTATTTAGTAGATACAACAGTTAAAAATGCATTACAAGTAGCCTTTGATAATCTTGAGGGCTCTTTTTTATCTATGAAATCAGCTGATTCAAGTATGACTGTGGACACAGCAACAATGAGTGGCTTAAATTCATTACAGTTAGCTATTGGTGACTTTAGAACTAAAATAAAAGAGTTTAATATTGCTCAAGCAAATGCTCAAGAGTCAATTGATGCTAGATTTAATTTACTTCAATCACAATATACTGATGAAAAAGTATCTAAAATATTTCAAGAGGTCGCTAATGCAACAGGGCTAATATATAATCCAGAAAACCTTACATTAACTGGTGATATTAATATAACAGATGCTGAGTATCTAAAAATATCAGAAAAAGTACAAGGAGATTTAGTTGGTAAATATGTTGATAGTGGAACGTATTCAACTGACCAATCTGGATTAGTGAAGAAAATAGATGCTAACAAGTCAGCAATTGAACAATCTAGTAAAGCTATTAATTTAGAGGTGTCTAATAGTAAATTAAATACACAATTAAAGACATTACAAGAAGCTGTAAGTTCAATTAAACTAGTGGCTGACGGTATTAATATTACAAGTAGTGCTGATGGATTAATTTCATCTGTTGCTGTTGATCCATCCAATATAAAAATCAAATCAAATGCTATCAACTTAGTTGGTGATGTATACATGCAAGATGGTTTGGTACGTGTATCAGACCTTAAAATTGGTGGGGAAGATAAGTCTGGGAAGATTGAAATTAAAAATGCTAATAATGAAGTCTTTTTTGGGTTAGATACTGAACAAGCTACAGCATCTGAGTTGTCTATTGGTACTTTAAGAGTTGAGAAGATTGAAAATAAAGACATAGTTATTCAATCATCAGAAAATATGACTTTCTATGTATCAAATGTTGGTGACAATGAGAACGATGGTTTAACTTTAGATACAGCCTTTGCAACGGTAGAACGTGCTTTAGAAGAAATACCGACTGTTTACAACGGTGAATGTACTATTTATTTAAGAAGTTTAGATAGTGCAGAATTAATTGAGGTAAAAGGCTACATGGGAAAAGGTAAAATCATTTTTGCTGGATGTACTTCAACAGGTTCACCTAGTGTTGGACAAGTCAGAAATTCAATAGCTTTTATCTTTGCAGGTAATACCATTGATAACTATATTCAAAATGTTTTTATAGAAACTGAAAGAGGAACCACTGGAATTGTTGTCAACGGTGCAAGTGTTAATGCTATTAATGTAAATATTAATGGAGCTGGTGGTGGAGAACAAGCAGTAACAATATCACGTAATGCATACTTTGAATGGCGTACAGGTGAAAGCTCAAACGTTTCAAGAGGTATGACATGTGCAAGTGGTTCAAATGCATTTCTTAAAGATGTTAATTTATATGCGAATGATTTTGGTATTGTATCAGCTTATGCATCTCAAGTTGAATGTAGTACCGTTAAAATTAAAGCTGGAACATCAACTAGTGTATTTGGTGGTTCATTCATTAATGGTTCTATTACAACTACTACTACAAGTAATTCAACAGCAGTAGCACCACCACCAACGACTAAAACAGTTACTTTAACAAGTAGTTCAGCAGGTCATTACTATAAATCGTATGGTAACTTAGGTTGGAATGGTGCATTTATGAAAGGCTATCCAATTCAAGGTACATGGTCACCTTATGGTGAGCGTATGGGCTTTTGGTTCTTTGGAACTCAATTTGACCGTTTTGTTGGTAAAAAAATCAAGAAAGTTAGAGTATATATTGGTCGTTCAAGTGTTAATATGCAAGGTTATACAGGTAGTAGAAAAGCTACTTTACGTATGCACACTTACGGAACTAAACCAAGTACAGCACCAGCAACAAGTAACGCTACCCAATCTAAAGCTATCATGTTATCAATGGGTGAAACTAAATGGGTTGATGTAACTAGCGTATTTGGTTCTATGATAAATCAAACAGCATGGAAAGGCTTTGCAGTTAATACAGATAGCTCAAGTCAGTATGAATACATGGCAATGAAACCAACTTTGAAAGTTGAGGTGACTTACGTTGTCTAAATTAGTTTTATACAATGATGAAAATTTAGCAGTAACTATAATTGACAATGTTACTGAATTTAAACAAGAAGATGCTGAAAATAATCTTAAAAATTATGAGTTCTATTCAGACAACTATGGAAAAATAGACATGAAAGGCAGTGCTTTTAGCATTGCTTTTTTTGATGACTTAATTGAGATTGTAGAGTATCAAGATATTACAGATATACTATCTCAAGCATTAGATAAATCACAATTTATTAGCTTGTCTAAAGATGATGAAATAGCTGATTTAAAAGCAAAAATAGAAACACTAGAGGGTGCAATTTTAGAGCTGATTGAGACAGTTCTTTAATTGCTCTTTTTAAATTATTAACAAGGAGCTAACAAATATGGCAATTTTTAAAAATAAAGATATTGCAACTGACATACGTGTCACAGATGTTAATGTAGGTAACATTGGAGCTAAATTCTATAGTGAAGATGAAAATACAGCATCTATTGGTATCTATATCAAAAACAACGGTCAAGTATTAGATTTATCTACAATCACAATGAAACCAATGTTAAATCTATATGCTGAAGATGGATCAGTATTTTTAGATGAGCCTTTAACAGTTGTAAGTGCAACTGAGGGCTTTATTAAATATTATGTGTCACCAGAAATTGTGAAACACGTTGGACGTATGAACGCTAAATTATTCTTAGAGTCACCAACAGATAGTGTACACGTTGCTAATTTCTCATTTGACATTGGTGATAGTGGAACTGAAAAAGATGTGGCTAAAGTTATTGATATTGATATTCTAGGTGATAAGATTTTAGAAATCATGACAGTAAATGCTCACTTATTTAAAGGTGAGTCTTTAAAATATGAAGATTTAACCGATGAGCAGAAAGCTGAAATAAAAGGTTCAATTGTAGATTTATCAAGCTATGCAAAAGTTGGAGCTTCTTATACTAAATCTGAGTCAGATAGTAAGTATGCATTAAAAGGTGAAACATCAACTGGTACTGTAGATATGACTGGTTACGATAAAACAGCTACATTAGATACTAAGTATGCACCTATTTCTCATACACATAGTGAGTATTTAACTAAGACTCAGGGTGACGGTTATTATGCACCTAAAACACATACACATACAGCTTCAGATATTGGTACTTATACTAAGACTGAAATTGATAATAAGATTACTACTGCACAAACTGGTGGTACAGTAGATTTATCAGCTTACTTGAAGTCAGCAGATGCTAGTATAACTTATGCTCCTAAAGCTCATACTCATACTATTGGTGATATTTCTAATTTGCAAGTTACTTTAGATGGAAAAGCTTTAGCAAGTCATAACCATGATACAGTTTATAGTAAATTAGGTCATATCCATGCTATTTCTGATATAACAAACTTACAGACAACATTAAATGGCAAAGCATCAACTACACACAATCATGCAATAAGTGATGTAACTAATTTACAAAACACTTTAGATGGTAAAGCTCCGACAAGTCATACACATACCACTTCTCAAATTACAGACTTCTCAACAGAAATGTCTAAGAAAGCAAATACTGCTCATTCACATGCTATTGGAGATGTTACTAATTTACAAACTGTTTTAGATGGTAAAGCAAGTACTTCACATACTCATACAGCATCACAAGTATTAATGTCTGATGGTACAACAGTTCAAGATAAAATTAACTCTTTACCAACTAGTGGTGGAAGTAGTGGCTCAGTCTCAGCACCAGCATGGATTAATGCAACCTTAAGCAATGGTTTTACGGGTACAGTTAAATATTGTAAAGATGGCTTTAATATTGTCACTGTTAATGTAGATATAACAGTAGGTTCATCAACAGGGTTAAATACGGTAGTAGCTAGTTTGCCACAAGGATATTTACCACCAATGGCTTACTTACCAGATTTATTCTATAACAGTTCAGTTGGTCAAGCTGATGCATTTTTCAATGTAGGTAACGTATTTAATGGGGTTACAGTAGCTAAAGGATTACAACAAGGTCACAATATCCGTGGACAGTTCATGTTCCGTGTCTAAAGGAGATAATAAACTATGAAACAAATTTATTTATATGATGATAACCATTTGTTTATTGGTGTTGATGTTGTAGAAAGTAATAATAAAATATTACCAGAAAAATTTACTGACATTGCACCACCAGATGGTTTATATAGACCTAAATTTGATGGTGAACAATGGATCGAGACTATCACACAAGATGAGCTAGATGAATTGAATAAAGTAACAACATTAATATCGGATACTGAACGTATTGATGCTTTAGAGGGTGCTATGATTGAGATTTTTGAAACACTATCTTAATTTTATAGTGCTTTTTATTATAAATAAATTTTTGAAAGGAGATACTTTAATGATGGCATTATTAATTGCTAATCGTATTGTTCAAGGTAAATATACTTTTGAGCGTTGTCCAGAGTCACTTAAACCACAAGTGAAAGAAATTTTAATTGAAGCTGGTTTACCAGAATTAGCTGAATAATTACATTAGTCACTCTTAACTGAGTGGCTTTTTATTTGGTAGTAGAAAGTAGGCACTTATGAACATGGAAGTATTAAAACAAAGAGTTACTACAATTGAAAATGAAATGAAAGAGATCAAGTCTACTTTAAAAGAATTAGATGACAAGATTGATAATAACGAAAAAAATATCATGGAAAAAGTTGATAAGAATCAGCAAGATATTAAGCAAATATTAAAAGATAATGAGTTACACCAAAAAGAGAAAAGTGATAAATTATATGACAAAATAGATAAGCTTACTGATGCACAATATCAACAAACATTAATGCAAAAGGATATGCAAAATGAACTGAAAACGAATGTAAGAGATTTTACTGAACTAGCGAAAGAACTAAAAGAAAATGATAAATGGAAATCTAGGACTATAGCAGGTTTTGTAATTTCAATCATTCTTATGATTATAGGTTCATTCTGGAAAATGATTGCTGGTATCTCAATATTTTTACCATTCTTATTCTAATTTATTCTTTAGATATTGTAAGTAACATTTATAGAAGTAAAGGAGCACACATATGAAAATAGACACAAAAACTGTTGTTAGAACTGTTGTAATGATTTTAACATGGGTCAATATGTATTTAGCAACAATAGGAATTTCACCGATTCCCGTAAATGAACAAGAAATTAGTATTGTCTTAATGATTATTGTGAATACTTGGACATGGTATAAAAACAATAATATTACTGTTGAAGCTCATTGGGCACAAGCAAAATTAGATAAATATAAAGCAGAAAAGAAATATAACAAAGCAACTGGAAGCACACCAGTAATAAACCATTTTGATGATACACATGGGGGCACTCTTTAATTAGAGTGTCTCTTTTTTATTTGATTTAGAAAGAGAGGGATGGCTTAATGGTAAAAAGTACAGATATAGTTAATTATGTAATGCAATTAGCTAAGAACAAACAAAGTATAGATTATGATGGAAGATTTAACAGCCAATGTTTTTGACCTTACTCAGAAAATATCACATGGTTTCTTTGGACATTGGTTAACTGGTAATGGTGCAAAGGACTTAGTATATTCACCAATACCATCAAATTGGCAACGTATAAAAAATACAGCATCATTTGAACCTCAAGCTGGAGATATTGCTATATGGACTAATGGAACTTATGGACATACAGCAATTATTGTTAATGGTAATCCAGATGGTGATTTAATGAGTTTTATCTCAGTAGATCAAAATTGGTCTGGCAATGGTGATGGACTAGTACCAGCTGAGATTGTTAAACATAATTATAATGGTTTCTGGGGTGTAATAAGACCGCCTTATGAAGATGCTAAAATTGAAGGTTCTAAAAAGGTTAAAACAATAACAGGTAAAGTTAAACCTAAAAAACTTAATATATTACTTGTAGCTGGTCATGGTAAAGGCTATCAATCTAATGATAGTGGAGCTGTAGGCAATAACACTAATGAACGTGATTTTATTAGAACATTTGTAGTTCCTAATGTAGCAAAGTATTTAAAAAAGGTTGGTCATACTGTTTCATACTATGGTGGTAACTCTATGAATCAAGATTTATTTCAAGATACTAAATACGGTATCTATGTTGATTCTAATAATTATCATAAGTATGGTATGTATTGGGTAGCTAAGCAAAAGTATGATGTAATTGTTGAGTTTCATTTAGATGCATCAACTAATACATCAGTTTCAGGTGGTCATGTTATTATCGGAACTGATTTAAAAGCTGATAAAATTGATATTGGTATTCAAAATGCATTGAAAACACATGTTGGTACTATCCGTAATATTGATCCTAGAGATAACTTATTAAATGTGAATGTTGCTAAAAAATTAAATCTAAACTACAGATTAGTAGAATTAGGCTTTATTTCATCTAAGAAAGATATGGATTATATCAAGAAGAACATTCAAATATTCACTAAATCAATTGCTGAAGCTATACATGGTGAATCAATTAAAGGTGTATCAACTCAACCAGTTAAAGTTACAAAGAAAGTTGCTAAAAAGAAAACTAAGGTACAACCTAAAGTTAAATCAAAACCAGTTAAGAAGGTTGCTAAGGCTAAACCTAAATATAAGCATACATACAAAGTCAAAAAAGATGATACCCTTTGGGATATTGCTAATACATATAAAATAACAGTTGATTACTTAAAGAAACTAAATGGTTTAAAATCAGATAGAATCTTTATAGATCAAATACTTATAATTAAGAAATAACCATTAGTGGATAATGGTATAAATAATATAAAAACTACTAAACGCTCATAATCAATATATGATTATGAGCCTTTTTTTATGTCTTCATTTAGTATCTAAGTATTATTTTTGTGATATGATATTGCCATAATATATAATTTATTGGATGGTGATAACATGGATGAAATTAATATCAAACAGCAAATATTAAAATATGAAATGAATCGTGCATTATTCAATATTAAAGATACTCATAAAAGACAAACATTTTTAATTGATGAAAAGAATATTGAAAGATTAGAAAGTTTACAAGCGAGTTTAGAAATTAAACACGCAAAAAATAGCTCATTTGGAGATAATAAGTTATCTGAAGCTGATAGAAATAGAGAACGTAAGTTAGCATCTGGATTAAAAACTAAAGCTGTTAACTTAGCACTAGATAACTTTTTTAATGATTGGGAAGTACAAAATGGTTTAATACCCGAAATAAAAGTTATTCGGTTCAAAGTAGATAATAATGGTAATATGCTAACTGATCCTAAAGCTAAAGGCAAAATTCATAGAGTATACTTCTTTTCTGATTTTCAAAAATATTATGTGATACGACATGATGACAGAGGTAATCAATTAGATGTGAAAGAATATGATAATGAAGATGATGCAAGAGAATACTTTGATTCATTTGATGTTGCTAAAGTTAGAGATGGGAGACCTAGTAAGTGACTTTTCAACTAATAGCTACGATTATTACAGTAATTATTTCTATAGGAACGGTAATATTTAAAGTCTCAACATTTTATTATAACTCAGTTTTTGAAAAGAAATATATATCTAACTTATTTAATAGATCTCTAGTATTATTTGTTATATTATTGTATACTCTTCTTTTATATTTAGATTTGAAAGAATTTTTTAAATTAAATTCTAAATCTTACTCAGATGAAATTATGGTATTTATGGCTGTATATTTTATGTTTGTATTATTTATCCCTTCTTTAATTATTAGCTTTATCTATAATGTATTTTATAAAGAATATGGCAATTACTTTTATTACAATGATAATAAGTGTAAAAATTACATAATATATTATTTACGCACATTTGATGTTTTTGTATGTTCTCATGATGCATCTAATAAGTTTAATTCAAGAAAAGATATTTCTAATAATATTGAGAGTAAAGAACTATTAAAAAAAGAAATAATATATGAAACAAACATTGAGAGCATTACATTTTTTAAATTTAATGAGAACTATAGTAATTTTTCTACTGAATATTTGAATAAGTATTTTTACTTCTCCACTATAAGTTGCATAGTTTTATTAATCATATTCTCAGTTTTACTGCATGTTCAAATAATTTCTTATCATTTCTCATTTATTATGTCAGCAATTTTATTAACATGTCTATTTCTTGTAATTGGTTATTTTATACAACACTTAAAGACCTTAAATGAAATCAAACGCAGAAAACAAAACAAAGCACCTACTCAAAAATCTGAGTAAGTGCTTTTCTTCTATTAAAATAGTTTAATTCCCAATGAATTCCATAAATTCATCTTCTAATCCTTTTAACTTAATAAAATCTCTTAAATCATTATAATCAGATTCCATTTGATCTAAATCTCTTTTTACCTCTTCTAATTCATATTCTGATACAATATTTACATTTCTCATAATATCAATCTCCCTTAGTTTTATTTGATATATTTAATACAATATATTTACAAATAATAGTCAACAAAAATAATACTTTTTGTAATACTTAATTATTTACTAATTATTTTATATGATATATATTAAGCATAGGATTAAATATTGGGAGGGGTATAAATGTCTAAAACTAAATATATTTCTTGGACTGAAGCAGAAGTAAATAAGTTATTAGAACTCAAGAAGATTGGATTAACATACAATGAAATGTCTAACCATTTTAAAAATAGGACAGCTACTCAACTTAAATCTAAGTTTGGATCAATTCAACGTAAAATAAAAGAAGAACAAATCACCAAGAAATCTTCTAAAACAATAACTAGGCAAGTTTGGACTAAAGAAGAAGATGAAATACTACTAAATAACGCACATGAGGATTGGGCTGTTTTATTGGAGTTATTACCTAATAGAACCATTAAATCAATGAAACATAGATTATCCTCAATGAATATAAGTAGAATGAAAACAGTTTTAACAGATGATAATAAAGAATATATAATTAACAATTACTTAAAGAAACCTGTATCAGAATTATCTAAGGAGTTAAATGTTAAAAAGACAACTATATATGGGTTTTTAAATTCTAATAATATTAATGTATCAGACTTTGAATGGGAAGCTCAAAGCATGGAATTAGTTGAAGGAACATTCGGTGTTAAAGTAAGTTTTAGAAAGGTGGTAGTAAAAAATGATTGCGATTAATAACCCATCAGAGTATTATGAAGAGGTTGCACAAGAAGAAGAAATAGAGAGAGTGGCAATTTATGCTCGTAAATCTCGTGCGCATGAGGGTGAAAAAGATTTACAGAATCATTTAGTTAGATTGAAAGCAAGATGTGAATTAAATGAATGGAACTATACAATTTATAAAGAAATAGTTTCTGGTGGCAATTTAGATGACCGTATTGAAATGCAAAGATTATTAGATGATTGTAGAAAAGATTTATATGATGCAGTTGTTGTAGTTGATATAGATAGGCTTTCTCGTGGTAAAGGTAAAGACTTAGATACAATCTTAGGTGTATTTAAAAGATATAATGTTAAAATTGTGCAAGAATCACCTTATGATGTATACGATCTTAATAATTCCAATCAAGCTCAGATGCTAGAAATGAAGATGTTCTTTGGCAATATGGAGCTTATGCAGATTAAAAAGAGACATAAAGAAGGTAAACGATTAGCTAGGTTTATGGGTAAATGGGTAGATGGTGCACCACCATATGGATATAAAATTGATAGGAAAACTAAGTTTTTAATTCCTGATGAAACTGAAGCAGAAGTAATGATTAAAATGAAAGACTACTTTTTAACATACTTTAATACTGTTGAAGTAGCATGGAGATTAAATAAAGAGGGTTATCGAACAAGGTCAGGTGGAGAATGGTTTTCAAGTAGGGTTGCTAAGTTCTTAAAAAATGAGGTTTATACTGGAACATATATCTACAATAAAGGTAAGGGATCATGGAGAAATAAAGATAGTGAATCTTATTCATCTGGTATTCCATATAGTAAACTAGATAAATCACAATGGAAAAAGAAAGAGAACAATCATCCAGCTTTATTTACCAAAGAAGAATACCAACGTATAATGAAACACTTTAATAATCCAACTATTAATCATGGTCATAATAGAAAAATTTATGCATTATCTGGTTTATGTGTTGATTCACAGGGTAGAAGTTTAACTTTAAGAAAAAGTAAGTCTGAAGAAATATCACCAAGACATTTAGTATTATCTAATATGTATAAAGGTAAAGTAGAAAATGAAGAGTTTATCCCAATTGAAACGCAATTAGTACATGAATCTATCTTCGCTTCAATAGAAGTTATAAAAGATAAAATAGCAAATATGTTAAAAGAAGACACACGAGAAGATGAAATAAAATTTACCCAGAATAAAATAGATAATCTTAAATTAGAAATAGAAAAGATAGATAATGCTATTGAGAAAATTCAAGAGGGTTTCATTTTTGGATTATATGATGCTAATGAAGGTAAGCAATTAAAAATGAAACAAGAAGAGAAAATAGAAAAGTTAGAAGAAGAATTATCAAAAGAAATTCAAAGTTTAAGTAAACTATCTAACAGAGATTCACTAGATAGATTAAGTAGAGTAAATAGATTTTTAGAAGATGTAAAGAATGAAAACAATCCCGAAGTGTTAAATAAAATCTATAAAAATATTATATCAGAAATAGTAATTGACATAAGAGCAAGAGACGAAATTGATATAACTGTAAATTTTCTATAGGGGAATAATCATCTCTGCATTAACTATTGGTCACTTTATAAAATCTCTACAGTATAATACAATCATAGTAGGGAGTGTTGTCAATGAGCTTAATAGAAGCGTTGTGGGAATTTGATTTTATTCGCTATTCATTTCTAAGTGGGATGCTAATAGGTATTCTTGCCCCATTAATCGGGACATTTATTGTAGTACGTCGTCTTTCATTAATTGCAGATGCATTAAGTCACGTTACACTCGGTGGTATTGCATTTGGCATGCTTTTATCAAAATTGATTGCCGTTACTATTAATCCGGTTTGGACCGGGATATTATTCTCAATCACAGGCTCTCTTTTAATTGAGAAACTTCGTTCTTTATATAAACATTACCAGGAGTTAGCAATACCGATAATCATGAGTTTTGGAATTGGATTGAGTGTTATCTTCATTTCATTTGCGGATGGATTTAATCAGGACCTATTTGGTTATTTATTCGGAAGTATCAGTGCAGTAACTTTAAATGATGTATTTATTATTTTAGCAATTTTTGTTTTAGTGCTTGTATTTATCTTTGTATTATATAAAGAGTTGTTTATTCTATCTTTTGATGAGGAATATGCTGCAATAATCGGTGTACCGAAGCACGTACATATTTTATTTATGCTAATGGTGGCGCTTGTAATTTCTGCATCGATGCGTGTCGTTGGAATTCTATTAGTGAGTAGTTTAATCACCCTGCCTGTAGCAAGTGCCATGCGTTTTGCAAAAGGCTATAAGCAACTGATGCTGTGGAGTGTTGTGATAGGTGAATGTTCAGTCTTAATCGGACTAATTATTGCGTTTTATCTAGATATATCTCCAGGTGGAGTAATTGTAATGCTGCTTGTATTAGTGTTGCTTTTTGCCCTTTCTATCAGTAATATGAAAGAAAAAGGAGGTATTTCAAATGAATACTGATGATGCGATTAAAGTTTTAAAAGACAATGGACATAAATATACGGACAAACGTCGTGATATGATAAGTATGTTACATGATACAAGTAAATACCTTAATGCAAAACAAATGCAGGAAGAACTAAATGAGAAATATCCGGGCATTTCATTTGATACAATATATAGAAATTTAAATTTATTTGATGAATTAAATATTATCGAAGTGACAGAACTTGATGGTGAAAAGAAATTTAGACTATCATGTACGACACATCATCATCACCATTTTATATGTGAAAAATGTGGTGAAACACGTGTCGTTGAATTTTGTCCAATTGCAACATTTGAAGCGGAACTTGATAATGTTGAAATCCATAGTCATAAAATTGAACTATATGGATTATGTGAACGTTGTAAATAAGAAAAGGAGAAAACAGTTAACTGTCTTCTCCTTTTCTTATTGGAAATTGTTCTTTAATTAATGTATCTAATTCCAGCCAGGATTTTACCCGTGTAACGCCAGCTGGTAATTCACTTTGATTATAAGGTGTATCAAATAAATACACTGGAATGTTTAATGCGTTGTGAATTTCAATCGCATTATCAAGTTTATCCTCAAAAAATGCATCAACATTAAGACGTCTTGCTGTTTCTATCTTTTCATGTGAACCTGTAAGTTCAATGTGATGATAGGGCACATTGTGTGTTTTAAACCAGTCAATTGTTAATTCTTGTAAGTAAGAATGTCTGGCACTGATAAAGATCAGTTGATAATAATTGGCCCAATTCGATAAAACCTGGTCTGCATCATTATGAACTGGAGAATATTTATATATTTCATGTTCATTATCTTTAAACCATTGATAAATTTCTGATTCAGGAATATTAAGTACATTAGATAAGTCATATTCAGTAATATCTTCATATTTAAAATCTTTATTAAATGATCTTTGAAGATAAGGTACTAAAGCAGTAGGGCATGTTACAGTACCATCAATATCTATGCCCATACGAAACTTTTTATTCATTTACTGCCTGCTCTTGATTTAATTTTTCTTCAGCTTGCTTTTTAAAGTATTCCTCAGCTAATTTATCAATTTCAATCTTCAATTCTTCTACCATCGTTTCCTCTGGAACTTTTCTGACTGTTTTACCTTTCATAAATAACAAGCCTTCACCACGTGCACCGGCAATACCGATATCTGCTTCACGTGCTTCACCGGGACCATTAACCGCACAACCCAATACAGCAACTTTTAACGGTGCTTTAATCGTTGAGATGTATTCTTCTACTTCATTTGCAATAGAAATGAGATCTATTTCAATACGTCCACAAGTAGGACAAGATATTAATGTAGCTGCATTGCTTGCTAATCCAAATGATTTTAATAATTCTCTAGCTACTTTAACTTCTTCGACAGGATCCGCTGATAAAGAGATACGAAGTGTATTTCCGATACCTAAACTCATGATTGCACCAAGTCCTGCTGCAGATTTAACTGTTCCTGCAAATAATGTACCACTTTCAGTAATACCTAAATGTAGTGGATAATCAAAAGCTTGCGCAGCTTTTGTGTAAGCCTCTATTGCTAAGTTAACGTCACTTGCTTTCATCGATACGATGATATCATGGAAATCCAGGTCTTCTAAAATTTTGATATGATGTAATGCACTTTCAACCATACCATCTGCAGTTGGATAACCGTATTTTTTTATGATATGTTTTTCAAGCGATCCAGCATTAACACCAATACGGATGGGTATACCTTTTGCTTTACATGCTTTTACTACTTCCTCTACCTTTTCACGACGCCCGATATTACCTGGATTGATACGAATTTTATCAGCGCCACCTTCGATAGCAAGTAATGCTAATTTATAATCAAAATGAATATCCACAACAAGTGGGATATTAATTTGTTTTTTAATTTCTGCAATTGCCAGTGCATCTTCTTCTTTTGGGCAAGCTACACGTACAATTTGGCAACCTGCTTCTTCAAGACGCTTAATTTCTGCAACTGTCGCTTCAACGTCATGTGTTTTCGTTGTCGTCATACTTTGTATGATAAGCTCATCACTTCCACCGATTGTAAGATCTCCAACCTTCACTGGACGTGTATTTCTTCTATGTGTGATTTCAGGCATTTATAAAACTCCTTTAATTTTAAGTATGAATAATGTCATAACATATTTATTATATAGAATAATAACATTAAATTGTATTGTTTTGTTTTAAGATTCAAACTTTACTTTTTTACGAGGTAAATTATGAACAGTTACTAATATGAGGACTGCGAGCACTGTCCATGAGCATATGATGAAAAACATATTGTATTTTATATTCAATAACCCTAAAAATAAAATAATTGAAGGTAGTGTTAATAAAAATGTTGTTATTTTAAGCCAGTTCATAAATCGGGACTTTCTTTTAAATAGTACTGAGACAACGTGTGCAACTGTACTGATAAATATAATTTTTATGACAGTAGTGATAAATTGAATGAAAATCAGAAAACCGATAATAATCGACAGATAAAAGTAACTAGAAGTAGTATACGTTTTTAAAAAAGTAATAAAACTCGTTTTATCATTAAACATCGGCAAATTTAAATACGACAAGAAGGTAGATTCATCTACTTGTATACCGTATTTCTGAAACGACATGACATGATTTTCCGGTGATTGTTTTTTATTTGAAAATAAAATTTTATAAGGTGGAACATCGATTGTTTTTTCTTCTTTCAAGACAAGTATGTTATCTTTAATTTTAAAGTCAGGTATTTCATGCTGTTTATTTTCCACCATCTGATTTGCAACATTAATAGCATTGTAATAATGAATACTATTAGGAATTGAGAAAAGAAATGCAATGATAAATATATGTAAAAAAATATATCTGAGCTTTACCGTTCTGAACAAAGGATATTGTTTAGGCTTCCTTAACCTTTTCAAGTGCTTAATATACAAATTACTTCCTCCTAGAATGCATTAAATGTTTGGAGATGAGACAACACTATTATTCTATCAAAAAAAATCATTTTGATATATAAGCAAAGTAGTTGAGAACGCTATCTTAAGTTGATATGATGAATATGTACTTAAAACTTAAGGAGGATGATTAATTATGGCTTTTGAATTACCACAATTACCATATGCATATGATGCATTAGAACCACACATCGATAAAGAAACTATGGAGATTCACCATACGAAACACCATAATACTTACGTTACTAACTTAAACGCTGCAGTAGAAGGAACAGAATTTGCGGATCTTTCTATCGAAGATTTAATGAAAAGAATTAACGAAGTACCTGCTGATAAGAAAACAGCTGTTGTAAATAATGGTGGTGGACACTATAATCACTCTTTATTCTGGACTTTACTTGCACCAGGTAAAGAAGCTACTGGTGAAGTAGTTGATGCAATCAACGCTAAATTCGGTTCTTTAGACGCTTTTAAAGAAGAATTCGCTAAAGCTGCAACTACACGTTTTGGTTCTGGTTGGGCTTGGTTAGTAGTAAACAATGGAGAATTAGAAGTAGTTTCTACACCAAACCAAGAGAATCCATTAATGGAAGGTAAAACACCGATCTTAGGTTTAGATGTATGGGAACATGCTTATTACCTAAACTATCAAAATAAACGTCCTGACTATATTGCAGCATTCTGGAATGTAGTAAACTGGGAAAAAGTAAACGAATTATATTTAGCTGCTAAATAGTTGTTAATCATAATTCGTAAAAATAAAGAGACATTTCATCTGAAATGTCTCTTTATTTGTGTTTTTATATCAAAAATATAGAAAATATGTGTTAATTCATATATTATTAAAAGATAAATGGTTAGTGATGGGGGATTTCCTTTGAAACGTGTTAAACAAGAATCAAATGAACTTAAACAAAAGCGACTGATGAACCGTAGAATCAGCGTTATCTTTATGGCAATTGTTTCATTATTAATCATCCTTGTTCTTAGATTAGGATACCTTCAGATTGTTAAAGGTGAAACGTATAAAAAAGCAGTGGATAATAATGAAAATATAGAAGTAAATGAATCAGTTCCAAGAGGCAGAATTTATGATCGCAACGGTAAATTGTTGGTTGATAATACTTCAAAGAAAGCTATTACATACACACGTGACCGTATGACAAGTCGCAGTGAAATGCTTGATACTGCAAAGAAATTACATAAATTGATGTTTATGCCTACAGATGCATTGACTTTAAGGGATAAGCAGGATTTCTTTATATTGACGCATAAAGATGAAGTGGATCAGTTGATGAAGAAAGAATTACAATTATTTGATACCGGTGAAATTTCTCAGGATGAATATAATGAAGCGGTATATAAAAAGTTAACAGAAGATAAATTGAAATCAATGTCACAAGATGAATTAGAAATAGCAGCAATTTTTCGCGAAATGAGCAGTGGTAGTCAGTTAAGTCCTCAAATTATTAGAAACGAAAACGTGTCAGAAAAAGAATATGCATTAGTTTCTCAGAATTTAAGTGAATTACCTGGTGTGAATACAACAATGGATTGGGATAGAAAATATCTTTATGGTAAGACATTACGTACAATGTTTGGAAATGTTTCATCAAAAGAAGAAGGATTACCTAAAGAATTAGTAGACTATTATTTATCTAAAGGATATTCGCGTAATGATAGAGTAGGACAAAGTTATCTCGAATTTCAATATGAAAATGTGTTACGAGGTAAAAAGAAGAAGATGCGTTATTTAACAGATAAATCAGGGAAAATCATCAATTCAGAAGTGATTTCTGAAGGATCAAGAGGAAATGATCTGGTTTTATCTATTGATATAGATCTACAACTTCAAGTTGAAAAATTAGTAGATAAGCATATTCAAATTTTACGCTCTATGAATGCCAAATCGATGGATAAAGTTTTAGTAGTCATACAAGATCCTAGCAATGGTGATATTCTTGCATTAGCTGGAAGACAAATTGATAAGAATGGTAAGATATCAGACTATCATTATGGGACATTTACATCTCAATATGCAGTTGGGTCTACGGTAAAAGGCGCAACATTACTTACTGGATATAGTAATAATGCGATATATGTTGGAGAGGATATGATTGACCAACCTTTAGTATTTAAAGGTGGCGTAGAAAAACGTTCATATTTTAATCCAACAGGCAAAATAGAAATCGATGATAAAGAAGCATTAATGCACTCGTCAAACGTATATATGTTTAAGACTGCATTAAAGATGGCAGGTTTAAATTATTCTAACAATATGTCATTACCTGCGGATATAACAGAAGTAGGATTAAAACTAAGAAAAGGCTTAAATCAGTTTGGATTAGGCGTTAAAACAGGTATTGATTTACCAAATGAAGTAACAGGTCAAACAGGTACACTGAAGAATAATCCTGGTAATTATCTGGATTTAGCGATCGGACAATATGATACATATACGCCTTTACAACTTTCTCAGTATGTTTCAACGATTGCTAATGATGGTTATAGAATACAGCCACACTTAGTTAAAGAAGTTCGTGGAGCTTCAAAGACAGATAAAATAGGACCAATTAAAGAAAGTATTAAAGGAAAAGTATTGAATCGAATAAATAATTCACAAGAAGAAATTGATCAGGTGAAAGATGGGTTCGACATGGCATTTAATAACGAACTTGGTACAGGTTATAAAAGTTTTGCTAATACGATAGTAAAAAGTGCTGGAAAAACCGGAACAGCAGAAGTATTCCAGGATGGCAAATCACGCGTAAATTCTACGTATATTGGTTATGCACCTATGGACAAACCAAGTATGAGTTTCGCTATCATCTATACTAATCAACCTGTTCCACCACCATGGCTACCTGGTGGAGATTTGGGAAGAGATATAATAAATGAATATTTTAAAGACAAAGCGGGTAAGAAAACTAAAGTGATAGAAACAGGTTCTTCAGGTGTACAAAGTGCGATTTCAAATGGTGCTGAGCAGAATAACACACAATAATGTATTCAACGATAATAAATCCTTAAAAAATAAGATTTCTTGAGTAAAAGGCAATGCGACTATGCATTGTCTTTTTTTCTTTACATAAAATTTACATTACATTCATCTTGAATTAACAATCTTACACTATAGTAAGTAGTGTAATAAACAAATACAAATTATTCGTCTATTCAATTAGGAGGACTTTCAAAATGAAAAAATGGCAATTAGTAGGTTCAACAACTGTTTTAGGTACTGCATTATTATTAGGTGCTTGTGGTGGTGCAGCTGACAAGAAAGAAGATAATGCTTCTGAAGATAAAGGTGCTAGTACTGATACAGCAGCTAAAGATATTAAAGGTGAAGTGAAAGGTGACGGTTCTACAACTGTAGCTCCAATCATCGAAAAAATCAACGAAGAATTCAATGCTGAATATCCAGATGTAACTGTATCTGTTGGTACTTCAGGTACTGGTGGTGGTTTCGAGAAATTCATCGCTGGTGAAACTGACTTCTCAAATGCTTCACGTGACATTAAAGACGAAGAGAAAAAAGCTTTAGAAGATAAAAAAATCGAATATACTGAATTCAAAATTGCTACTGACGGTTTAACTGTTGCTGTAAATAAAGATAATGATTTTGTTGATTACTTAACATTTGAAGAATTAGCTAAGATTTACTCTGGAAAAGCTAAAACTTGGAAAGATGTTCGTGCTGACTTCCCAACTGAAGAAATTAAAGCATTCTCTCCTGACCAATCACATGGTACTTATGACTTCTTTAGTGAAGAAGTATTAGATAAAGGTGAAATCAAAGCTGAGAAAAACGCTGATACAAACGTAATCGTTAAATCAGTTCAAGATAACAAAGCAGGTGTCGGATTCTTCGGATATAACTTCTTCCAGGAAAACAAAGATAACTTAAAAGCTGTTAAGATTCAAAAAGAAGGTAAAGGCGAAGGTGTAGAAGCGACTGAAGAAACAGTTAAAGATGGTTCTTACCCATTAAGCCGTCCATTATACATCTATGCTAAAAACGATTCAATTAAAGAAAACGCTGCATTCAAAGAATTCTTAAAGTTTACTTTAGAAAAATCTAAAGATGCTGCTACTGAATCTGGTTATGTTGCTTTAGAAGATAAAATATATGAAGAAGATTTAAAGAAATTAGAAGAAGTTAAATAATTATTAACTTAATAATTATTCAAATATGAAATTTTTCTAAGGGACGAAATTTTTCGTCCCTTTTAAAATGAAGGAGTCTAAACTATGGAAAATAAAATTTCTGTACAAGATTTGATTGCTCAAAACAAGAGTAAAGGATCTTCGAAAAACATCATTGAAAAGATGATTCCAACAATTTTAGCTGTCATTGCTTCAATTTCAATTTTAACGACAATTGGAATCCTGATTACATTATTAACTGAAACAATTACGTTCTTTACCCGTGTTTCATTTGCAGACTTTTTCCTTGAAAAAGAATGGAATGCGTTTGGCCAAGATCCGAAATTTGGTATTATCTCATTAATTTTAGGAACATTAAAAGTAACATTTATCGCTACAATATTTGCAGTCCCTGTTGGTTTAGGTGCAGCATTATATTTAAGTGAATATGCAAGTGACCGTGCGCGAAGAATCATTAAACCTATTTTAGAAATCTTAGCGGGGATTCCAACAATCGTTTATGGATTCTTTGCATTAACATTTGTAACGCCGTTATTACGCTCTGTATGGCCAGACTTAGGAAGTTTTAATGCAATCAGTCCTGGTTTAGTAATTGGTATTATGATTGTACCGATGATTGCTTCATTATCTGAAGATGCGATGAGTGCAGTACCTCAAGCAATTCGTGAAGGAGCTTTAGGTTTAGGATCGACGAAATTAGAAACTGCTATCAAAGTAGTTTTCCCTGCAGCATTATCTGGGATTTTAGCTTCTATCGTATTAGCAGTATCACGTGCTATCGGTGAAACAATGATCGTATCACTTGCTGCTGGTAGTTCACCAGAATTCTCTTTAGATTTCACTAACTCATTACAAACGATGACAGCATTTATCGTTCAGGTTGCGACTGGTGATGCTACTTATGGATCTGATATCTACTACAGTATCTATGCAGTAGGATTTACATTATTCGTATTTACATTAATTATGAACTTCATTTCACAATGGGTTACTAAACGATTCAGAGAGGAGTATTAATATGGAATTAATTAATCATGAAACAGTTGAAAAGAAACTCTCTGGCAGACTGTCAAAAAATAAAATTGTTAAATTTCTTTTCTTCTTATGTACAATGATCGGTTTGGTTGTACTGGCAATTTTATTATTTGATATTATTCGTAAAGGGGCAGGATATTTAACGCCTCAGTTTTTTACAAACTTCTCATCTACAACACCAGAAAAAGCAGGTATTAAAGGTGCTTTGATCGGAACATTATGGTTAATGATGACAATTGCGCCTATCGCAGTAACTTTAGGTGTGGCAACTGCTATTTACATGGAAGAGTATGCAAAAGATAATGCATTTACTAGATTTATTAAAGTTAATATCGCTAACTTAGCATCTGTACCATCGGTTGTATTTGGATTGTTAGGATTAACATTATTTGTACGTGGTGCCGGTATTGAATCACTTTCTCTTGGAAAGTCGGTTTTAGCGGCAGCACTTACAATGTCATTAATGATTTTACCGGTTATAATCGTTTCTAGTCAGGAAGCGATCAGAGCAGTACCTAATGCGATTCGTGAAGCTTCATTAGGATTAGGTGGAACGAAATGGCAGACGATTACAAATGTTGTATTACCAGCTTCAATTCCTGGTATTTTAACGGGTACAATTTTAGCTTTATCTCGTGCCATTGGTGAGACTGCACCATTAGTAGTTATCGGTATTCCAACTATCTTCATGAAAACTCCTGATAGTATTATGGACAGATTCCAGGCTTTACCAATGCAAATCTTTACATGGGCTAAATTACCGAAAGCTGAATTCCAGTTTGTATCTTCAGCTGCGATTATCGTGCTATTAATTATGTTAATTGCTATGAACTCAATTGCTATTTTTATCCGTAATAAATATCAGAAAAAATTCTAGTTTTTAATTTGAGAGGGGTCTTATAATGAATAACAACGTAAAAGTTTCAAATGATGTAAAGAATAATGAAAAAGTTATCGTTACAACTGAAACAGTAAACAATACAGGCAGTGAAAATATAAAAAAAGAACGTAATATCGTAACAGGTCAAACACCAAATCCAACAAATCGTAATATAGTTTATCAAACAAAAAATTTAGATTTATGGTATGGTGATCATCATGCTTTACAAAATATCAATTTAGATATTTTAGAAAATGAAGTAACAGCAATTATCGGACCATCAGGTTGTGGTAAGTCAACTTATATCAAAACTTTAAATCGTATGATTGAATTAATCCCAAGCGTAAGAACTTCTGGAGAAATTCTATACCGTGGAGATAATATTTTTGATAAAAGTTATAAAGTTGAACACTTAAGAACTCGTGTAGGGATGGTTTTCCAAAAGCCTAACCCATTCCCAAAATCTATCTATGATAACATTACTTATGGGCCAAGAATCCATGGGATAACTGATAAAAAAATCTTAGATGAAATCGTTGAAAAATCTCTTCGCGGTGCTGCAATTTGGGATGAAACAAAAGACAGATTAGATAAAAATGCTTATGGTTTATCTGGTGGACAACAACAACGTATTTGTATCGCACGTTGTTTAGCAATTGAGCCAGATGTTATATTAATGGATGAGCCTACATCTGCATTAGATCCAATTTCAACTTTAAAAGTAGAAGAGTTAGTTCAGGAAATTAAAAATCAATATTCAATCATTATCGTTACGCATAACATGCAACAAGCTGCTCGTATTTCAGACAAAACAGCATTCTTCTTAAATGGTTACGTCAACGAGTATGATACAACGGATAAGATCTTCTCTAACCCAGCTGACGAACAAACAGAACGTTATATTTCAGGAAGGTTTGGTTGATATGAGAGAAATATACGAAGAAAGTTTACAACATTTAGAAGAAAGTGTTTTAAAACTTGCCGATGAAGTTTATAGAACTATCGAAAAAAGTATTAATGTATTAAGTGATGATGAAAAATCTGTTGCTAGAGAAATTATTGAACATGATCAGGTTATTAATGCTATGGAAAGTAATATAGACGATCAGATTATCAGTTTAATTACTAAACAACAACCTATTGCTACAGACTTAAGAATGATTTTATCTTCAAGCAAAATATCTTCAGAACTTGAAAGAATGGGAGATAATGCAGCAAATATAGCTAAGATTCGTAAAAGAGTAAAATTTGAAGATGAATATATTTTGATGCGTCTTAAAACAATGGGAAAACTTAGTATGTTAATGCTAGCTGATCTTAAAGAAGCACACAAAAATAATGATGTGAATTTAGTTAAAGAAATTATTGAGCGAGATAATGATATTGATGATTTATATAAAGAAATTATTAATAGTGCATATTTAATCGACAATGATCCATATATTTCTGGACAAGCACATTTAGCTGGTCGTTACCTTGAAAGAATTGGTGATCACATTACTAATATCGCTGAAAGTGTTTATTTCACGATTACTGGTGAAAGATTTAACTAATTCATAAATTAGTACTAGATAATTCATGCGACACATGTTATTATAGAAAAGTCGTATGGATATTTAGAAACGTGAGGAGGGAACAACTATGCGCGTTAATGTTACTTTAGCTTGTACTGAATGTGGTGAAAGAAACTACATCACTAAAAAAAATAAACGTAATAACCCAGAACGTATTGAAATGTCAAAATACTGTGCAAGAGATAATAAAAAAACTTTACACAGAGAAACTAAATAATTTTTGAGCAGACATGAATTTTCATGTCTGTTTTTTTATGTGCGTTCCATTCTTTATGCTATATTGTATAATATAAGTGAGGTGAGAAAATGACAATTAAATCAGATAAAAAAGATTTACGATTAGCGATGCTTGCGCAGTTAAAGCATAACCAAAATAAAACTGAAAAAGAAGATTCGATAATACATACTTTTATTAATGAAGATGTATTTAGAAATGCGAATTCAATTGGTATCACGATGAGTATGAATCATGAATTAGATACGAGATGGTTAATAGAATATGCAGCGGGTCTTGGAAAAAAAGTATATGTTCCATATTGTGACTATAAAACGAAACAGATGCACTTTGTAAGATATACTTCAGAAGAGGACATTGTAAAAGATTCATATGGTATAGATATCATGAACCATCAGCAGGAAGTTGGTACGCAGCCAGAATTACTTGTTGTTCCTGGTGTCATTTTTAATGAAGATGGTTATCGTATTGGATACGGTGGTGGTTATTTTGATAAATTTTTAAGTCATTATACAGGACAAACAGTAAGTTTAATCTTTGAAGTTCAACTTGGTGAAGTGTTAATTGAACCACATGATATTCCTGTTTCGATGCTTATTACTGAGAAAAGAATAATAATTAATGAGGACAATCAATGATAACAGAGAAGTTTAAATGGAAAAACATCTATGAATATATAAAATATACTGATTATGATTTTATAACAACTTCAGAGGCATTGGATGATGTATGGCTGTATAGTCGTAGTAAAAAAACATTAAAACGTATCATACTCAGTAAACAGACAGCACAATCAACGATGTTTATGGTTCAGAAAATAATGGATCATCATGAAGAAATTGAGCGTTTAGTAAGTCAATCGGTTGAACATTATGAAATATTGCTTATCGACCAGGAAATCCAAATCAATGAGATGCCTCTAAATATTAAAGTGATATCATGTCCGAATTCTCAGTCAGTAAAACAAACACTAAACACACCTTTTAAAGCGATATCGAATAAAACAAAGCCACAATCTGTATCGTGGTATCAAAATAGAGTAATTAAAAAAAATCCGATAGATACTGCTATGATTAAGTTTACACCGCTTACGTATTTATTGATTTTGATAAATATCATTTGTTTCATTGCAATGAATATTTGGCATATGACGCATAAAGTCGATACGCTCGTTGAAAAAGGTGGATTAACGCATTTTAATTTTCTTCATGGTGATTATTACAGAGTGATATCTTCAATGTTTCTCCATTTTGATTTTCAGCATTTATTGTTTAATATGATGTCACTATTTATTCTCGGCAAAATTATAGAATATTTATATCTAAAAAGACAGTATCTTCTGATATATATTTGTGGTGGTATTATAGGTAATTTAGTTTCTCTGGCATTTGATACGACTTCTATATCTGTTGGAGCAAGTGGAGCTATTTGTGCATTGATGGGTGCAGCAATAGCGTATATCATCTTTAGTGGGAAATTTGATAAAAAATTTATTATGCAAATACTAATAGGTAGTATTATCTATCTCGCAGCAAGTTCTTTATTTGCCAATGTTAATAACTATGCTCATTTTGGTGGTTTATTTGGCGGTTTGTTCATTGCAATGCTAATACATTTATATAATATGAAAAGTCAGTATTTTAAATGGATGAGTGCTGGTTTAGTTATTATAGTAATTTTGTTACTCTTTAATATTTTTTCTGAAAAAGAACATCATATTTATAATGAATTTGCTGCACAGGCCATAGCTGCAGGAAATGATCAGGATGCGAAGGAAATTCTAACTACTACTATTCAAAAAGGTTATGATAATGACGAAACATATGTATATTATGGTTTGCTGAAGACAAAACAGGAAAGTTTATCAAACGGTATTGCTGAATGGAAAAAAGGATTGAACAAGTTTCCTGATAGCGATAAACTAAACTATCAGATGGCTTTGGCTATGCGTGCAATGGATGATTATGATAGCGCTAATAAATATTTGAACAAGGCAATTCAACGCAATAGAATATCTTCTTATATAAAACTTCAAAAAGAATTTAAAGAATTCAGGTGAAACAATGCAGTCATTTTACGATGTGCAACAGTTACTTAAACAATTTGGTATTATTATATATTTTAAAGATGAAAAAGATACGATTGAAATGATGAATCAGGAGATAAAATCATTACATGATGCCGGTATTATTACGAATGAACAGTTTGTGCAGGCACGTTTAATATTAAATCAGAGAAAGATGGGAAAAATATGATTATTTTAGCTGCGGATATTGGGGGCACTACTTGTAAGTTAGGTGTTCTTGATGAAACCTTAGAAATACTACATAAATGGGAGATTCCAACCAAAACTGAAAATAATGGCGAAAGTATATTGAAGAATGTATATGACTCTTTTGTAGTTAACGCGAAACATAAAAATTATGATATGAATGATGTTCTTGGTATAGGATTAGGTGTTCCCGGTCCAATTGATTTTAAAACGGGTGTTGTTAATGGTGCGATCAATTTAAACTGGCATGGAAAGATCAATATTAAAGAACAATTTGAAAAGTTAAGTGGATTACCGGTCTATGTTGACAACGACGCTAATGTGGCAACTTTAGGAGAAAAATTTAAAGGTGCTGGACAGAATGAACCTGATGTGATTTGTGTGACACTTGGTACTGGTGTCGGTGGCGGTATAATAAGCAATAATGAACTTGTCCATGGTCACAATGGTTCTGGTGGAGAACTTGGGCATTTTAAAGTTGATTTTAAAGAACGATTCCAATGCAACTGTGGAAAGAAAGGTTGCTTAGAAACAGTTGCGAGTGCGACAGGCGTTGTTAATCTATCTTATCATTACTATGCTGAACTACAATTCCAGACGGTAATTGAAGATGCGATAAAAAATAGAACACTACAGGCTAAAATGGTTTTTGATGCTGCAAAAGCTGGAGATGAATTTGCGACATACGTTATAAAGAAAGTTGCGAGAAATTTAGCATATGCATTGAGTGTATTTAGTGTTGTAACGAATCCTAAATATATCATCATTGGTGGTGGTGTATCTAAAGCTGGTGATTTCTTAATTCAGCATATTGAAGATGTCTATCGTGAAATAACTTTTACGCCTGCGACGCAAGGTACTAAAGTTGTAACAGCGACTTTAGGCAATGATGCTGGAATTATTGGTGCTGCAGGTTTGATCAAACAATATGTGAAAAAGGAGCAAGTATAATGGCAATTATTGATGTTGTAGTAATTCCTTTAGACGGTAAGTCGATCAGTGTGAGTAAGTATATCGCGGAAATTCAAGTAATATTAGAAGATTTAAAGCAGCAGGGTAAAATCGATTATATGTTAACACCAATGAGTACTTTAATAGAAGGAGAATTACACGAATGTCTCATGGCTCTAGAAGCTATACATGAGTCACCTTTTAAGCAGGGATTAGATCGTGTATGTACAAATATTAGAATTGATGACAGAAGAGATAAAAAACGAAAGATGATTGACAAGATAGATGCAGTAAATAAACATCTGAAATAAAAAATAAAACCAGGACAAAATGTCCTGGTCTTATTTTTAGTGATGTAAAATTGGATATCCGTATGTGAAGATTGTTGCTAGTGAAAAGAATCCAAATGATAAAGTAGCTAATAAGCCAAAGATAATGCCTAATACATTTTTAGATTTAACAGCATTTAATAAAGCTTTGATTGATAAGAAAAATACTGCTAACATTAAAAGTGAAAAGATATTTACACCAATATGAATTTTTGTACCAAAGATTTCAAATAATTCGCCTGTGTTAATAAACGGCATGACATAACCCCCATGAAATTACTTTTATTATCATTAATATTGTATAATTAATAAATAACTTTGTCGAGTACATTTTTTAGGAGGAGCAATTTATGGATAAAATAAAATTACCTTTAGGGCAAATACAAACAAACTGCTATATCATACATAATGATTCTGAAATATTGATTTTTGATCCTGGAGATGAACCAGAAAAGATTATCGATGCTGTATTACCACTAAATAAGAAAGTGATCGCTGTTATTCTAACACATACACATTTTGATCATATCGGAGCAGTAGATGCGATTTGTGAGCGATTTAATGTACCGGTCTATGTATCACAAGAAGAGGAATACTGGTTAACGGATACGATTAAAAATGGTTCAGAAAAATTTAAACAGTATGGTCTAGAACCAGTGATTGCAAAGACAAAGCCTTTAATAATGAAACTTGGGAAGCAGACGATTGGTTCGTTTACGTTTGATGTGCGTCATACACCCGGACATTCGCCAGGTAGTCAATCTTTTATTTTTAATAACTTTGCAATAGTTGGAGATACATTATTCAAAGAAAGTATCGGTCGTACTGACTTATACGAGGGTAACACACAACAATTATTAAATAGTATTGATCAGCAGCTCATGACACTTGATGAGCAATTTATTATTTGTCCGGGACATGGTGCATATACCACAGTTCAACATGAGATGGATTGTAATCCGTTTTTAAATGGCTATTAAAAAAAACCTTCCGTAAAGGAAGGTTTTTTATTCGTGATGGCCAAAACTTGGCTCTAATAAGAAAGTTGAATAGTATGTGAAACCTACGAAACATACAACTAAGTATGCTGCAAAAATATACATATACATTCTTTCAGTTAATTTTAAGTAACCTAATAATACAAAAAATCCAGTTTGAGCAACGAAAATGAATGACATCATTGACATACCGCCAACGTAGAACATTACTGCAAATATCGCTGTCCAGAATCCTAAAGTTTTAAAAACTTTATCCATATGGTTATTCCCCCTATATTCAAACTCTTCATATCACTTATTATTATAAAGATAAGCATTTAATAAGTAAACCTCTAATTTTGTAAAAATGATGGAAATAAATGGATTTATTCAACCGTTTCATAAGAAAATAAATTAATGAAATAAAAATTCTGATGTAAAAAAATAAAATAGAAGAAGTTCCCGATATTAATGTAGAGGAGGGATTTATGGAAAAACTATTACATACAATATTGAATGATGCAATCACTAAAAAAACTTCAGACGTACACTTTATACCCGAAGCTGATAATGTCATGATGAAATTTAGAATTGGAGGTAATATGTATGCTTATAATCAGTTAAATACTGAACAATTCGAAAAATTATTATCATATGTAAAATTTATAACACATCTTGATGTTTCTGAAAAAAATAAAGCACAGAGCGGTATATTGACCTATGAGAAGGATGAAATACTTTACAATATCAGGGCATCGACATTACCGCATACGATTGGACATGAAGCTTGTGTGATGCGAATAATTCCAGCATTATTTAGTCAAAATATTTCAATCGAACAGGAATTATTATCTTTAATGCATAAAGGAAGCGGATTAATTTTGATTAGTGGTCCTACGGGATGCGGAAAAAGTACATTGATGTACCAAATGTTAAATTATGCAGCGCTAAATTTAAATAAACAGATTATTTCGATTGAAGATCCCGTTGAACAGAGAATTCAAGGTATGATTCAAATCAATGTAAATAAAAAAGCTAATATAACATATCAGAATGCAATAAAGGCCATTCTTCGCTGTGATCCGGATATTATTATGATAGGAGAAATTCGTGATGCTGAAACTGCAAAACAAGTCATCAATGCAAGTTTAAGTGGTCATCTTGTGCTGTCGACACTGCATGCAAATACATGTTTTGGTGCTATTCATCGGTTGATGGAAATGGGGATAACCAAAGTTGAACTTGAGCAGTGTCTGGAAATAATCATTAATCAGCGATTAGTAAATACTACTACAAATCGAACACGTATTTTTGAGCAGTTGATAAAAGGCGATGTACGTAATTATTTAAATGATAGAAAAGTTCACCATTATCATCCTTTATCAGAACAATTGCAAGTTATGCATGACGAAGAAAAGATTACGCAGCTGGAGTATGAACGTTATGCTTTGGAATAGAAACAAATTAAAATTATATGAAGATGATTTTTTAATCCGCTTAAGTGAGATGACGCAAAACGGCTTTACACAATATGAAGCAATTAAGTTTTTATTTTCTCAATATGATGAAGTAAAATCTTCAGATAAGAAATTAGTATTATCTGCACTTGAACAAGGCAAAACTTTATCGGATTGTCTGAAGTTATTAAACTATAGTAATCATATTGTAATGCAGGTTCATTTCAGTGAGTCATTTGGAAATGTTAACGAAACGTTAAAACATTGCTATGCTTATAATCTTTCAAAACGGAAACTGAAACAGCAGTTTATAAAGACGATTCAATATCCGTTAGTACTTATCATTATATTTATCGCATTAATCATTACTGTTAATCATACTGTACTCCCACAATTTAAAAATATGTATAGTTCAATGGGTGTGACCTTAAGCAAAGAACTGATAATCCTTACAAATATACTATATACACTTCCACAAATAATTATATATACAATATTACTTCTCATTTCTCTAATACTTTATTATTTTCTTATTTTTAAAAAATCCAATATTAAAAATCAACTTTATACCATTAAAAAAATTCCCGTTATTAATCAACTGTTTCGTTTATTTATAACTTATCGTGTAAGTGCTGAACTTTCATTCTTTTTAAGTAATGGTGTCATGATGAAAAACGTCATCTCAATTTTAGAAGGTCAAAATAATGATCAAACGTTAAGTTATATTGCAGCTTGCATTAACCAGGAATTGATCAAAGGTGAAGCACTTCCTGATGCAGTTTCTAAATTGCAGTTATTTGAAAAGTCTATGATTCAATTTATGCAGCATGGAGAGAAGAATTCGAAGTTAGATAGAGAACTCGAATATTATAGTCAGTACGTCTTTAAAAAATTTGAACTGAGGATTTTCAAATTGATTAAAAGTATCCAGCCAATCATCTTTATTGTTTTAGGATTATTAATTGTCGCAATGTATTTAGTCATTATATTACCGATGCTCCAGATGATGGAGGGCATTCAATAGGAGGAATAACAATGTATAAATTTATTAAAACACATAGTAATCATTTTGTTCGATCTTTTAAAAATCAATTCAGTAAAAATGATGGATTTACTTTAATAGAAATGCTGCTTGTTTTGCTTGTTATTTCGGTATTAATCATTGTGATTATTCCAAATATCGCAAAACAATCTGATAATGTTCAGAATACAGGTTGTACAGCACAGGTGAAGATGGTACAAGGACAAATAGAAGCATATAAACTTCAGAATGGAAAGACGCCAACGTCGATTAATGAACTTGTACCGGAATTTTTAAAGGAAAATCAGGTGAAATGTAAAAATGGTGATCCAATCAATATTGAAAATGGAGAAGCGGTGGCACAAAAATAATAATGGATTTAGTTATATTGAATCATTACTTGTATTGTTAATCATCGTTATCATCATTATCATCGTTCCAGTCACAAAAATTGATGAAAATGAAGTGCTAGATGAAGAAATTAACGATGAAATTATTTCTTTACTAAATTATTATCAAACGAAATCTTATGAAACAGGTGAAGTTATAGTTGTATCGTTCCCACCAAGGAACGATACAATCTATATTCAATCAAAAGTTTTAGGGATTAATAGTAAATATATAATTAATCAAGGTGAAATATATGAAGGAAATAGTTTAGCAAATAGTGAAATCATTTTTAAGAATAATGGAGTTAGAACAGGTGGAACGATTAAATATTATATTGGTGATACACTTTATCAAATCGTTGTACAGATACACAGAGGAAGAATACGAATTGAAAAAGTATGATGGATTTATGCTGATTGATAGCTTGCTTTCTTTTTCAGTAGTCGCTTTAATTACTTTATCTTTGTTGCCAATGTATTTCACATTATCTCATACATATGAGCAAAAGAAAAAATCGTTGGAAATGTATCGAATAGCATATGTAGAAATAGTCATCAATGAAAGAGGTGGTTTCATTGAAGGTGACCAGATCTGTTATAAGAAAGATAAAGTATACTGCATTAAGAAAAAGTAATGGTTTTACGATGATCGAAATGATGATAAATTTATCAATTATAATAATGATTATGAGTTTGTTACCGCTTATTTATATGAACATTTATCAATTAAGTGGAAAAAGCACAGATCATTTTGATGTTAATAATGCTATGTTCCAAAGAGATCTCTATGACGAATTAAATAATGCTGACTATGTTGAAATCGTAAATAATCAGCTTTGGATATATACCGGAGATGATATTATACAATATCTATATCATAAACATCGCATTATCAGAAAGCTAAATCAAGAGGGATATATTATTATGTTGGAAGGAGTCAAAAATGCATATTTTAAAATACATGATAATGCAGTATACCTATCTATTGAACGTTTCAACAAGCATACAGTTACGTATCAAATCATCTGAAGGCTTTATCTTTCCATCTATGCTGATATTGTTAATGCTTACAATATTATTTTTGAGTTACTTCAGCACAAGATACATGTTAAAATTTAATACATTAGATAATCTTGAGCATTATTATTTTAATGAAATTATTGAAGCTATTTCACAAAAGAAATAGCTTTTTTTAAATAGGGGGATAAATGATGGCAATAGTATTAATTGGTTTTATGGGTGCAGGAAAGACAACTGTTGGAGAATTACTTTCTCGTAAAATGAATATACCCTTTATAGATTTAGATAAAGCCATAGTAGAATTAGAGCAGTTATCGATTCCTGCAATATTTGAAAAATTTGGAGAAGCCTATTTTCGTAAATTGGAACACGATGTATTAAAAACATATATAAACAAGAATATTATCATAGCAACTGGAGGAGGTATAATTGAAAATCCGAACAATATAGAAATATTAAAGCAAAACAATTTAAATATTTGGGTAGATGCGAACATTGATACTGTGTATAATAGAATTGTTGGTGATAATAACCGTCCCAATGCTCAGAATAAATCGTTTGAAGAAATTAAAAAGTTGTACAACAGTAGAATTTCACGTTATAATGAAATCGCATACATCAAGGTCTATAATGAACATGATGTAACTTTAAGTGTGCAGGAAATTCACAATCAAATAATGACGGATGATGAAAATTAGAGAGAATGAGTGATCATCGCCGAAGGGGCAAGCTATATAAACTCTCAGGCAAAAGGATAATTTTCGGACGTAACCTGAAGAAATCAACAGGATAGCATTTGCTATGCTGTTTTTTTAATTATATTTTTAGGAGGATAATCATGACTGAATTAAAGAAAACACCATTGTATGACAAATACATTGAAGACGGTGCAAAAGTAATTGACTTTTCTGGATGGGGTTTACCTGTTCAATTCTCTAGCATCAAAGAAGAGCACATTGCTGTTCGTGAAAATGTTGGAATGTTCGATGTAAGTCATATGGGCGAGATCATTGTTGAAGGTGAAAATGCTGTAGAATATCTTCAAAATGTTTTAACGAACGATATTTCAAAGGCAACTGACAGAAAAGCACAATATACAATGATCTGTAACGAAAATGGTGGCGTAATCGACGATTTAGTTGCTTACAAACTTGATGAAAACAAATATTTATTAGTAGTAAATGCAGGTAATACAGACATCGATTTTGAATGGTTACAACAACATACAATTGATGGTGTAACTGTAACGAACGTATCGAAAGAATACGGACAAATTGCGGTTCAAGGTCCTAAAGCATTAGAAATATTAAAGTCACAAGTTAAAGAAGATATTGCATCATTAAAAATGTTTGAATTTATTCAAGATGTTGAAATCTTCGGTAAGAACGTTATCTTTAGTCAATCTGGTTATACTGGTGAACACGGCTTTGAAATTTACTGTGCTGCAGAAGACACAGTTGCAATTTGGGAAGGTTTATTAGATTTAGGTGTTGTACCTTGTGGTTTAGGTGCGCGTGACACATTACGTTTAGAAGCAGCGTTACCATTACATGGACAAGATTTATCTACTGACATTACTCCTTACGAAGCTAAAATGGGCTTCAGCGTAAAATTAGATAAAGGCGATTTTATTGGTCGTGAAGTTCTTGCAAAACAAAAAGAAGAAGGTTTGGCTCGTAAATCAGCTGGATTAGAAATGTTAGAACGTGGCATCGCACGTACAGATTATGAAGTTCAAGATAAAGATGGCAATAAAATTGGTTATGTTACAAGTGGTACCCAATCACCATCTACTGGTCGTTCAATTGCGTTAGCATTGATTAATATCGATCAGACAGAAATTGGTAATGAAGTATTTGTTCAAGTCCGTAAGAAATTAGTGCCAGCAAAAATTGTGAAAACACCATTCCATAAAAATTAAGGGGTTGAAAAAATGAGTCATCGTTATATACCATTAACAGAAACTGATAAAAAAGAAATGATGGATACAATCGGTATCAAGTCTATCGACGAATTATTCCAGGACATTCCTGAGCGCGTACGTTTTCAAGGGGATTTAAATATTAAACCTCGTAAAGCAGAAACACCTTTATTAAAAGAATTATCTGCGCTTGCAAATAAAAACATTACGAGTGACACACACGCATCATTTTTAGGTGCTGGTGTTTATGATCATTATATACCTACAGTAGTTGATCATGTTATTTCTCGTAGTGAATTCTATACAGCGTATACACCATATCAACCAGAAATCTCTCAAGGGGAATTACAGGCTATCTTTGAATTCCAGACGATGATTGCTGAACTTACAGGTATGGATTGTGCTAACTCATCTATGTATGATGGTGGAACATCTTTTGCTGAAGCGGCGATGTTAGCATGTGGACACACTAAAAAGAAAAAAATTATTGTATCTAAAGCAGTTAACGACCAATCACGTGCTGTTTTACAAACTTATGCGACGGGTCAACATTTAGAAGTTGTTGAAATTGATGTTAAAGATACTGTGACAGATTTAGATGCTTTAAAGTCAGCAATCGATGAAGATACTGCTTGTGTTATGGTTCAATACCCAAACTTCTTTGGTAGTATTGAAGATTTAGAAACGATTAAATCATACACAGAAGGTACAAAAGCATTATTCGTAGTATCAAGTAACCCTATGAGCTTAGGATTGTTAACACCACCTGGTGAATTTGGTGCTGACATTGTAGTTGGGGATGCACAAGTATTTGGTATCCCAGCTCAACTTGGTGGACCACACTGTGGATATTTCGCAGCAACAAACAAATTAATGCGAAAAATGCCTGGACGTCTTGTTGGTCAAACTCAGGACGACGAAGGTAACCGTGGTTTCGTACTAACTTTACAGGCACGTGAACAACATATTCGTCGTGATAAAGCGACTTCAAATATTTGTTCGAACCAAGCTTTAAATGCATTGGCTGCATCTGTTGCAATGAGCGCATTAGGTAAGAATGGTGTTTATGAAATGGCAAACCAGAACTTACAAAAAGCTAATTATATGAAAGAAAAAATGATTGAAGAAGGTTTCACAGTATTAGCTGGTACAACTTTCAATGAATTCGTAGTTAAATTTAACGCACCAATTTCTGAAATCAATGAAAAATTATTAGAAGATGGATTTATTGGTGGTTATGATCTTGGTCAAGTGGATAGCAAGTATGAAAATCATATGTTAATCGCTGTTACCGAGTTACGAACGAAAGAAGAGATCGATACATTTATCGCGAAAGTAGGTGTGTTCAATGCTTAAAGGAAGCTCTCCATTAATTTTTGAACGTTCAAAAGAAAATCGTTTCAGTTATTCATTACCTGAATTAGAAGTTGAAAATAAAAAAGTTGAAGATATTTTAGATAGCAAGTTCATTCGTAAAGAACGTGCGATGTTACCAGAAATCGCTGAATTAGATTTAATGCGTCATTACACTGAATTATCTAATAAAAACCACGGTGTTGACTCTGGATTCTATCCACTTGGTTCTTGTACGATGAAATACAATCCAAAAATCAACGAAAAAGTTGCTCGTATGGCTGGATTTGCAGCAGCGCATCCATTACAAGATGAAAAAACGATTCAAGGTTCGTTAGAAGTGATTTATGATTTACAAGAACACTTAAAAGAAATTACTGGTATGGATGAAGTTACACTTCAACCTGCAGCAGGTGCACATGGTGAGTGGACTGCATTAATGATGATTCGTGCGTTCCACGAAGCGAATGGAGACCACAACCGTACAAAAGTAATCGTACCAGACTCAGCACATGGTACTAACCCGGCATCAGCAACAGTTGCTGGTTTTGAAACAGTTACAGTAAAATCAAACGAATTTGGATTAGTTGATATTGAAGATTTAAAACGTGTAGTTGGACCAGATACAGCTGCGATCATGTTAACAAACCCAAATACATTAGGTTTATTTGAAGAAGATATTTTAGAAATTCGTGAAATCGTTCATGCTGCCGGTGGTAAATTATACTATGATGGTGCAAACTTAAATGCAATCATGAGTAAAGTACGTCCTGGAGATATGGGATTTGACGCAGTTCACTTAAACTTACACAAAACATTCACTGGACCACACGGTGGTGGTGGACCAGGATCTGGACCAGTTGGTGTGAAAGCTGATTTAGTACCATTCTTACCAAAACCACATATTATTAAGACTGAAGATGGATTTAAATTTGATTATGATCGTGAACAATCTATCGGACGTGTTAAGCCATTCTACGGTAACTTTGGTATTTACTTACGTGCATACACGTATATCCGTACAATGGGACCAGATGGCTTAAAAGAAGCATCTGAAGTGGCTGTATTAAATGCGAACTACATGATGAGAAGATTACAAGACTATTTCGTATTACCATACAATCGTCATTGTAAGCATGAATTTGTAATCAGTGGTTCTAAACAGAAGAAACTTGGTGTGAGAACGTTAGATATGGCAAAACGTCTGTTAGACTTTAACTTCCATCCGCCAACAATCTATTTCCCATTAAACGTTGAGGAATGTATGATGATTGAACCTACTGAAACTGAATCTAAAGAAACATTGGATTCATTCTGTGATACGATGATTCAAATCGCTAAAGAAGCAGAAGAAAATCCAGATATCGTATTAGAAGCACCACATGATACTGTTATCGGCCGTCTTGATGAAACAATGGCAGCACGTAAACCAGTATTAAAATATTCAGGAACGATTGAAAAGTAATATAGAGTTTTAAGTTTAAGCAAAGCATGAATTCTTTCGTGCTTTGCTTATTTATATTAAAAATAAAAAAACGAGACAAATTTGTCTCGTCAAGAATTATAAAATTATTTTTTCACTTTTAAATCATATTTCCAGTCTTTATAGCCATTTTTCAGCATATAAAGATTATTGTAGCCGTGTTTTTTCAGCATGCGCGCTGCACGATAACTTGAGATACCATTTGCATCTACGAAGTAGATTGGTTGATCTTTACGTAACCCAAGCATTCTCGTTCTGAATATTGTCATTGGAATGTTTCTTGCACCGTTAATATGTCCGTAATCATAATCTGCTTTTTCACGTAAATCGATGACCTGCGCTTTTCTTAAACCGCTTTTAAAGTCATCTTGACTTAATTCAGTAACAGCTTTACGATTGATAGAGTAATTAATTAGAATGTAAACTAACAAAGCAAGAAGTACGATTCCTAAAATATACCACATCGTCATTTTAGTAGTCCTCCTTTTATAATCATAGATTTATTATAGTAATAAAATCATATGATTTCAAAGTTATTTTACTTTTATTTTATTTTTATTTTGTGTGATTACGTTGGGGAGTTTGATTGAGATGGAAAATAGTAAAAAAGAAGAATGGTTATTTTTAAATACGAAGCAAAATGATCCTTATTTTAATATGGCGTTGGATGAAGCATTGCTTAATTTTGTTTCAGAAGGTAAGCTGCCTCCTGTTATTCGATTTTATGGATGGAATCCTGCGACACTTTCAATCGGTTATTTTCAAAAAATAGAAAAAGAAATTGATTTAGAAAAGGTAAAATCAAAAGGATATGGTTTAGTACGACGTGCTACAGGCGGTCGTGGTGTACTACATGATAAAGAACTTACATATAGCGTTATTGTACCTGAAGCGCATCCTGAAATGCCGAAGACTGTTACTGAAGCTTATCGTGTTATTTCTCAAGGTCTACTCGAAGGTTTTATTGATTTAGGCTTTGATGCTTATTTCGCTGTTCCCAGAACAGAAGAACAACGCGCTAAACTGAAAGATCCTAGAAGTTCAGTCTGCTTTGATGCACCTAGCTGGTACGAACTGGTTGTAGAGGGGCGTAAAATTGCTGGCAGTGCACAAACCCGTCAAAAAGGTGTGATACTTCAACATGGTTCTATTTTGCAGTCCATTGACGTTGACGAGCTTTTTGACTTATTTACATATCAAAATCCGAGACTTAAAGATAAGATGAAAAAAGCCTTTTATTCTAAGGCGGTCAGTATACAGGATCTAACAGATAAAGAAATAACGATAGAAATGATGGAAGAAGCATTCTTTAAAGGTTTTGAAAAAGGTTTAAATAAAAAATTAGTTCCTTTTGAAATGAACGATGCATTAAGAGATGAGACGAATCGTTTAATGGAAAAATATAAAAGCGATGCGTGGACATATCGAAAATGATTACTTTAAGTCATGCATTTATAAATAAGAAAACTGGTATGATTCATTTAAGGAATCATACCAGTTTTCTTATTGGAACTGTATTTCATTGAATTGATCGATTACTTTCTGTAAGGTAGCTTTTCCTTCAGAAACAAGCGCCTTATCCTTTTTATCATATCCTTTTTCAATCTTAGAAATCGCTATTTTCATATGCTTGTTAGCATCCTGAATCTGGTCATGGATATCTTCAAACGTTTTAGGTGGATTCGCTTTTTTAAATGGTGCTTCATATGTTTGAACCGCATCATCGATTGTTTGTTTTACTTCAGATAAACGATCTGACACCATCGCATCTCCTTTCAGTTGATCAATTTTACCTTCAATGTCAGAGTATGTTTTAAATGCAGTAGCTAATTGAGTAGTGTATGCTTTAAAGTTTTGAGTGTACAAGTCATTTGTTATTGTATTGCCACTTTTAGCTTGTTTGAGTTCATTTTCTATATTATTCAATGTGTTATTTTTAGAAATATGTTTCGTTTTTTCGTTTTCAACTTTTTCTTTTAAATGCTCAACTTCTTTAGATAAAGTGTTCTTTTCTTTCGTAAGTTGTTCTGCTTCTGAAGGTCCGCAAGCAGTTAGTAATAGACTCGTCGATAATAGTAAAAATATTTTTTTCATTTTGTTACGCCTCAATTCAAATAGTGTCTTTATATATGTTAACATATATATAATGTTATAAAAAAGCTTATATATAGAGAGGAAGTAAAAATATGAAATTTGAAAAAGTAAATCAATTGTTAGATGATAAATCATTAGATGCTGTTATTGTACTATCACAGTATAACAGAAGATATTTATCTGGATTTACAGGTTCAAGCGGTGCTTTAATCATTTCTAGAGATAAGAAAATTTTAGTAACAGATTTTAGATATATTGAACAGGCTACTGATCAAGCATCTGCATTTGAAATTGTTAAACATAGTCAACCGATACTTGATGAGATTCGCACGTTGATAGAAACATATGGCTATAAATCTATTGGATTTGAGGGAGATCTTATTACATATCAGCAACATCAAAACTTATTAAGCAATCATTATGAACTTGTTAATGTTGCTGGAGAAGTAGAACGTATTCGAATGATAAAGGAGCCGCACGAAATTGAAATCATCCAGAAAGCGGCCGATATCGCTGATGCAACTTTTGAGTATATCTTACAAGTAACGAAGCCTGGTATAACTGAAATGCAGGTTAATAACTTAATGGAGATGAAAATGCGTGAACTAGGGGCAACGGGTTCTTCTTTCGATACAATTGTTGCAAGTGGTCTGCGTGGTGCATTACCGCATGGTGTTGCGAGTGATAAAGTGATTCAGTCTGGTGAGATGATTACATTTGATTACGGTGCGATATATAATGGTTACATATCAGACATAACACGTACGATTGCTGTTGGTGATCCTAGTGAAGAAATGGTAAAGATTTATAACATCGTATTAGAATCACAGATGAAAGCATTAAATGAGATTAAGCTGGGTATGTCAGGGATAGAAGCTGATAAAATTGCGAGAGATGTGATTGAATCTTACGGTTACGGAGAAAAATTTGGACATTCATTAGGGCATGGCATAGGGCTAGAAGTTCACGAGGGACCAATGTTATCTTCGAAATCACCTCATATTCTTGAAGAAAACATGTGTGTAACATTAGAACCAGGTATATATGTCGATGGTTTAGGTGGCGTACGTATTGAAGATGATGTTTTAGTTACAAAAAATGGACTAAAGCGCTTTACACATTCAACAAAAGACCTTATTATTTTATAAGAAAGCTAATTAGGAGGAAATTTAATGATTTCAGTAAACGATTTTAAGACAGGTTTAACAATTGAAGTAGATAACGGGATTTGGAGAGTTATTGAATTCCAACACGTAAAACCAGGTAAGGGTGCTGCATTCGTACGTTCGAAATTACGTAACTTACGTACTGGTGCTATTCAGGAAAAAACATTCCGTGCTGGTGAAAAAGTTGGTAAAGCACAAATCGATAATAAACGTATGCAATATTTATACGCTTCAGGTGATCAACATGTATTTATGGATAATGAATCTTATGAGCAATTAGAATTGCCAGAAAGCACGATTGAATACGAATTAAAATTCTTAAAAGAAAATATGGAAGTTCATATCCAAATGTATGAAGGAGAAACGTTAGGTGTTGAATTACCTAACACTGTAACATTAGAAGTAACAGAAACAGAACCTGGTATTAAAGGTGATACAGCTCAAGGGGCAACAAAACAAGCAACTGTTGAAACGGGTTATACTTTAAACGTACCTTTATTCGTTAACCAAGGTGATAAATTAATTATCAATACTACTGACGGTTCATATGTATCACGTGGATAAGCAATAAATTTTAATAAAGACATGCACATATGAAGTGCACCCCTAAAGTTGAACCTTAAAATTCAACTTTAGGGGTGTTTATTTTGAATAAAAAGCATGAACTTGATTTTAAATTAAGAATTATTAAAGAATATAAAGATGGAAATATTGGCTATGATTCATTGGGTAGAAAATATGATATTCAACCTTCAATACTAAGAACATGGATTTATCAATTTGATACCTTCGGT